>JBKDQY010000202.1:0-22343 GCA_046341655.1 Betaproteobacteria bacterium | reverse complement strand
AGCCGCTCGGCCTCGTCGGCCGGCGGCGGCAGCGCCGCCCACAGGCCCAGCATCTGCGCCACGGCCAGCCCGCCCGAGGACGGCGGCGGAAAGCCGCACACGCGCCAGCGCTCGCGCCAGTCCACGCACAGCGGCTCGCGTGCGACGGCGCGGTAGCCGGCGAGGTCGGCCGTCGACAGCCCGCCCGGCCCTGCCGAGGCGCTGCGCACGCGGCGGGCCAGGTCTTCGGCCACCGCGCCGTGGTGCATCGCCGCCGTGCCCTCGGCGGCGATGCGGCGCAGCACCGCAGCCAGCGCCGGATTCGCCACCCGCTCGCCGACGGCGCGCGGCGTGCCGTCGGCGCGGAAGTACAGCGCCGCGGCGAGCGCGTCGCCACGCAGCGTGGGCGTTTCGCTCAGGTGCCGGTGCAGGCGCGGGCCGATGGGCGCGCCGGCCTCGGCCCGCGCGATGGCCGGCTGCAGCAGCCGCGCCCAGGGCAGGCGGCCGCCCCGCGCGTGGGCCGCCGCCCATACGGCCACGGCACCCGGCACGCCCACCGCGAGGCCGCTGCGCTGCGCCTCCCGCAGGGCCAGCGGCCGGCCGTCGGCGCCCAGGAACAGGCGCTCGCCGGCCGCCGCGGGCGCCGTCTCGCGGCCGTCCCAGGCGCGCCGGCGCCGGCCGTCCCAGTGCAGCAGCAGCGCGCCGCCGCCGATGCCGCTGGACTGCGGCTCGACCACCCCGAGCGCGAAGGCCGTGGCGATGGCCGCGTCCATCGCGTTGCCGCCCTCGCGCAGCACGGCCAGGCCGGCATCGGCCGCCAGCGGGTGCGCGGCGGCCACGGCGTGGCGGGAGAAGTCGCGCGCCGGTCGCGGGGCCAGGACGCTGGCCCCTTCGGGCAGGGCCAGGGCCGCCGCGGGAGGAGCCGGCGTCGGTGCGGGGGTCCGGACGCTGCAGCCCGCCAGCGCCGCTGCGAGCAGCGACGCGGCCAGGGCCACGCGCAGGGTGATGGGGCAGCGGCGCGGCATGGCGCCGCATTGTCGGCCGGCGGCTGCTCAGTGCAGCGGCACGCCCGTCTTGGCCTGCAGCTCGTCGCGCGTGACGCCGGGTGCCATCTCGACGATCTTCAGGCCGTGGGGCGTGACGTCCATGACCGCGAGGTCGGTGATGATGCGGTCGACCACGCCCACGCCGGTGAGCGGCAGCGTGCACTGCGGCAGGATCTTCAGCTCGAAGCCCGCGCCGTCCTTCTTGCGCGCCACGTGCTCCATCAGCACGACCACGTTGCGCACGCCGGCCACCAGGTCCATGGCGCCGCCCATGCCCTTGACCATCTTGCCCGGGATCATCCAGTTGGCCAGGTCGCCCTTGGCGCTGACCTGCATGGCGCCGAGGATGGACAGGTCGATCTTGCCGCCGCGGATCATCGCGAAGCTGTCGTGGCTGCCGAAGATGCTGCTGCCGGGCAGCGTGGTCACGGTCTGCTTGCCGGCGTTGATGAGGTCGGCGTCGACCTCGCTGTCGTCGGGGAAGGGGCCGATGCCCAGCATGCCGTTCTCGCTCTGCAGCCAGACCTCCATGCCCTCGGGCACGAAGTTGGCCACCAGCGTGGGCAGCCCGATGCCGAGGTTGACGTAGTAGCCGTCCTGCAGTTCACGGGCCGCGCGCGCGGCCATCTCGTCGTGGGTCCAGGGCATCTCAGGCTCCCTTCGGGTTCTGCTTGGTGGTGCGCTTCTCGATGCGCTTCTCGGGCGTGGCGTTGAGCACCAGGCGGTGCACGTAGATGCCGGGCAGGTGGATGGCGTCGGGGTCGAGGCTGCCGGTCTCGACGATCTCCTCGACCTCGACCACGCTCACGCGGCCGGCCATGATCACCGCCGGGTTGAAGTTGCGCGCCGTGCGGCGGAACACCAGGTTGCCGGAACGGTCAGCCTTCCAGGCCTTGCCCAGGCTGACGTCGGGCACCAGCGAGCGCTCCATGACGTACAGCTCGCCGTCGAACTCGCGCGTTTCCTTGCCCTCGGCCACCAGGGTGCCCACGCCCGTCTTCGTGAAGAAGGCCGGGATGCCCGCGCCGCCGGCGCGCAGCTTCTCGGCCAGCGTGCCCTGGGGCGTGAACTCCAGCTGCAGCTCGCCGGCCAGGTACTGGCGCTCGAACTCCTTGTTCTCGCCGACGTAGCTGCTGATCATCTTGGTGATCTGCCGCGTGGCCAGCAGCTTGCCGAGGCCGAAGCCGTCGACGCCGGCGTTGTTGCTGATGGCCGTGAGGTTCTTCGCGCCGCTGTCGCGCAGCGCGTCGATCAGGGCCTCGGGGATGCCGCACAGCCCGAAGCCGCCCACGGCGAGCAGCTGCCCGTCGCGGACGATGCCGTCCAGCGCGGCGGCCGCGCTGGGATAGATCTTGTTCATGGATGCCTTGGCCTCGATGAGGGGTTCAGGGATGGGAGCCGCCCGCCAGCGTACTACGTACGCGATTACGTAGGCAGTCCGTAAGATCGCCTAAGCATCCTGCCGCATCCACCCCCTCCGCACGCCGAAAGCCCCGCCATGGACCAGCCCTCCCTCGCCACCCCGGAGCAGTTACAGCAGGCGCTGCACGACCAGTTCGCCCCCTGGTTGCGCCAGCTCGGCCTGCGCGTGGCGGGCGCCGCGCTGGGCGAGGTGCGCCTGGCGCTGCCGGTGACGCCGCCGCACGTCCACGCCGGCGGCGTGCTGTGCGGGCAGACCATGATGGCAGCCGCCGACACCGCCATGGTGCTGGCGGTGATGACGCACCTGGGCGGCTTCCGACCGATGACGACGGTGCAGCTGCAGACCAGCTTCCTGCGCGGCGTGAAGGCCGACGCCGGCACGGTGGCCGTGGTGGCGCGCGTGCTCAAGATGGGCCGCAACCTCGTGTTCGGCGAGATCGAGCTGCGCGGCCCCGACGGTGCCTTGGCCGCCCACGCCACCTCCACCTACGCGCTGCTGTGACGGCCGCGGCCGCCGACTACCGCGTCGCCTTCGAGCTGGCCCCGGTGGGCCTGGTGCTGTCGCGCGAGCGGCTGATGGTGGACGTGAACCGCGAGCTGCTGCGCATCTTCGGCGCCGAGCGCGAGGATCTCGTGGGCCGCAGCTTCGAGATCCTCTACCCCTCGGCCGACGAGTTCGCGCGCACGGGCGAGCGCATCGCCCTGCAGCTGGACGCCGACGGCCGCTACGCCGACGACCGCGTGATGCGGCGCGTGGCCGGCGAGCTGTTCTGGTGCCACGTCAGCGGCCGCGCGCTCGACCCCGCACGCCCCCACGCCAGCGGCATCTGGGCCTTCGAGGACCTGAGCGCGCAGCGCGTGCTCAGCGTGCAGCTGACCCCGCGCGAGCGCGAGGTGGCCGCGCTGCTGGTGCAGGGCCTCACGAGCAAGGGCGTGGGCCGGCGCCTGGGCATCAGCCCGCGCACGGTGGACGTCTACCGCGCCCGCCTGATGAAGAAGACCGGCAGCGCAACCACGCCCGAGCTGGTGACGAAGCTGCTACAACGCGGCCCATGATCACCGTCCACCACCTTGAGAACTCGCGCTCGCAGCGCGTGCTGTGGCTGCTCGAAGAGCTCGGCACGCCCTACACCGTCAGGCGCTACGCGCGCCACCCCGTCACCCTGCTGGCGCCGCCCGAGCTGAAGGCCGTGCACCCGTTGGGCAAGAGCCCGGTCATCGACGACGACGGCACCGTGGTGGCCGAAAGCGGCGCCATCGTCGAGTACCTCGTCGACACCCACGGCGGCGGCCGCCTGAAGCCGCCGCCGGGCACGCCCGAAGCGCGGCGATACACGTACTGGCTGCACTTCGCCGAGGGCAGCCTGATGCCGCCGCTGCTGGTGGCGCTGATCTTCGCCAGGGTGCGCGGCGCCAAGGTGCCGTTCTTCGTCAAGCCCATCTTGAAGGGCATCGCGGCGCAGGTGCACAAGGCCTACATCGACCCCAACCTCAACAACCTGCTGGCCTTCATGGAGGCCGAGCTGCAGCAGCGCGAGTGGTTCGCGGGCGACGCCTTCACGGCGGCCGACGTGCAGATGAGCTACCCGCTGGAGGCCGCCGCGGCCGGCCGCGCGGGCTTCACGGCGCAGAGCCACCCGAGGCTGCATGCCTGGCTGATGCGCTGCCAGGCGCGGCCGGCCTACCAGCGCGCGCTGGCCGCGGGCGGGCCGTACTCGGTGATCCCCTGAACCGCGGCGTTCAGCCGCCGCCGAGCCGGGCCCGGAACCAGTCGGGCATGGGCGCCGAGCGCTTGGCGGCGTAGTCGGTCCACACGGTGCGGGCGCCTCCCTCGGCGTACACCACGCCGGGTTCGTCGACGCGCTCGATGGTGTGGAAGGTGTCGAAGCTGCTGCGGCCCGGGTTGGCCACGCTCATGGTCACGCGCACGTCGCCGGGGAACTCCAGCTGCCGCAGGAAGTTGCAGAAGGCGTTGACGATCACCGGGCCCTGCGTCGACAGCTTGGCATCGACGCCGACCGAGAAGACCCAGTCGAGCCGGCAGACCTCCATGTAGCGGAAGTAGAGCGTGTTGTTGACGTGGCCCATGGCGTCCATGTCGCCCCAGCGCAGCGGCATCACCATCTCGTGCACCCGCCGTGCGTCCGTGGGCAGCACGAAGCGCAGGCCGGGTCCCGCTTCCGTTCGCCCTGAGCCTGTCGAAGGGCTTGCGTCCGACGCGCTGGGCTTCGACAAGCTCAGCCCGAACGGTGGACTTAGCCCGAACGGTGGTCTCAGCCCGAACGGTGGTCTCAGCCCGTCCGGTGGTGTTTCCGTCGACTCAGCCGTCAGCAGCTGCGCCCAGCGCGCCTCGCGCTCGCCCGGCGCGCGCGCCAGCTTCACCACGCGCGGCGGCGTCTTGGCCGCGAGCTCGTCGAGGAAGCCCTCGACCGAGGAGATGTCGGCGAAGCGGTGCAGCCGCTCGGCATTGAGCCGCAGCTCGGCCGCGGTCTGCGGCCCGCGCAGCAGCAGCACCGCCAGCAGCGCCACGCTCTGCGAGGGCAGGCCCAGCGCGCGGCCCGCGTTGTGCTCGAAGCGCACGACGCGGCTGCCGCTGACCTCGACAACCAGGCTCAGGCGCTTGAGCTCGTCCAGCGCGAGCAGCACCTCGTGCTCCGACAGCTCCATCACCGGCTGCCGCGCCGTCTTCTGGTTGCAGCCCGCCACCAGCGCGTTCAGGCTCAGCGGGTAGGTGTCGGGCACCGTGGCCGCCTTCTCCACCAGCACGCCCAGGATGCGGCCCTCGGCCGCGCTCAACGTCCGCATCGCCCGTTCAGATGGCCTGGCCGTCGTCGGCGGTGATGACGGCGCCGTTGACGAAGTGGCTCTCGTTGGCGCACAGCATCATCAGCACGGCGTCCAGATCGGCCGGCCGGCCCACGCGCTGGCGCGGGAAGCCCTTGATCATCTTCTGGCCCGCCTCGGTGTGCCAGACGTGGTGGTTGATCTCGGTGTCGATGTAGCCCGGGCAGATGGCGTTGACGTTGATGCCGTGGCGGCCCCATTCCAGCGCCATCGCGCGCGTCATGTGCACGACCGCGGCCTTGCTCATGCAGTACACGCCGATGCCGGGCCACACGCGCAGCCCCGCCATCGACGCGACGTTGACGATGCGGCCGCCGGTGAAGGTGCCCGGGGCCTCGCCCTTGCTGCGCGCGATCATGCGCTTGGCCACCGCCTGCCCCACGAAGAACGCGCCGCGCACGTTGGTGTCGAAGATGCGGTCGAAGCCCTCCGGCGTGGCCTCGGTGAGTTTTTCGGTGCTGCCGACGCCGCTGTTGTTGACGAGGATGTCGATGGCGCCCATCTCCGTCTCGGCATGGGCCACGGCGGCGGCGATGCTGTCGGTGTCGGTCACGTCCAGAGTCACCACGTGGGCGTCGCCGCCCTGGCTCTCGATCTCGGCGCGCAGCGTCTTCAGGCGGTCCACGCGGCGCGCGGCCAGCACCACGCCCGCGCCGGCCGCCGCCAGCGTGCGCGCGAACTGCGTGCCCAGGCCGCTGGAAGCCCCTGTCACGAAGGCCACGCGGCCCGAGAGATCGATCGAATACGCCATGGATGCCTGCCTGGTTGTCGGTATGGCGGGGCCCCGAACGCGCCCCATGACGGATCACGATAGCAGGATCGCCGCGCCACCCGGCGCTGCGGCATCATCGGCCGAGCCATGCTGAGCCTGCACCGACTTTCCAAGCGATTCGCCGGGGTGCCCGTGTTCAGCGAGGTCTCGCTGCAGCTGCAGGGCGGCGAGTTCGTGGCCCTGCTGGGCGAGTCGGGCGTGGGCAAGAGCACGCTGCTGAACTGCATCGCCGGCCTGGAGCCCGCCGACGGCGGCGAGGTGCTGCTCGACGGCGTGGCGCTGTCGACCCTGCCCGAGGTCGGTCGGGCCGCGCTGCGCCGCGAGCGCCTGGGTTTCGTCTTCCAGGCCTTCCACGTGCTGCCGCACCTGACCGTGGCGCAGAACGTGGAGCTGCCGCTGCGCCTGCTGGGACGGCAGGCCGCGCCCGCCATGGCCGCCCGCGTGGCCGCGCTGCTCGACGCCGGGGGCCTGCAGGGGCTGGGCGAGCGGCTGCCGGCGCAGCTGTCGGGCGGGCAGCTGCAGCGCGTGGCCATCGCGCGCGCGGTGGTGCACGCGCCGCGGCTCATCCTGGCCGACGAGCCCACGGGCAACCTCGACCCCGCCACCGCCACCCGCGTCCTGGAAGTGCTGCGCGATCAGGTGCGCGGCAGCGGCGCGGCCTGCCTGCTCGTCACGCACTCGGCTGCGGCGGCGGCGGCGGCCGACCGCGTGCTGCGGCTCACGCCGGACGGCATCGAGCCCGCCCTTGCCTGATGGCGGCCGTGCCGACCGGGCCCGTGCGCCCATGACGCCCGCGCTGCTGCGCCTGCTGCTGTGGCGCGAATGGCGTCACCATCCCTGGCGCCACGCGACGGCGCTGCTGGCGGTGACGCTGGGCGTGGCGCTGGCGTGGTCGGTGCACCTGATCAACCAGTCGGCGCTGGCCGAATTCAGCGCCGCGGTGCGCGCCGCCAACGGCGACGCCGACCTGTCGCTGCGCGGCGCCGCCGTGCCCGAGGCGCTGTTCGAGCAGGTGGCCCAGGACGCCGCCGTGTCGCTGGCCAGCCCGGTGCTGGAGATCGACACCCTGCTCAGGCGCCCCGACGGCCGCCGCGTGGCCGTGCGCGTGATCGGCCTGGACCTGCTGCGGGCCGCGCCGCTGGCCCCGGAGCTGCTGCCGCGCCCGCGCCAGGGCGAAGACCGCCTCGCCGGCTTCGACCCCGACGCGGCCTTCGCCAACGCCGCGGCGCTGGCGGCCCTGGGCAGCGCCGAGCCTGGGACGATCGAGCTGCAGAGCGGCCCGGCCACGGTGCGGCTGCGCCACGCCGGCAGCGTGGCCGCGGGCGGCACGCCCGTGCTGGTGATGGACCTTGCCGGGGCGCAGGGCCACTTCGGCGCCATCACCGGGGGCTCGGGCCGCCTCACGCGCATCGACCTGCGGCTGGCCCCGGGCACCGACGCCGCCGCCTGGGCGCGCCGCCTGGCCCTGCCCGAGGGCGTACGCGTGGCCACCCCGGGGGCCGACGAGCAGCGCGTGTCCAACCTGTCGCGCGCCTACCGCGTCAACCTCACCGTGCTGGCGCTGGTGGCGCTGTTCGTGGGCGCGTTCCTGGTGTTCTCGGTGGTGTCACTGGGCGTGGCGCAGCGCGCGCCGGCGCTGGCCCTGCTGGGCGTGCTGGGCCTGTCGGCCGCGCAGCGGCGCGGCCTCGTGCTGGCCGAGTGCGCGGCGCTGGGTGCGGCCGGCGGGCTGCTGGGCCTGCTGGCCGGCACGGCCATGGCCGCGGCTGCCCTGCGCTGGATGGCCGGCGACCTGGGCGGCGGCTACTTCCCGGGCATCGCGCCGCGGCTGCAGGTGGCGCCGCTGGGCGTGGTGGTGTTCGGCGCGCTGGGCCTGGTGTCGGCGCTGGTGGGCGGCTGGTGGCCGGCGCGGCAGGCCGAGCAGCTCGCGCCCGCGCAGGCGCTCAAGGGCCTGGGCACCGGGCTCGGGGCGGCGCCGCCGGCCTGGCCGGGGCTGGCCCTGGTGGCCGCGGGCGCGCTGGCCGCGCTGGCACCGCCCGTGGCAGGGCTGCCGCTGGCGGCCTATGCCGCGGTGGCGCTGCTGCTGGTGGGCGGCGTGGCGCTGATCCCGGCCACGGTGCACGCGCTGCTGGCGCGCTGGCCGCGCCCGCAGGGTGCGCTGGCGCTGCTGGCGCTGCAGCGCGCGCGCCACCAGCGCGCCACCGCCACCGCGGCGGTGGCCGGAGTGGTGGCCAGCCTGGCGCTGAGCGTGGCCATCACGGTGATGGTGGCCAGCTTCCGCGACGGCGTGGCGCGCTGGCTGGACACCGTGCTGCCGGCCGACCTGTACGCTCGCACCGCCGCCAGCAGCGCCAGCGCGGACCAGGCCTGGCTGCCGCCCGGCTATGCCGCCAGCGCCGCCGCCGTGCCCGGCGTGCTGCGCGTCGAGCCCGCCCGCGTGCAGCCGGTGGTGCTGGACGAAAGCCGCCCCGCCGTGGTGCTGGTGGCGCGCCCGCTGGCCGACCCCGCCGCCGTGCTGCCGCTGCTGGCGGCGCCGTTGCCCGCGCCCGAAGGCGCCGTGGGCGTGTTCGTCAGCGAGGCGCTGGTGTCGCTGTACGGCGCGGCGCCCGGCCAGCCGTTCGTGATGCCGGTGGCCGGCACGCCGCGCACGCTGTGGGTGCGCGGTGTGTGGCGCGACTACGCGCGCCAGTTCGGCACCGTGGTCATGGACGCGGCCGACTTCCGCCGCCTCGGCGGCGACGACCGCGTCAACGACCTCGCGCTGTGGCTGGCCCCCGGTGCCGCCGCGGCCGACGTGCAGCAGGCCCTGCGCGAGGCGCTGCGCGGCACGGCCGACCCCGGGCTGCTGGAGTTCGCCAGCAGCGCCGAGCTGAGGCAGCTGTCGCTGCGCATCTTCGACCGCAGCTTCGCCGTCACGCACTACCTGCAGGTGGTGGCCATCGCCATCGGCCTGGTGGGCATCGCGGCCTCGCTGAGCGCGCAGGTCCTGGCACGGCGCAAGGAGGTCGGCCTGCTCGCCCACCTCGGGCTGGTGCGGGGCGACATCGTGCGCCTGGTGGCCGCGGAGGCCCTGGCCTGGGTGGCGGCCGGCGTGCTGATGGGGCTGGCGCTGGGCGTGGCCATCAGCCTGGTGCTGGTGTTCGTGGTCAATCCGCAGAGCTTCCACTGGACCATGGACCTGGTGCTGCCGTGGGCCCGGCTGGCCGGGCTCGCGCTGGCGGTGCTGGCAGCCGGCGTGGCCACGGCGGCGCTGACGGCCCGCAACGCGGCGCGCGCCCCGGCCGTGCGCGCCGTGCGGGAGGACTGGTGAACCCCGCCCGCCGCGCCTGGCTGGCCGGGCTCGCCGGACTCGGCGCGCTCGCGCAGGGCGCCGCCGCGTCGCCGCCGGCCGCCGACGACGACATCCCGCGCCGGGGCCGCCTGCTGCGCTTCCCGCGCGACCACGGCGCCCACCCCGGCTGCCGCACCGAGTGGTGGTACGTGACCGGCTGGCTGGGCGCCGAGACGCAGCCCACGGGAGGCTTCCAGGTCACGTTCTTCCGCAGCCGCACGGGCCTGGCGCAGGCACACCCCAGCCGCTTCGCGGCGCGCCAGCTGCTGTTCGCCCACGCCGCCGTCACCACGCTCGGGCCCGACGGCGGCCGCCACCGGCACGACCAGCGCATCGTGCGCTGGAACGGCGACCCGGCCGCCCCGCTGGCCGCCGCCGCGCTGGACACGGCCCGCGTGCACATCGGCGACTGGCGGCTGGCCCTCGAGGGCGGCGGCGACGGCCTGCGCTGGACCAGCCGCATCGCCGCGCGCGACTTCACGCTGGAGCTGGACATGGCGCGAACGCAGCCGCTGCTGCTGCAGGGCGACGCCGGCTTCAGCCGCAAGGGCCCCGACGAGGCGCAGGCCAGCCACTACGTGACCGACCCGCAGCTCGCGGTGCGGGCCCGCATCGCCCTGGAGGGCCGCAGCCGCCCGGAATCCGTCGGCCGCGCCTGGATGGACCACGAGTGGAGCGAGTCCCTGCTGCACCCGCAGGCCGTGGGTTGGGACTGGATCGGCATCAACTTGTTCGACGGCGGCGCGCTCACGGCCTTCCAGCTGCGACGCGGCGACGGCAGCGCGCTGTGGGCCGGCGGCAGCCACCGCGCCGTGGGCGCTGCGGCGCGCGCCTTCGAACCCGGCGCGGTGCGCTTCGAGGCCGTGCGGCGCTGGCGCAGCCCGGCCACCGGCGTGAGCTGGCCCGTGCAGTGGCGCGTCAGCACGCCCGCCGGCCGCCACGAGGTGCGCGCGCTGGCCGACGCGCAGGAACTCGACAGCCGTGCCAGCGCCGGCGCCCTCTACTGGGAGGGCCTGGCCGAACTGGTGGACGACGCCGGCCGCCGCGTAGGCCTGGGCTACCTGGAACTCACGGGCTACGGCGGCGCCCTGCGCCTGTAGCCGCGCGTCGAGAGCCTACGGGCGCGCCCGCGGCACGGTGCGCCAGCCGCCGGTGGGGCTGAGGCGGCCCAGGTCCACCGGGGCGGCGCGCACGCAGTTGCCGCCGGCCTGGCGCGCGGCCAGAACCGCGTCCTGCGCGTCGTCGATCAGCGACTGCAGGTTCAGGTGCGCCGGGCGCAGCTGCGCCACGCCGACGCTGACGGTCAGGCGCAGGGGCTTGGGCGGGGTCTCCTGCGGCAGCACCACCTCGATCTGCTCGGCCCGCTCACGGATGCGCTCGGCGACGTCGAGCGCCCCGGTGGCGTCGGCGTGGGCCAGGACGACGGCCATCTGGGCGTCGGAGAAGCGGGTAAGCAGGTCTGCGCCCCGCAGCGTGGGCGCGGTCTGGCGCAGCAGTTCGGCCAGCACCGCGTCGGCGGCCTCGCTGCCGCGCGATTCGGTCAGGCGCGCGAAGCGGTCGACGTCCACCAAGAGCAGCGCGGCGCCGCTGCCGTAGCGACGGGCGCGCGCCCACTCGCGGCCGGCGAGCTCGAGGAACAGCGGCCGGGCGGCGCCCAGCGGCGTGTGCAGCGTGCCGCTCACCAGAGAGGTGTCGGCCTGGCGCGTGGCCAGCCTCTGCAGCGCCAGCGCCGCAGGCAGCACGGCGGCGACCACCCCCAGCAGCGCCCCCACCGGGGCGGCCCAGGCGGTGCCGCCCAGGCCTCGGTTCATCGTCCAGGCCACCAGCGCAGCCAGCAGCGCGGCGCCGGCAGCCACCAGCGCGACCGCCGCAGCCATGGGCAGCCGCACCGACGCCGAAGGGCGGGGCGACAAGATCGCCGACAGCGGTGCCGGCTGGGTGGACGGGGGCTGAAGACTCATGGTCCCGGATGCAGAAGCGCTATTCGACCACATCCAGCGCAGCCTGAAGGGCCGGTTTGCACCCGATCGGGCCCCCAGGCGCGGGCATGGGCGCGGCCGCGGCACCGGGCGGAGGCCGGCCGCCGCATAGACTTCCTGCATGCGCGAGGAATCTTCACGCCCGGCGGCCCGTTCGCCGCGGTCCCTGTCCGGCCTGCTGCCCTTCGTGCGCCCCTACCGCGGCGTCGTGGCGCTGGCCGGCGTCTTCCTGGTGCTGGCCGCGCTCAGCACCCTGGCCTTCCCGGTGGCGCTGAAACTGCTCATCGACCAGGGCTTCGTCGCGGCCGAGCCCGGGCAGCAGCTGATGGCGCTGCGCGGGCACTTCCTGGCGCTGTTCGGCGTGGCGCTGGCGCTGGGGGTGTTCTCGGCCCTGCGCTTCTTCACCGTCAGCTGGCTGGGCGAGCGCATCACGGCCGACCTGCGCAACGCCGTCTACGGCCACGTGCTGCGGCAGAGTCCGGAGTTCTTCGAGAGCACGCGCACGGGCGAGGTGCTGTCGCGCCTGACCACCGACACCACGCTTGTGCAGACCGTGGTGGGCTCCAGCCTCAGCATGGGGCTGCGCAACGTGGTGATGGGGGCGGGCGCGCTGATCGCACTGATCGTCACCAACCCCTGGGTGATGACGCAGGTGCTGGGCCTGCTGGTGCTGGTGGTGCTGCCCAGCCTGTACTTCGGACGCCGCGTCCGCAAGCTCAGCCGCGCCAGCCAGGACCGCGTGGCCGACAGCAGCGCCATCGCCGCGGAGGTGCTGGGCGAGATCCCGGTCGTGCAGAGCCACGTGCAGGAATCGCGCGAGGCGGCGCGCTTCAACCGCAGCACCGAGGAGGCCTTTGCCACGGCGCGCCGCCGCACCACGGTGCGCGCGGTGCTGGTGGGCTTCATGATCACCGCGACCTTCGGCGCGCTGCTGTGGGGCCTGTTCCAGGGCACGCAGGCCGTGCTCGACGGCCGCATCACCGCGGGCCACCTGGGGCAGACGGTGGTCTTCGTGATCATCTTCGTGGGCGCCGTGGCAGTGCTGTCCGAGATCTACGGCGACCTGCTGCGCGCCGCCGGCGCCACCGAGCGGCTGATGGAGCTGCTGGCCTCGACCTCGCCGGTGACGGACCCGCCGCGGCCCGTGGCGCTGCCGCCGGCGCGGCAGGGCTCGTCGCTGGCGCTGGAGGGGGTGACCTTCCACTACCCCTCGCGCCCGGGCACGCCGGCGCTGGCCGGCTTCACGCTGGCCGTGCGCGCCGGCGAGACCGTGGCCCTGGTCGGCCCCAGTGGGGCCGGCAAGAGCACCGTGTTCCAGCTGCTGCTGCGCTTCTACGATGCCCAGCAGGGCACCGTGCGCGTGGACGGCGTGCCCGTGCGCGAAGCCAGCCTGGCCGAGCTGCGCGGCCGCATCGGTCTGGTGCCCCAGGACAGCACGGTGTTCTCCACCAGCGCGCTCGAGAACATCCGCTACGGCCGCCCCGAAGCCAGCGACGCCGAGGTGCACGCCGCCGCGAAGGCGGCCTTCGCCGACGACTTCATCCGCGCCCTGCCTGAGGGCTACGACACCTACCTCGGCGAGCGCGGCGTGCGGCTGTCCGGTGGCCAGCGCCAGCGCATCGCGATCGCCCGCGCCATGCTGAAGAACCCGCCGCTGCTGCTGCTCGACGAGGCCACCCGCGCCCTCGACGCCGAGAGCGAGCGCTTCGTGCAGCAGGCGCTGGAGGCCGCGATGGCCGACCGCACCACGCTGGTCATCGCGCACCGCCTGGCCACCGTGCTCAAGGCCGACCGCATCGTCGTGATGGACGGCGGCCGCATCGTCGACATCGGCAGCCACGCCGAGCTGGTGGCGCGCGGCGGGCTGTACGCACGCCTGGCGGCCATGCAGTTCGGCGCCGACGCCCCGGCGCCCCGCCCCGACCAACCCCGGCTCGCCCCGATGCACCCATGAACCGCCCCGTCCGATCGCAGTACGAAGACTTCATGCGCCACGTGGCCGAGCACGGCGTGCCCAAGGCCGACCGCACCGGCGTCGGCACGCGCAGCGTGTTCGGCCACCAGATGCGCTTCGACCTCGCCGAGGGCTTCCCGCTGGTGACGACCAAGAAGGTGCACCTGAAGAGCATCATCCTGGAGCTGCTGTGGTTCCTGCGCGGCGACAGCAACGTGAAGTGGCTGCAGGAGCGCGGCTGCACCATCTGGGACGAGTGGGCGCGCGCGGACGGCGAGCTGGGGCCCGTGTACGGCGTGCAGTGGCGCAGCTGGCCGGCGCCCGACGGCGGCCACGTCGACCAGATTTCCGAGGTCGTGAAGCAGCTCAAGACCAACCCCGACAGCCGCCGCATCATTGTCAGCGCCTGGAACGTGGCCGAGCTGCCGAAGATGGCGCTGGCGCCGTGCCACGCCTTCTTCCAGTTCTACGTGGCCGAGGGCCGGCTCTCGTGCCAGCTGTACCAGCGCAGCGCCGACATCTTCCTGGGCGTTCCCTTCAACATCGCCAGCTACGCGCTGCTCACGCACATGCTGGCGCAGCAGTGCGACCTGCGGCCCGGCGAGTTCATCTGGACAGGCGGCGACTGCCACATCTACAGCAACCACACCGAGCAGGTGCAGACGCAGCTCGCGCGCGCGCCCTACCCCTACCCGGTGCTGAACATCCGGCGGCGGCCGGCGTCGATCTTCGACTACGCCTACGAGGACTTCGAGGTGCTGGAGTACCAGCACCACCCGGCCATCAAGGCGCCGGTGGCGGTGTAGCCAGCGCCGGGGCCTCCAGCCGCGCCAGCCGCGGCTCCATCAGCGCGAACCACCAGCGCGGCACGCTGGCCAGCAGCAGGCAGCCGGCATAGCCCGTGGGCAGCTGCGGGCCGGGCAGGGCCTGCAGCTCGCCGAAGGGCTTCCAGGCGTGCATGTGGTGGTCGGAGTGGCGCTGCAGGTTGGCGATGGTGGCGTTGGTGAGCCAGTGGTCGGCGTTCCAGGCGTGGGCCACGCCGAAGGGCTCGGCGCGGCCCGAGGCATCGGGCCGGCGCTGCAGGCCGTAGTGCTCGATGTAGTTGATGGTCTCCAGCAGCAGCACGGCCTGCGCCGCCTGCACCACCCAGAACAGCAGCGCCCAGGGCCCGAAGGCCGCCGCCAGCATCAGCAGCAGCAGCGCCTGCGCCGCCACGGCGGCCAGCAGCGGGCTCTGGGCCCAGCCCCGGCGGTGCTGGCGCAGGCGCGCGGCCTCCAGCCGCCAGGCGCTGGCCCAGCAGCCGGCCAGCGTGCGCGGCAGGAAGCGCCAGAGGCTCTCGCCACGGCGGGCGGTGGCCGGGTCGTCGAGCGTGGCGGCGCGCACGTGGTGACCGCGGTAGTGCTCGACCATGAAGTGGGCGTACAGCACGCTGCCCATCAGCAGCCAGGCGACGGCACGGTCGAGGCGGCGCTTCGAGTGCCCCAGTTCGTGCGCGTAGGTGATGCCCTGGCTGCCGCTGACGCCGCCGACGCCGAGCCCCAGCGCGACCACGGCCGCGGCGCCGGCGGCATCGGCCGGCTGCGCCACCGCGACGGCCACGCCCAGCGCCAGCAGGCCCAGCTGCAGCGGCAGGTGCAACAGCAGGCACAGCCGGTGCCAGCCGGTGTGCCCGCCGGGCGCGGGCGAGCGCTGCAGCGCCGGCACGCGCTCGGACAGCGCCACCAGGCCCATGAAGCCCAGCATGTAGGCCCATGCCGCCCACGGCGAGGCCCAGGCGGCTGCGGCGGTGCCCAGGGGCAGCAGCCAGGCGATCGCGAAGCGGCTTTCGATCCACGGCATGCGCGCATCATCCGCCGCGCGCCGCCCCGGGTGCTCCGGGATAATCCCGGGCACATGAACCCGCTGCTCGACCGCCTGCATCCCTACCCCTTCGAACGCTGGCGCGAGCTGACGCAGGGCGTGGTGCCCAACCCGGCGCTCGCCCCCATCTCGCTGGGCATCGGCGAGCCGCGCCACGCCACCCCGGCGCTGATCGAGGAGGCCATCGTGCGCGGCCTCGCGGGCCTGTCGAAGTACCCGGCCACGCTGGGCGAGCCGGCCCTGCGCGAAGCCATCGCCGGCTGGGTGCAGCGGCGCTACGGCGTGACGCTCGACGCCGCCACGCAGGTGCTGCCGGTCACGGGCTCGCGCGAGGCGCTGTTCGCCTTCGCGCAGACGGTGATCGATGCCACGCAGCCCGGCGCCACCGTCGTGTGCCCCAATCCCTTCTACCAGATCTACGAGGGCGCGGCACTGCTGGCCGGCGCGCAGACCGCCTTCGTGCCCGGCGACCCGGCGCGCAACTTCGCCGCCGTGTGGGACGCGGTGGACGAGGCCACCTGGGCGCGCACACAGCTGTTGTACGTGTGCAGCCCGGGCAACCCCACCGGCGCGGTGATGCCGCTGCCCGAATGGCGGCGCCTGTTCGAGCTGAGCGACCGCCACGGCTTCGTGATCGGATCGGACGAGTGCTACTCCGAGATCTTCTTCGGCGACGAGGCTCCCCTGGGCAGCCTGCAGGCCGCGAAGGCCCTGGGCCGCCACGACTTCCGCCGCCTCGTGGCCTTCACCAGCCTGTCCAAGCGCAGCAACGTGCCGGGCCTGCGGTCGGGCTTCGTGGCGGGCGATGCCGCGGTGCTCCAGCGCTTCCTGCTGTACCGCACCTACCACGGCAGCGCCATGAGCCCGGTGGTGCAGGCCGCCAGCGTCGCGGCCTGGAACGACGAGGCCCACGTGGTGGCCAACCGGGCCCTGTACCGCGCCAAGTTCGCGGCCGTCACGCCGGTGCTGGCCGAGGTGCTGGACGTGAAGCTGCCCGATGCCGCGTTCTACCTGTGGGCCGGTGTCCCTTCACGCGGCGCGGGTCCGGGCGACGACATCGCCTACGCCCGCGGACTGCTCGCTCAATACAATGTCCACGTGCTTCCCGGCAGCCTGCTGGCGCGCGCCGTGGACGGCGTCAACCCGGGCCGGGGCCGCGTGCGGCTGGCCCTGGTGGCCGGCGAGGCCGAGTGCCTCGAGGCCGCCCGCCGCATCGCAGCCTTCACCCGCACCTACCGAGACACCGAGCCATGACCACCGACCTCTCCCTGCTGCAGTCCACCATCGACGTGGCCTGGGAACGGCGCACCGAGATCAACGCCACCAACGCCCCGCAGGTGCGCGAGGCCGTCGAGCAGGTGATCGCGGCGCTCAACGGCGGGCGCCTGCGCGTGGCCGAACGCCGCGGTGTCGGCGAGTGGACCGTGAACCAGTGGGTGAAGAAGGCGGTGCTGCTCAGCTTCCGCCTCACCGACAACGCGCCCATGCACGCCGGCGACCTGGCCTTCTTCGACAAGGTCCGCCCCAAGTTCTCGCAGCTCGACGAGGCCGCGCTGCGCGACAGCGGCGTGCGCGTCGTGCCGCCGGCCGTGGCGCGGCGCGGCAGCTTCATCGGCCGCAACGTGGTGCTGATGCCGAGCTACGTGAACATCGGCGCGTACGTGGACGAAGGCACGATGGTCGACACCTGGGCCACGGTGGGCAGCTGTGCCCAGATCGGCCGCAACGTGCACCTCAGCGGCGGCGTCGGCATCGGCGGCGTGCTCGAGCCGCTGCAGGCCAACCCGACCATCATCGAGGACAACTGCTTCATCGGCGCGCGCTCCGAGGTCGTCGAGGGCGTCATCGTCGAGGAGAACTCGGTGCTGGGCATGGGCGTGTACCTGGGCCAGAGCACGCCGATCTTCGACCGCGCCAGCGGCCAGGTCAGCTACGGCCGCGTGCCCAGCGGCAGCGTGGTGGTCAGCGGCGGGCTGCCCAAGACCGCCGCCGACGGCACGCCGTACTCCATGTACGCCGCCATCATCGTCAAGCGCGTCGATGCGCAGACGCGCAGCAAGACCAGCATCAACGAACTGCTGCGCGCCTGAACCCGCGCAGCCCGCCACCCGGAGGATCGGACAGATGGCGAACAACCTCGAACGCGTGCTGCGGCTGATGGCGGAGAAGAGCGCCTCCGACGTCTACCTGGCGGCGAACACGCCGATCCTCATCAAGATCCACGGCCAGATCCTGCAGCTGTCGGACCAGCTGCTCACCACCAACCAGACGCGCCAGCTGCTGGGCGAGCTGCTGGCCCCGCAGCAGATGGAGGAGCTCGAGGAGACCGGCGAGCTCAACGTCGGCATCAGCATCGCGCGCGTGGGCAGCTTCCGCCTCTCGGCGTTCAAGCAGCGCGGCTCGATCGCGGCGGTGTTCCGCTGCATCCCCTTCGTGATCCCCAGCCTGGAGTCGCTGGGCCTGCCGCCGCTGATGAGCCAGATCATCACCGAGAAGCGCGGCCTGATCCTCATGGTGGGCGCCACCGGCACCGGCAAGAGCACCACGCTGGCCTCGATGATCGAGTGGCGCAACCAGCAGATGACGGGCCACATCCTCACCATCGAGGACCCGATAGAGTTCCTGTTCAGCAACAAGAAGAGCGTGGTCAACCAGCGCGAGGTGGGGCGCGACACGCAGAGCCTGCAGGTCGCGCTGAAGAACGCGCTGCGCCAGGCGCCGGACTGCATCCTGATCGGCGAGATCCGCGACCGCGAGACCATGAGCGCGGCGTTGTCTTACGCGTTGTCGGGCCACCTGGTGCTGAGCACGCTGCACGCCAACAACAGCTACCACGCGCTCGGGCGCATCCTGAGCTTCTACTCGCCCGAGGCGCGGCCCACGCTGCTGTCGGACCTGGCCTCGGGCCTGAAGGCCATCGTCTCGCAGCGGCTGCTGCGCGCCAACGCCGGCGGGCGCGTGCCGGCGGTCGAGGTGCTGCTGAACACCACGCTCATCGCCGAGATGATCGAGAAGGGCGACCTCTCCTCGGTGAAGGAGGCCATGGAGAAGAGCCTGGCCGAGGGATCGCAGACCTTCGAGCAGGACCTCTCCCGCCTCATCAACGAGGGCATCGTGTCGCGCGACGAGGGCCTGAGCTACGCCGACTCGCCCACCAACCTGCTGTGGCGGCTGCAGAACGATCAGGCCCCGGTGTCGCGCGCCGGGCCCAAGAAGGACGAGCCCGAGGCCGCCACCTACACCGAGATCGTCATCGACGTGCGTCCGGAGGATCCGCGGCTGGCCAATCCGCCCTGGATGCGGGCGTGAGCGACGCGCTGCGCCTGACCGAGGCGCTGATCGCCTGCCCCAGCGTCACGCCCGCGGAGGCCGGCTCCATCGAACTGCTGCAGCGGCGCCTGGGGTCGGCGGGTTTCGCCTGCGAGCGGCTCGACGCCGGCGAGGGCGACGCCCGCGTGGCCAACCTGTGGGCCGTGCACGAGGGCACGCGTCCCGGGCCGATGATCGTGCTGGCCGGCCACGTCGACGTGGTTCCGCCCGGCCCGCGCGAGCGCTGGGCCAGCGATCCCTTCGTGCCCACGCACCGCGACGGGCGACTGCACGGCCGCGGCGCCGCCGACATGAAGACCGCCGTGGCCTGCATGACGGTGGCCGCCGAGGCCTTCGTGGCCGCGCGGCCCGCGCACGCCGGCAGCGTGGCGCTGCTGTTCACGTCCAACGAGGAAGGCTCGTCGAGCGACGGCTCGGCCCACGCGGTGGAGGTGCTGCGCGCCCGCGGCCTGAAGCCGCTGGCCGCGCTGGTGGGCGAGCCCACCTCGGTGGAGCGCGTGGGCGACATGGTCAAGAACGGCCGCCGCGGCACGCTGTCGGCCCGGCTGGTGGTGCGCGGCATCCAGGGCCACGTCGCCTACCCGCAGTTCGCGCGCAACCCCATCCACCAGGTGGCGCCGGCGCTGGCCGAGCTGGCGGCCACGGCCTGGGACGACGGCAACGAGCACTTCCTGCCCACCAGCTTCCAGGTCAGCAACATCCACGGCGGCACGGGCGTGGGCAACGTCATTCCCGGCGAGGTGGTGGTGGACTGCAACTTCCGCTTCAGCACCGAGAGCACGGCGGCCTCGCTGCGCCAGCGCTTCGAGGCGCTGCTCGTCCGCCACGGGCTCGCGTTCGCGGTCGAGTGGCAGCTGGGCGGCGAACCCTTCCTGACGCGGCCGGGCTCGCTGTGCGACGCGCTGGTGGCCGCGGTGCAGGCCGAGTTCGGCATCCGGCCCGTGCTCAGCACCACGGGCGGCACCTCCGACGGCCGCTTCCTCGCCACCTGGTGCGATCAGGTCATGGAGTTCGGCGTGCGCAACGCGAGCGCGCACCAGGTCGACGAGTGGGTGGAGGTCGATGCCATCGAGCCGCTCACCCGCGTCTACCGGCGCACGCTGCAGGCCTTGCTCGCGTGACGACGCTGGCCGACACCGTGCGCGCCGCGGCCGCGCGGCTGCAGGCCGCCGGCGTGGCCTTCGGCCACGGCACCACCAACGCCAACGACGAAGCCGCCTGGCTGGTGCTGTGGCGGCTGGGCCTGCCGCTGGACGCGCTGGACGAGCACGCCGCGCGCCTGCTCACGGCCGACGAGGCCGCAGCGGTGGACGCGCTGGTGCAGCAGCGCATCGCCACGCGCCGGCCCGCCGCCTACCTCACCGGCGAGGCCTGGCTGCAGGGCGTGCCGTTCACGGTGGACGAGCGCGTGATCGTGCCGCGCTCGCTGATCGCCGAACTGGTGGCCGACGCCGACGGCAGCGGCGCGCTCGACGCCTGGCTGGCCCCTGACACCCGCCGCGCGCTCGACCTGTGCACCGGCGGCGGCAGCCTCGCCATCCTGGCCGCGATGGCCTGGCCCGAGGTCGAGGTGCTGGCCACCGACCTCAGCGCCGACGCGCTGGCCGTGGCGGCGCTGAACGTGCAGCGCCACGGGCTCGAGGGCCGCATCCGCCTGGCGCAGGGCGACGGCTGGGCCGCGGTCGATGCGCTGGGCGAGCCCGAGCCCTTCGACCTGGTCCTGTGCAACCCGCCCTACGTGAATGCGCGCTCGATGGCGGCGCTGCCTGCGGAGTACCGCGCGGAGCCCCGGCTGGCCCTGGCCGGCGGCAGCGACGGCATGGACTTCATCCGGCCGCTGCTCGCCGGCTTGGCCCCGCACCTGGCGCGCGACGGTGTGCTGGTGCTCGAGATCGGCCACGAGATCGAGCACTTCCATCGCGCCTTCCCGCGCCTGCCCATCGTCGGCCTGCCCACCAGCGCCGGCGATGAGCAGGTGCTGCTGATCGAGGCCGCGGCGCTGCGGTTCCTGGCGTGATCACGCTGCGCGACATCACGCTGCGCCGCGGCGTCAAGGTGGTGCTGCAGGGCGCCAGCCTGGTGCTGCAGCCGGGCGAGAAGGTCGGCCTCATCGGCCGCAACGGGGCCGGCAAGTCCAGCCTGTTCGCGCTGCTGACGGGCCGGCTCGCGGCCGACCGCGGCGACGTCGAGATCCCGCCGCGCTGGCGCATCGGCGAGGTGGCGCAGGAGATGCCCGAGACCGACCAGGGTGCCACCGACTTCGTGCTCGACGGCGACATCCCGCTGGTGGCGGCGCAGCGCGCCCTGGCCGAGGCCGAGTCGGCCGGCGATGGCGAGGCCATCGCGCACGCCCACCTGGCGCTGGACGAGGCCGGTGCCTTCGATGCCCGATCGCGCGCCCAGGCGCTGCTGCGGGGCCTGGGGTTCAAGACGTCGCAGCTCGACGCGCCCGTCGACAGCTTCAGCGGCGGCTGGCGCATGCGGCTGCAGCTGGCGCGCGCGCTGATGTGCCCGGCCGAACTGCTGCTGCTGGACGAGCCCACCAACCACCTCGACCTCGACGCGCTGGTTTGGCTGGAGGCCTGGCTCAAGCGCTTCGAGGGGCTGCTCGTCATCATCAGCCACGACCGCGAGTTCCTCGACGCCGTGACCAGGGTGACCGTGCACCTCGACGAGCTCGTGCTCACGCGCTACGGCGGCAACTACACGGCGTTCGAGGAGATGCGCGCCGAGCGGCTGCAGCTGGCCGCCGCGGCCTACAGCAAGCAGCAGGAGCGCATCGCGCACCTGCAGCGCTTCATCGACCGCTTCAAGGCCAAGGCCACCAAGGCCAGGCAGGCGCAGAGCCGCGTCAAGGCGCTGGCGCGCATGGAAAAGCTCGCGCCCGTGCTCACCAGCAGCGACTTCGAGTTCGAGTTCCGCGAGCCGCAGAGCCTGCCCAACCCGATGCTCAGCTTCGACGGGCTCGATTGCGGCTACGGCCACACGGCCATCGTGAAGGGCTTCAGCCGCAGCGTGCTGGCCGGCCAGCGCATCGGCATCCTCGGCGCCAACGGCCAGGGCAAGAGCACGCTGGTGAAGACCATCGCGCGCGCCCTGCCGCCCCTGGGCGGCCGCGTCACCGAGGGCAAGGGCCTGGTGATCGGCTACTTCGCGCAGCAGGAACTCGACGTGCTGAGCCTGGACGACGGCCCGCTGATGCACCTGGTGCGCCTGGCGCGCGACGTCGGACCTTCGGCGCGCGAGCAGGAGCTGCGCGACTTCCTCGGCCGCTTCCGCTTCACCGGCGACATGGTCACGCAGGCCGTGGGCAGCCTGTCAGGCGGCGAGAAGGCGCGGCTGGTGCTGGCCATGCTGGTGTGGCAGCGCCCCAACCTGCTGCTGCTGGACGAGCCGACCAACCACCTGGACCTGACCACGCGCGAGGCGCTGTCCATCGCGCTCAACGAGTTCGAGGGCACGGTGATGCTCGTGAGCCACGACCGGGCGCTGCTGCGCGAGGTATGCGACGAATTCTGGCTGGTGGCTGGCGGCCTCGTGCAGCCCTTCGACGGCGACCTCGACGATTACCAGAAGTGGCTGCTCGAGGTGAGCCGCGCCGCGGCGCGCGGGCAGCCTGCGCCGGAGCCGCCGAAGGCCGCGCTGGCCGAGCCGGAGCCTCGCGCGGCGCCCAGGGCTTCGCCATCGACACCGGCGATGCCGAAGGGCGAGACACGCGAATCCCGCCAGCAGGCCAAGCAGGCGCGAGCGAAGCAGTCCGAGCGCACGCGGCCCTTGCGCATCGAACTCGCCCGCATCGACGAGCGGCTGGCACGGCTGGCCGGAGAAA
>JBKDQY010000201.1:0-2572 GCA_046341655.1 Betaproteobacteria bacterium | reverse complement strand
ACGGCCAGGTTGCGGCCGGCGTCGACCGCGATGACCACCTTGCGTACCGGCAGGCCCAGCACGTCTTCGAACAGCGGCTCGTGCGGCAGCCGCTCGAACTCCCGCTCCAGCGTCTCCTTGCGCACCAGGTGCACGATGAGCTTCAGGCGCATCTTCCGGCGCACGGCGGTCTCGCCGAAGATGGCCTTGATGTCGAGCAGGCCGATGCCGCGCACCTCGAGCAGGTTCTGCAGCAGCTCGGGACAGCGGCCTTCCAGCGAGGTCTGGCTGACGCGGTAGATGTCCACCGCGTCGTCGGCCACCAGGCCATGGCCGCGCGACACCAGTTCCAGCCCGAGTTCGCTCTTGCCCAGACCGGACTCGCCGGTGAGCAGCACGCCCAGGCCCAGGATGTCCATGAACACGCCGTGGCGGGTGGTGCGCTCGGCGAAGTGCTGACCCAGGTAGCCGCGGACGAGGTCGATGACGTGGCCCGCGCCCTCGGCGGTGACGAACAGCGGGATCTCGGCGCGGTCGCACATGGCCACCAGCCGCGGCGGCGCGGGCACGCCGTCGGCCACGATGATGACCGGCGGCTCCAGCGTGACGATGCGAGCGATGCGGCGCTCGGCGTCCTCGGGCGGCGCGACGGTGAGGTAGTCCACCTCGCGCCGGCCGACGATCTGCACCCGGTAGGGGTGGATGTAGTTCAGGTAGCCGACGAGGTCGGCAGCGCTGCGCGCGTCACGCACGGCGGCGTCGTCGAAGCGGCGCTCGGGGTGGCCCTGCCCGGCCACCCAGGCCCAGTGCAGTGCCTCGCGGTGGGCTTCGAACAGCGCTTCGGCGCTGATGCTGGTGGGCTTCATGGAGCCCCCGGGCTCCCTGAGGTCGCCTCCCCCCGAGGGGGCTCTGGCAGCGGCCCGGCAGAGCCGGATCCGCGCCAGGGCTCGGCAGGGGGCACGAGCATCAGGCCACCGACTTCAGCGGTTCCCAGTCGGAGATCAGCTTGTGCACCGCCGCGGCGTCGGACTCGGTCTTCAGGCGCTCGCGCAACTCGCGGTCGGACAGCATCTCGGCGATCTCGGACAGGATCTCGAGGTGGCGCTGCGTGGCCGCCTCGGGCACGAGCAGGAAGATCAGCAGCGCCACGGGTTCGTCGTCGGGCGCGTCGAAGGGGATGGGCGCCTGCACGCGAAGCACCGCCGCCAGCGGGTTCTTCAGGCCCTTGATGCGCCCGTGCGGGATGGCCACGGCGTGACCGAGGCCGGTGGAGCCCAGGCGCTCCCGCGCGAAGAGGTTGTCGGTGACGGTGCCGCGGGCGATGGCGTGCTGGTTCTCGAACAGCAGCCCGGCCTGCTCGAAGACGCGCTTCTTGCTGGTCGCGTCTACATTCACCAGCACGTTGCTGGCGGGCAGGATGGCGGCGAGACGGTTCATCTGGGCATTCCCCTGAGGCTCGTGGCCTCCTGCGACACGCCGCAGGGGCGCCAGGGCGCCGCGGGGCGTGCGGTTGCAGCGGAACTGCAAAAAACCATCATAGCGCCGAGCCGGCATCACGATGGTTGGGGCGGGGCCCCGAAACAGGGGCGGAACCGTTGCTTTTGCGGCGCCGCAGCAACAACGCACCGCCACCTGCGCTGGCCGGTCGCGACGGCGCCCGGCCCAAGGAAGAACGGCCCCGCAGGGCCGTCGGGCGCCCGCCGGCCTGCCGGCCGGCGGCACGCAGGCTCAGGAGGTGCTGGCCACCTGACGCTTGGGACTTTCGTGGTGGTGATCCTGGACGCGGTCCTTGTGGCGCACGACCTGGCGGTCGAGCTTGTCCATGAGGGTGTCGATGGCGGCGTACAGGTCTTCCGCGGCGTGCTCGACGAAGATGTCGCGGCCCTTGACGTGCAAGGTGACCTCGGCGCGCTGTCGTCGCTCCTTCTCCTTGTTCTTCTCCACCGTCAGCAGCACGGAAACGTCCACCACCTGGTCGAAGTGTCGCGTCACGCGATCGAGCTTGGTGAGCACGTACTCTCTCAAAGCCGGCGTGACTTCGAGGTGATGGCCGCTGATCGTCAAGTTCATCAGAACCTCCTTTTCGGGAAAGGCCGAGGGGCAGGAAGGCCGGCTGGAGCCCGGAGGCGGGCGGCCGGCCACGGGACAACGGTGGGGGTTCGGGTTCTGGGGCGACGCGTCGGCAGCGGGTGCGGAAGGGCGGCCGGGTCGCGGAGCGGAAGGGCGGAAGCTGACGGGTTGAACCCAGTGTGCACCTGTTCCGGGGGTGTGGCAAGGCGGCTTCGGCAGCCCCGTTGGCGATGCGGACCGAGCGTGACGAAGTGCCCGCCGCGGCCCCCGCGGGCGAGCCCGCGCCGTATCCTGCCGCCTCGCCCGCACAACCCGTCCGAAGGACACCGACATGCCCCGCGACCTGCTGATCCGCCACGCCACGCTGCCCGACGGCCGCCAGGGCATCGACCTGCTGGCCCGCGACGGCCGCTGGGCCGCCGTCGGCTCCGGGCTGCCCACCCCCGAGGGCGCCGAGGAGATCGACGCCGCCGGCTGGCTGCTGAGCCCGCCCTTCGTGGACGCGCACTTCCACCTCGACGCC
>JBKDQY010000200.1:0-16957 GCA_046341655.1 Betaproteobacteria bacterium | reverse complement strand
CGCGCGGCGCCACCTGCTGCGCATCCTGGGCCCCAACTGCCTGGGCCTGATCGCGCCCCATGCCCGGCTCGACGCCAGCTTCGCCCACGTGGCCGTGCCGGCCGGCGGGCTGGCCTTCGTGTCGCAGTCGGGCGCGCTGGTGACGGCCGTGCTCGACTGGGCGCAGGGCCGCGGCATCGGCTTCTCGCACTGCGTGAGCCTGGGCGAGCACGCCGACATCGACTTCGCCGACCTGCTGGACTGGCTGGCCAGCGACGCCCGCACGCAGGCCATCCTGATGTACGTCGAGAGCATCGAGGGCGCGCGCAAGTTCATGAGTGCGGCGCGCGCCGCGGCGCGCAACACGCCGGTGCTGGTGGTGAAGGCCGGCCGCAGCCCGCAGGGTGCGGCGGCGGCTAGCAGCCACACCGGCGCGCTGGCGGCCAGCGACCTGGTATTCGACGCCGCCATCCGCCGTGCCGGCATGCTGCGCGTGGACACCCTGCAGCAGCTGTTCGACGCCGCCGAGACCCTGGCCCACGCACGCGCCGCCCCGCCTGCGGGCGAGCCGCCGGGCACGCTGATGCTGGTCACCAACGGCGGCGGCGCCGGCGTGCTGGCGGCCGACGCCGCCGCCGCCGGCGGCGTGCCGCTGGCCGAGCTGACGCCCGAGTTGCGCGCCACGCTCGACGCCGTGCTGCCGCCCAACTGGAGCCGCGCCAACCCGGTGGACATCATCGGCGACGCACCGGCTCCGCGCTACGTCGCGGCACTGCAGGCACTGCTGGAGCAGCCCGCCGGGGAGTCGGTGGGCACGGTGCTGTTCATGCACGCGCCGACCGCCATCGTGCCAGCGCCCGAGATCGCCGACGCGCTGCTGCCGCTGGTGGCGCGCCACCCGGGCCGCGTGCTCGCGGGCTGGCTGGGAGAGGCCGCCGTGCGCGGCGCCCGCCAGGCCTTCCAGGCCGCGGGCGTGCCGTGCTACGCCACGCCCGAGGCCGCCGTGGCGGCCTTCGCGCAGCTGCAGACCTACCGCGACAACCAGGCCGCGCTGGCCGAGTGCCCGCCGCTGGGCGAGCACGTGGTCGTCGATGCAGCCGCCGTGGCCGCCGTGGTCGAGCAGGCGCTGGAGCAGGGCCGCGAATGGCTGACCGAACCCGAGGCCAAGGCCGTGCTCGCCGCCTGCGGCGTGCCGGTGGTGGGCACGCGCGTGGTGCCGGCCGAGCCGGCCGCCGCCGTGGCGGCGGCATGCGAAGTGGGCCTGCCGGCGGTGCTGAAGATCCTGTCGCCGCAGATCACGCACAAGAGCGACGTCGGCGGCGTGGCCCTGCACCTGGAGACCGAGGCGGCCGTGGAGCAGGCCGCGCGCGCCATGCTCGAGCGCGTGGCGCGGCTGCAGCCTGGCGCGCTGATCGAGGGCTTCACCGTGCAGGCCATGGTGCGGCGGCCGCGGGCGCTGGAGCTCATCGTCGGCGCCAGCCTGGACCCGCTGTTCGGGCCCGTCGTCCTGTTCGGCCAGGGCGGCACGGCGGTGGAGGTGCTGGCCGACCGCGCGCTGGCCCTGCCGCCGCTGAACCGCTCGCTGGCGGCGCAGCTGGTGCGGCGCACGCGGGTGGCGCGGCTGCTGGCCGGCTGGCGCGACGTTCCCGCGGCCGACATCGCCGCCGTCGAACGCGTGCTCGTGGCCGTGTCGGAACTGCTGGCCGCCGAGCCGCGCATCACCGAGATCGACATCAACCCGCTGCTGGCCGACGCCGAGGGCGTGGTCGCGCTGGACGCCCGCGTGCGCGTGAATGCCGCCGCGCCGGGCGGGGCGGCGCGCTTCGCCATCCGGCCCTACCCGGCACACCTGATGCAGCGGCAGTCGTGGCAGGGAAGGGCGCTGACGATCCGCCCGATCCGGCCCGAGGACGAACCGCAGCACCTCGCCTTCCTGGAGCGGCTGACGGCGGAGGACATCCGCATGCGCGTGTTCTACAGCCGCCGCACGCTGCCGCGCAGCGAGCTGGCGCGGCTGGTGCAGATCGACTACGAGCGCGAGATGGCCTTCGTGGCCACCGCGGCGGGGGAGGGCGGTGCCGAGGAGACGCTGGGCACCGCCCGCGCCACCTGCGACCCCGACAACGACACGGCCGAGTTCGGCGTCATCGTGCGCAGCGACCTCAAGGGCGGGGGCCTGGGCCGGCTGCTGATGGAGGCGCTGATCGCCCACCTGCGCCAGCGCGGCACGCGGCTCTTGGTTGGCGAGGTGCTGCTGGAAAACCGCAGCATGCGCGCCCTGTGCCAGCGGCTGGGCTTCGACGAGCGCCGCGGCGACGGCACGGTGCACGTGACGCTGGCGCTGCAGCCCCCGGGCTGAGCAGCCGCCGCGCGCTCAGGTCCTCTCGCGCGTAAGTCGCTCGGCAAACGAGATGCCGATGGCCGACAGGACGAAGGTGAAGTGGATCACCGCCACCATCGTGACGATCTGGATGTTTTCGAGGGTGAGGTTGCCGCTGAGGTAGGTCTTCAGCGCGTGAACGCCCGAGATGGAGATGATCGCGAAGGCCAGCTTGAGCTTGAGGTTGTAGGTGTTGACGTGGTCCAGCCAGTCAGGTTTCTTCATGTCCTTGCTGTCGAAGTGCCCGGTGGTGACGAACAGCGACACGCCGGCCAGCGCGACCACCCAGACGAGTTGCGCCACCATGGTCATGTCGACCAGTTCCAGCACCTTGATGATCAGCTCGATCTTCTCCAGGTTGCCGAACAGCAGCGTCTGCATCAGCTTGAAGGTCTCGAGCAGGAACTTGCCCAGGATGCCCAGGATGATGGCCACCAGCCCGGCATAGAAGAACAGCATGGTGAAGCGCATGCCGTAGAGCAGCGAGCCGACGCTGGCGAGGATCTTTTCCATCGTGTTCCTTGGTTGCGCGAGTAGGCCGTCGAAGGAAGGCTGGCGCGAGGGCCGCGATTCTCGGTCAATCGCGCGGGCGGGCCTTGATTCGGTCGGCGGCGCCAGGCGGCTGCGGCCTACCGTTGTGCACAGCAGCATTCTGCAATGCGAAATGAGCGCGATCTGATTGGCCCCGCGCAGGCAGCGCGTCGTCGCGCGGACGCCACGCCAAATGGGCCAAGTCCCTGTCGCCAATAGCGTTTTCTGGTCTGTTCGGGCTTGTCCAGGACGCCAGCCGCGGTGATAGCTTCGTGCCACCGGCGGGCGCTTGCTGTCGCCACCCGCCGGTTCCATGCGGTTCGGCCCTCGCGCCGGCCCGGCCATCGGGCTCACGGCCCGCGCTTGCACGACCCTCGCCATGACCGAAGCGACAGCCTCCGACACGTCCCTTGGCACCTCTGCGCCGCTTACGGCCGTGGTGCCGCCGCAGCCGCAGCGCAACCCGCTGCGCAGCCGCGCCGACTGGGAGCGCCAGCGCCGGGAGTGCCTCGCCGATCCGGGCGCCTGCCACGGCGCCATCGCCGCCCGCGAGGTGCACTGGTGGGTGCCGCCCGGCGCCGACCCCGCAATCGGCCCGGCCGGCGCCTGGCTGTCGCTCGACGACGCCAGCGGCACCTGGCGCGGCTGGTGCGCGGCCCGCGCGGAGTCGGTGGCCACGGCGCTGGGCGAAGGCTTCGCGCCCTGGGCGCGCGCCTTTGACGACTCGCAGCCGCCGCACTGGCGCTGGTTCAGCGGCGGCTTCACCAACGCCGGCTTCAACGAGGTCGACCGCCACGTGCTGGCCGGCCACGGCGACGAGGACGCCGTCATCTTCGAGGGCGACCGCTGGGACATGGCCGCCGACGGCGGCCGCGGCGCGCCGCTGGAGAGCGAGCGCATCAGCCGCCGCCGCCTGCTGGTGGAGACGGCCAAGTGCGCCGTGGCCCTGCGTGCCCTGGGCCTGCAGCCGGGCGACCGCGTCGCGCTGAACCTGCCCAACATCCCGCAGCAGCTCTACTGGACCGAAGCCGCCAAGCGCCTCGGCATCGTCTACACGCCGGTGTTCGGCGGCTTCTCCGACAAGACGCTGTCCGACCGCATCCACGACGCCGGTGCCCAGGTGGTGATCACCGCCGACGGCGGCTACCGCATGGCGCAGGTGGTGCCGTACAAGACGGCCTACACCGACCCCGCGCTCGACAACTTCGTGCCCCTGGCCACCGCGCTGGCCGTGGTGGCGGCGCGGCTGCCGTCGCTGCCCCTGAGCGAGGCGCAGTCGCAGCGCCTGATGGCCGTGCTCGACGAGGCCCTGGCCGGCGAGGTGACGCTGCTGCGCGGCGACGTGATGCGCGGCGTGGGCCGCGCGCTGGCCGAGCTGGGCCGCGCCGGCCTGACGGCCGAGGCCGCGGCGCAGGTGCGCGTGGCGCTGGCCGAGGCGCTGGTGCACACGCCGCCGCGCGTGCAGGCCGTGGTGGTGGTGCGCCACACGGCTCAGCCCGATCTCGTCTGGCGAGCCGAGCGCGACCGCTGGGCCCACGAGCTCACCGATGCCGCGCTCGTGCCGCTGCTGCAGGCCGCCGGGGTGGCCGACGAGGCCGCGCTGCTGGCGCTGCCCGCCGCCGATCTGGTGCGCGCCGTGTGGGCCGTGGTGCCGCCGCTGAAGCTGGACGCCGAGGTGCCGCTGTTCTTCATCTACACCAGCGGCTCCACCGGCAAGCCCAAGGGCGTGGTGCACGTGCACGGCGGCTACACCGCCGGCGTGGCGCACACCATGAAGGTGGCCTTCGACGCGCGGCCGGGCGAGGTGATGTACGTCGTCGCCGACCCCGGCTGGATCACCGGCCAGAGCTACATGATCAGCGCCGCGCTGACCACTCGCGTGACCAGCGTGATGACCGAGGGCGCGCCGGTGTTCCCGCACGCCGGGCGCTTCGCGTCCATCATCGAGCGCTACCGCGTGGCCATCTTCAAGGCCGGCGTCACCTTCCTGAAGACGGTGATGACCGACCCGCAGAACGCCCAGGACGTGCGGCGCCACGACATGGCCACGCTGCGCGTGGCCACCTTCTGCGCCGAGCCCACCAGCCCGGCGGTGCAGCAGTTCGGCATGGGGCTGATGACGCCCTGGTACATCAACAGCTACTGGGCCACCGAGCACGGTGGCATCGCCTGGACGCACTTCTACGGCAACGGCGACTTCCCTCTGCGCGCCGACGCCCACACCTACCCGCTGCCGTGGATCGTGGGCGACGTGCGCGTCGAAGACGCCACCGCCCCGGCACCCGCCGCGCCCCCGTTTGCCCGTGCGGCGGGCGAGGGCGGCGCGGCCTGGCGCGAGGCCGCCACCGGCGAGAAAGGCGAGATCGTCATCGCCGCCCCGTACCCCTACCTCGCGCGCACGGTGTGGGGCGACGCCGAGGGCTTCCGGCTCGAGCCCGCCGGCGCGCACGGCGAGGGCCTGCGCGTGGTGCCCTCCTGGCGCGGCGACGGCGAGCGCTGGCGCAAGACCTACTGGACGCGCTGGCAGGGGGCCTGGGCCTACACGCAGGGCGACTTCGCGGTGCGCCACGCCGACGGCGGCTTCTCGCTGCACGGCCGCAGCGACGACGTCATCAACGTCAGCGGCCACCGCATCGGCACCGAGGAGATCGAGGGCGCGATCCTGCGCGACAAGACGCTGGACCCCGACTCGCCGGTGGGCAACGTCATCGTCGTGGGTGCGCCGCACCGCGAGAAGGGGCTCACGCCGCTGGCCTTCGTCAAGCCCGCCGCCGGCCGCCGCCTGACGCAGGACGACCGCCGCCGCCTGGCCGACCTGGTGCGCCAGGAGAAGGGCGCCGTCGCCGTGCCCGGCGACTTCATCGAGGTGACGCAGTTCCCCGAGACGCGCAGCGGCAAGTACATGCGCCGCATGGTGCGCGCGCTGGTCGAGGACGCGCCGGTGGGCGACGCCACGACGCTGAAGAACCCGGAGTCCATCGCCGAGCTCGCGCGCGCCATCGGCGCCTGGAAGCGCGCGCAGCAGCTGGCCGACGAGCAGCAGCTGTTCGAGCGGCACCGCTACTTCCGCATCCAGTACAACGCCGTGGCGCCGGGCCGTCGCGTGGCCACGGTCTTCGTGACCAACCCGCCGGTGAACGCGCTCAACGAGCGCGCGCTCGACGAGCTCAACCTCGTGGTCGACCACCTCGCGCGGCGCGACGACGTCGCGGGCGTGGTGTTCACCGGCGACGGCGGCAGCTTCATCGCCGGGGCCGACATCCGGCAGCTGCTGGAGGAGGTGCGCACGCCCGAGCAGGCGCGCGTGCTGCCCAACAATGCGCAGCTGGCCTTCAACCGCATCGAGGCCATGGCCTCGGCCGGCAAGCCCTGCATCGCCGCCATCAACGGCGTGGCGCTGGGCGGCGGCATGGAGTTCGCTTTGGCCTGTCACTGGCGCATCGCCGAGCCGGTGGCGCGCTTCGGGCAGCCCGAGATCCGGCTGCGGCTGCTGCCGGGCTACGGCGGCACGCAGCGGCTGCCGCGGCTGCTGCACGCGCGGCGCGGCGCGGCCGGGCTGCTGGAGGCGCTGGAACTGGTGCTCGGCGGCCGCTCGGTGGACGCCGCCGCAGCGGCGCAGATGGGCCTGGTGGACGAGCTGGCCCACGGCGCCGACGATGCACTGGCGCTGGCGCACCGGCGGCTGCGCGAGTTCGTGTTGCAGGGCGAGGACTCGCCGCTCGGCCGCGCCGTGGCCGAACGCCGCGCGCTGACGGCGCAGTGGGCCGGGCCGCTGCCGGGCCTGCCCGCCGCGCTGGACGCAGCGTTGGCCGACCCGCACCTGCGCATGGTGCAGGCGCAGCTGGCCTGGGCCGGGCGTGGGGGCGCGCGTGACCGCGCGCTCGACGCGCTGGCCACAGGCCTGCGCGAGGGCATTGCCGCCGGACTGGCGCGCGAGGCCGAGCTGTTCGCGCAGGCCATCGTCGACCCCGCGGGCGGCAAGACCGGCATCGCCGAGTTCATGGACAAGCGCAGCCCGCCGCTGCCCATCCGCCGCGGCGGCGTCCGGCGGCCGGCGCGCGAGCCGGGCCTGGTGGACGAACTCGTGGCGAAGGGCGCGCTGCTGCCGCTGGGCGCACCGTTCTTCCCGGGCGTGACGCCGATGCCCACGCATCAGATCGGCTTCGGCGTCGAGCGCGACCCCGCCACCGGCGCGCCACGCTTCGGCGCGCCCCGCGACAGCGAGGTCGAACTCGTGTTCCCTGTGCCGACGCCGGGCCCGAACGAGGCCGTGGTCTACGTGCTGGCCTCGGAGGTGAACTTCAACGACATCTGGGCCCTCACCGGCATCCCCGTCTCGGCCTTCGACGGCCACGAGGAGGACATCCAGATCACCGGCAGCGGCGGCGTGGCGCTGGTGGCCGCACTCGGCAGCGAGGCCCGGCGCGAGGGTCGGCTGAAGGTGGGCGACCTGGTCTCCATCTACTCCGGCCAGACCGAGCTGCTGTCGCCGCAGGCCGGGCGCGACCCGATGTTCGCGGGCTTCCGCATCCAGGGCTACGAGAGCGAGACCGGCAGCCACGCGCAGTTCCTGCTCGTGCAGGCACCGCAGCTGCACGCGGTGCCCGGCGACCTGACGCTGGAGCAGGCCGGCGCCTACACGCTGAACCTGGGCACCGTGAACCGCGCCCTCTTCACCACGCTGCAGGTGCGGCCGGGGCAGGCGCTGTTCGTCGAGGGCGCGGCCACCGGCACGGGGCTGGATGCGCTGAAGACCGCGGTGCGCGCCGGGCTGGCGGTGACCGGCGGCGTGTCGAGCGCCGAACGCGCCGAGGCCGTGAAGCGCGAGGGTGCCGTTGGCTCGCTCGACCGCCGCTCGGCCGCCTTCGCGGCGCTGTACACGCCGGTTCCCGAGGGCGACGAGGCCGCGCGCGCCTGGGAGGCCGACGGCGAGCCGCTGCTGGCCGCCTACCGCGCGCTCAACGGCGGACGGCTGGCCGACTGCGTGGTGTCGCACGCCGGTGAGACGGCTTTCCCGCGAAGCTTCCAGCTGCTGGCCGAGGGCGGCTCGCTGGCCTTCTATGGCGCCAGCTCGGGGTATCACTTCAGCTTCGTCGGCAAGGCCGGCCACGCCACGCCCGAGGCCATGCTGGCCCGGGCCCAGGCGCAGGGCGGCGAATCGGTGCTGCTGTACTACGGCGTGGATGCCGGCGCGGGCACGCCCGCCCTGATGGACGCCGCCGGCCTGGCCATGCTCGAGGCGCTGCGCGCCCTGGGCGCGCGCACGGTGGTGGCCTGCGCCAGCGACGCGCAGCGCGAGTTCGTGCAGTCGCTGGGCTTCGAGGACGCGCTGGCCGGCGTCGTCTCGCTTGAGGACGTGCAGCGCCGCGCCGGCCACGCCTTCCACTGGCCGCGCACGATGCCGCGCCTGCCCGACGCCCGGGCCGACACCGAGGCCTTCAAGCAGGCCGTGCGCGACTTCCAGGAGAAGACGCTCAAGCCCTTCGGCAATGCCGTGGGCGCCGCGCTGAGGAGCCCCGACAACCCGCGCGGCGCGCCCGACCTGGTGATCGAGCGCGCCGGGCACGACGCCCTGGGCGTGTCGACCTCGCTGGTGAAGCCCTTCACCGGCCGCGTCGTCTACTTCGAGAACCTGGCGCACCGGCGCTACACCTTCTACGCACCGCAGGTGTGGACGCGGCAGCGCCGCATCCTGATGCCCACGGCCAGCATCCTGGGGATGCACCTGTGCAACGCCTTTGAAGTGACGCGCATGAACGACCGCATCGCCGCCGGTCTGCTGGACGTCACCGAGCCGACGGTGGTGCCGTGGTCCGGGCTGCCGCAGGCCCACCAGGCCATGTGGGACAACGCCCACGCGGGTGCCACCTACCTCGTCAACCACGCGCTGCCGGCCCTGGGCCTGCGCGGCCGCGACGCGCTGTTCGAGCGCTGGGCCGCGGGCGAGCGCGCCGCGCCCTGAAGGTGCGCAACCGCCCGCCGCGCACCGTGCCACACCGAATCCAATCCCCAGATCCCGGAGCCTGCCGATGAACGATCCCACGCCCACCCTCGCCCCGCGCGAACCCGCCGTCCCCGGCCGCCTGCAGGGCCGAGTGGCCCTCGTCACCGGCGCGGCCGGCAACCTGGGCGGCGACCTCGTGCGCCGCTTCCTGAGCGAGGGCGCCACCGTCGTCTTCAGCGGCCGCACCGAGAGCAAGCTCGTCGCCGCGCGCGAGGCCGCGCTCGCGGCCACCGGGGCGCCGCCCGATCGCGCCAGCATCGTCGTCATGGACGCCGGCGACGCCGACGACGTGCGCGCCGGCATCGACGCGCTCTATGCCCGCCACGGCAGGCTCGACGTCATCGTCAACAACGCCGGCACCACCGGCCCGCGCCAGCCGCTGGCGCGCGTGCCGCTGTCGGCCGCCGAGCTCGAGCAGCTGCGCGCCGAGGGCTCGGCCGACACCGAGACGCTGCAGGACGCCGCAAAGAACATCCTCACCGTGGCCTGGAACACCGTGCGCGCCGCCGCCGGTCGGCTGCAACCCGGGGCGTCGGTCATCAACATCTCGACCATCTTCTCGCGCACCGAGTACTACGGCCGCACCGCCTACGTGGTGCCCAAGGCGGCGCTGAACGCGATGTCGCGCGCCATGGCCAAGGAGCTCGGCGCGCAGGGCGTGCGCGTGAACACCGTGTTCCCGGGGCCGACGCGCAGCGAGCGCATCCGCAACGTGTTCGCCACCATGGACAAGCTGCGCGACGACGCCCCCGGCACCACCGCGCGCCACTACATGGGCATGATGACGCTGGCGCGCAGCATCGACGGCAGCCCGGTGGAGCCCACGTTCCCGCTGCCGGCCGACGTGGCCGCCACCTGCGCCTTCCTGGCCAGCGACGACGCGGCGGCCTTCAACGGCCACAACTTCGAAGTGACGCACGGCATGCAGGTGCGCAACGAGAGCCGCTCGACCTGGGTCTCGCGGCCCGAGCTGAGCACGGTGGACGCCGCCGGCGAGCGCGTGCTGGTGGCCGCCGGCGACCAGGTGGCCGACGCACTGGCCATCGCGCGCTTCCAGGCGGAGGCCGGGGCCGACGTGCTGATCGGGCTGGCCAGCACCTCGCACGTGGCCGAGGCCGCCGGCCGCCTGGGTGCGCTGGCGCTGGACCGCCACATCCGCGTGCTGCGCTTCGACCGCAGCGACCCGCAGGGCCTGGCCGCGGCGCTCGACGAGGTCACGCGCCCCGAGGCCGACGGCGAGCCGCCGCAGCCCGTCACCGGCGCCATCGTGCTGCCCGCCTACGGTCCGGGGCGGCTGACGGGCGAGCTGTCGAAGGCGCAGGACGAGGACGTCGAGGTCTTCATCCACGACGAGATCGCCGGCGCCATCGCCGTGGCGCGCACGCTGTCGCGCTACTGGGGGCAGCAGCCTCAGATGCCGCGCGACCCGCGCGTGGTCTTCATGACCAACGGCGACGACGGCCAGGGCAACGTCTACGCCGACGGCCTGCGCTCGGCGGTGGAGGAACTGGTGCGGGTTTGGCGCGACGAGACCGCCGTCGACCACCGCGCCGGCCGCCGCGCCCACGTGGAGTGGAGCAACCAGATCATCCGCTTCGGCAACATCGAGGAGGAGAACCTGCGCTTCGCCGCCGGGCAGGCGGCGCGGCTGCTGTTTACCGAGCGGCGGATCCGCCAGGTGAACCTGTACCTGCCGGAGTCCATCGCCGAGGCCACCGGCGCGCGGCGGGCGATGATCGGCTTCGTCGAGAACCTCACCGGCCTGCACACCGGCAAGGCGGTGCTCATCACCGGCGGCTCGGCCGGCATCGGCGGGCAGGTGGCGCGGCTGCTGGCCATCGCCGGCGCGCGCGTGATGATGGTGGCGCGCCGCGCCGGGGAGCTCGACGCCGCGCGCGAGCGCATCGTGGCCGAGCTGGCCGACGTGGGCTACAGCGGCGCCGAGCGGCGCGTGCGCACCCTCGCCGGTGTCGACGTCGGCGACCTCGGGTCGCTGAAGGGCGCGGTGGACGCCACGGTGGAGGCCTTCGGCCGCATCGACTACCTGATCAACAACGCCGGCGTGGCCGGGGCCGAGGAGATGGTGGTCGACATGGGCGTGGAGGCCTGGCGCGCCACGCTCGACGCCAACCTGGTGAGCAACTACGCGCTGATGCACGCCGTGGTGCCGATGATGCGCCGCCAGGGCAGCGGCTACATCCTCAACGTCAGCAGCTATTTCGGCGGCGAGAAGTACCTGGCCGTGGCCTACCCGAACCGGGCCGACTACGCCGTCAGCAAGGCCGGGCAGCGCGCGCTGGTGGAGGCCACGGCGCGCTTCCTGGGGCCGGAGATCCAGGTCAACGCCATCGCGCCGGGACCGGTGGAGGGCGAGCGTCTCAAGGGCGCCGGCGGTCGGCCGGGGCTGTTCGAGCGGCGCGGGCGGCTGATCCTCGAGAACAAGCGCCTCAACGCCGTGCACCAGGCGGTGGTGAAGAGCCTGCGCCGCGGCGCGCCGGTCGAAGGCGTGCTGGCGCGCCTGGCCACCAACGACGCCAGCTCGCTGGCCATCGACGCCGAGGCGCCCAACGAGCTGCGCCAGCTGGGCGCGGCCTGCTCGCGCGAGGGCGACGACGAGTGCACCTGGGGCCGCTTCATGCTCAGCGCCAAGGTGGCCGAGCGCCTGGTGGCGCGCCTGCGCCTGGGCGGGCACCTGCTGGGCGTGGCGGCCTGGGAGGGCCGGGCCGACGGCGGCTGGTTGAGCCGGCTGCCGCCCGACGACCGGCCTTGGCTGCCGCCGCACCAGATCGCGCGCGAGGCGGCCAAGGTGCGCAGCGGCGTGCTGTCGCTGCTGCACCTGCGCAAGATGCCCACCGAGACCGAGGTCGCGCTGGCGACGGTGTACTTCCTGGCCGACCGCGCCGCCAGCGGCGAGACCTTCCTGCCCAGCGGCGGCCTGAGCCTGGAGCGCAGCATCACCGAGCGCGAGCTTTTCGGCAGTCCCAAGCGCGAGCGCCTGGAGCAGATGCGCGGCCGCACCGTGTGGCTGATCGGCGAGCACCTGGTGGACTACCTGGCCGAGGCCGCGCGGCAGCTGGTGCACCAGTGCCAGGTGGGCCAGGTGGTGCTGATCACCGCCAGCGACGACGGCGCGATGGCCCTCGGCCGCGCGCTGCGCGACGTGCGCGCCGACGTGCTGCAGACGGTCACCGTGCAGGGCGCCGGCGGACTGGAGGCGGCGATGGACGAGGCGCTACGCCGCTTCGGCCATCCCACCACCGTGGTGAGCACCCCGTTCGTGCCGCTGCCCGCAGCGCTGCTGGGCCGCCACGACCAGCCGGCCGAGGCCTTGCTGCCGCCGGCGGGATTCCGCGACTTCGTCGAGGCCAACCTGACGCACCACTTCCGGGTGGCGCGCAAGGCCAGCCTCGTCGACGGCGCGCAGCTGGTGCTGGTGACGCCCGACGTGGCGCTCGGCCGCGACGCCAGCGGCGCCGGCTTCGCGCTGGCCAACTTCGTGAAGACCACGCTGCACGCCTTCACGGCCACGCTGGCGGTGGAGAACGAGCGCCTTGCGCCCGACGTGCCGGTGAACCAGATCAACCTCACGCGGCGGGTGCGCAGCGAGGAGCCGCGCGACGACACCGAGCACGACGAGGAGGTCAAGCGCTTCGCCCGCGCGGTGCTGCTGGCCGGCGCGCCGCTGCCCGATGCGGAGGACAGCCGCTACCGGGCGCGCATCTACCGGGGCATGGCGATCACGGTGTAGGGCGGGCCCTGCCCGCGGCCTTCAGGGCGACTGCCGAACCAGCCTGAAGCCCAGGTCGGAGGCCCGGTACGAGGCCGCCTGCGACAGCCGCGCCGCGGACCGCACCTGGGCCTGCGGGCTGGCCCAGCTGCCACCACGGACGACGCGGCGCGTGCAGTCCAGGGAAGGGCCGTTGAGCCGCGGGCTTGCGTCGCCGGGTGCGCCTTCGTGGCTGGGCGCCCAGCAGTCGGCCACCCACTCGGCGGCGTTGCCCAGCATGTCGTACAGGCTCAGGTTGTCGCGCCCGAACCAGCCGCCGCCGGTGGCCTGGGCGTAGCCGTCGCGGCAGTTGAAGGCGCCGGGCCAGCCGAGTTGCTTGTCCAGCGCCTCGTCGGCCACGTTGGCGTAGCGGCAGCTGCGGCTGGGCGGCTGGTCGGTCCGCGAGCCGCCGCGGAAGGTGTCGCGCGTGCCCTCCCACAGCTTGCCGAAGAAGCCGGCCTGCTCGGCCCAGGGCCGCGGCGTGGTGGTGCCGCCGCGGGCCGCGAATTCCCACTCGGCCTCACTGGGCAGGCGCCAGGTCGTGCCGCCGCCGGGGCCGCTGTTGAGCCACGCGAGGTAGGCGACGACGTCGTTGTGGCTGACGCAGACCACCGGGTGGTAGTCGGTCTGGGGGTGGCCCGGGTCGCGCCAGCTCGCCCCAGCCCGCAGCTCGAACTGCCCGCCGCGGCCCGGCACGTGGCAGCCGCCCGAGCGCTCGGCCTCGGTGACGTAGCGCGTGGCTTCGACGAACTTCTTCCACTGGTAGACCTGCGTCTCGTAGTAGGCGAGCTCGAAGTTCGTCACCGAAACGCTGCGCTTGGGCTGGGCCGCCGTGTCGGGTTGCCCGTCGAAGCCGGGTTCGTCGGCATCGGCGCCCATCTGGAACGTGCCGCCCGTGATGCGGGCCAGGCTCATCTCGCGCAGCGCGGCGACGAGGCTGGCGTCGGCCTGGCTGTCTCGGGGGTTGGCGGCCGGCACCGGCGCAGGCGTGGGCGCGACGGGCGCAGGAGCAGGCGCCACGGCAACCGACGGGGCCAGCGCGACGGCCGCCCCGGGCGTCACCGTCACCTTGCCCGGCCCGGGCTTGACCACCGTCACCGCCTGCGGTGCGGCGGCAGGCGAGGCGCCCTGCAGCGCCGCCAGCTTCACCCGCGCCGCCGGCGCGTACAGCCCGCGAGGGAACTCGCCGAGGTAGGCCTGGTAAGCCGCCGCGGTGCGCAGCGACTCGGCGGCCTGCCACGCGGCCTCGTCGGCGTTGGCCGGCGTCGGCTGCGCCGGCTGCACGTTCACCGTGGCCCCGGGGCTGACGACGAAGTAGAAGTCGCCCGTCAGGCTGCCTTCCATCCAGGGCTCCTGACGGCCCTTGCTGGCGTCGCGCACCCGGGTGGTCACGCGCTTGAGCGCCGTCTCGATGGGCACGCCGCGCTCGCCGATGTGGGCCAGCAGCGCCTCGGTGTAGACGCCGTGGCGGCCGCTGCCGTCGTCGGCCACGGCACCCGGGCGCGTGGCGTAGTGGATCAGCGTGCCGCTGGGGGCCTGCACGCGGGCCAGGCCAGTGGCCGCGGATCGGAAGTTGCGCGCGAAGGGGTTGTTGCGGCAGGCGTCGAGCAGCACCAGGTTGACGGCCGCCTTGCTGTCCTCCATGGCGTTGAGCACGGCCTCGACGGCCAGGCTCTGCTGCGGCACGTCGTCCTCGCTGGCCAGGTCGGCGTCCACCGTCGGCAGGAAGTTCTCGCCGCGCACCTGCAGGCCGTGGCCGGCGTAGAAGAACAGTGCCACGCTGCCGGGGCGGATCGCGGTGCGGAACTCGCGCAGCGCGGCCCCGACCTGGCGTGTGCGCAGGTCCTCGAAGTAGATGACCTGGAAGCCCATCTCGCGCAGCTTCTCGCGCATGGCCCGGGCGTCGTTGATCGGGTTGCGCAGCGGCGACGACTTGTAGCCGGCGTTGCCCACGACCAGCGCGACGCGGTGCTCGTTCAGCGAGCGGTTGCTCTGCGCGGCGGCCGGCAGGGCGCCCAGCAGGCACAGCAGCAGGGTGAGGAACAGTGTCAACGGCTTCATGGTCGGGCGATTCTGTCCAGCGCCGGCCGAGCGCGCCATGCCCCCGATGCACGAGGCTGCGTGACGACGTCACGCGAAGCGGGGATCCGCGGCTCAGGCGCCCAGTGTCCGGGCCAGCGCCGTGAAGCTGTCGGTCTCGACGTCGAACTCCCCCGGCGTCCAGGGCTCGCGCCAGCCGCCCTCGCCGTGCTCGAGCGGCCGGGCCACGTGGGCGGTGCGCAGCCCGCAGGCTGCTGCGGCGCGCAGGTCGCCGGGATGGGCGGCCACCAGCATCAGCTGCTGCGGCTGCACGCCCAGCAGCCGGGCCGCACCGAGGTAGGTCTCGGGATCGGGCTTGTAGTGGCCGAACAGCTCGGCGCTGAAGATCGCGTCCCAGGGCAGCCCGGCGTGGCGCGCCATGTCGAGGAGCAGGCTGACGTTGCCGTTGGACAGCGTGGCCACCGGCCAGCGCGCCTTCAGCTGCAGCAGCCCGGCGCGGCTGTCAGGCCAGGGTTGCAGGCGGTGCCAGGCCAGGTTGAACGCGGCCACCTCGTGCTCGGGCCAGTGCTGGCCGCGCGCAGCCAGCAGCCGGTCGAGGATCTCGCGGTGCAGCGTGTCGATGTGCGCCCAGGGGCGGCGGCCGCTGCGCACCTCGGCCATGGCGGGCTGGTAGCCGGCGCGCCAGTCATCGGCCAGCTGCGCCCAGTCCAGCGTCACGCCCAGGCGCCGGCCCAGCGCGCGGCCCTCCTCGATGAGGCTGCCCCGCCAGTCGACGACGGTGCCGAAGACGTCGAACACCAGGGCGCGCAGGTCGCTCAGCGATGGGGGCAGGGTCGTGCTCATGGCGCGGATTCTCCAGGAGCCGGGCGCTGCGCTGCGCGTTTGCGAGTCCGTGGACCGAGGATCTGGCGCAGGCCTGCGCCGCCCCAGCCCGGGAATGCCAGCGGCGCCCCGAGGGCCTCGGGTGCGTCTGGCCACGTCGTGGCCGGCGTTCCCGAGGCCGCAGGTGGTGGCGTTGAGCGGGCGCAACGCCCCATGCGTCTGGCCGCTCCCCAATGGGCACGTCACACCAAACAAGGATCGACCATGACCAAGTTGCTGGACAGGTACTCCAGTCACGGCACGCTCGCCCCCTTCGGCCAGAAGGGCGACGACCAGTACGGGATCAACATCCCGGCAGGCGAGGTCTTCGACTGTTGCCTGCTGACGATCACCGGCAAGCGCCTCAACGCCGGCGCCAGGGTCGATGCACAGCCCGCGCAGGGCCAGACCGGCGGTTCGGCGCTGCGCGTGCACTGGTGGTTCGACGGCGGCTCCGAGATCGCCTATCGCATCGAGGCCTACAGCCGCAAGGCCGAAGCGCCGACGGGGCTGTCGGTTCGGGTGCCGGGCTTCCTGCCCAGCACACAGGGCTTCCAGTTCAAGAACACGTTCCTTCCGCGACCCGACCTCGTGGTGCGCACGGCCTTCGGCAACCTCGAGGTGGGCAACGCCACCAACGGCTTGTGCGGGGGCATGGTGTACGCCGTGCGCGACCACTTCGAGGCACGCGTGCCGGTGCCGCCCGGCACCACGCCGCCCGGGGCCGGACCGCTCTTCGACTTCCTGGTGCACCGCCTGTTCGACAGCTTCGACCTGCCGGGCGGCGTGGCGAAGTATCTCGAACTGATGCACCCGGCCCTGCCCGACCACGAGACCGACCTCAGCCGCGCACACCTGGCACCTCGCGGCCGCGCCTGGCGCATGATCGTCGAGGAGTGGCCGCTGATCCGGCGGGACCTGGACGCCGGCAGGCTGTCGCCGCTGGGCCTGGTCTGCCTGAAGTCGGCCAACCCCGCCGAACTGGGCAAGAACCACCAAGTGCTGGCCTACGGCTACGAGTTGCAGGGCAGCCGGCTGTCGCTGCACATCTACGACCCCAACCTGCCGCAGGACGACACCGTGCGGCTGTCGCTGGATCTCGGCACGCCGGAGCAGACCACGCCCGTCGTGTACCCGCCCAACCCCGTGATCGCCTTCTTCCGCACGACGTACCGGCCTGAACTGCCGCCCGGTTGCGAGTCGGGTGTGCGCGTGCGCGCCGCGCTGCGGGCGCAGGCCAACGGGCGCCTGGTGTGCGCCGAGAACGCCGGGGCGCTGCCGCTGATTGCCAACCGAGACCGGATTGGTCCCTGGGAGACCTTCGAGATCCGCGTCGTGGGAAGCAACCGGTTCGCGTTGAAGTCAGAGGCGATCGGCCGCGTCGTGTGCGCCGAGA
>JBKDQY010000199.1:0-7645 GCA_046341655.1 Betaproteobacteria bacterium | reverse complement strand
GCAGCCAGATGCGCAGCCTGATCAAGGCGCTCGATGCCCGTCGTACCGAACCCGCCGAAGGCAATACCCTGAAGGCCGCGTAGCATGTCGATCCAGGAGCCGTCACCGCTCACGGTTCAACAGGAAGCGGGACATCGCCTCGATCATCCCTCGGATATCTCAAGCCGTACCAAGACACAGGGCTTCGGTCGTGGGGCAGGGGGCCTCGGCACGACCGAATCGAGCCCCGGAAGGGAGTAGACCCCGGGGCGGAAGTTCGAATCCGAACTATGACCCGAGGCGGAAAACCTCCTGACCGGAGGCTGTTTGCAACCCCATCATTCCTGCCCCGCCAGAACAAGACCTTCGAACCTGCTCAGCGGGGCGGACTCCGAAGGCGCTCAGAGCCCCGCACGGTGCGGGGCTTTTCGCTCCGCCGCCCTCCGCCGGATCTCGATGACCGCGCGCTCGAGAGTGGCGTCTCTGCCCGCGACCGGCGCGACCTCGATGTGGGGCCGCACAGGACCGAGGTCGGACTCGTCGCCGCTCGCGCGTATGAAGAGCTTCTGGCTGAACGCGACGACGATGCGGGAATTCGGCAGCGTGAACGGGCCGATGTCGCCCAGCGCGTTCGGAACCCCTCCGGTCGGCTGCCCGACTGTGAGCATGAGGTCGTACGTACGCGCGGCGTCTGCCAACAACATGGCGCTCGAGAAGGTGCGCTCCCCGATCAGCAGAGAGGTCGGCCCGTCGAAGCGCGGTTCGACTCGAGGTCGGCTCGCGACGCGGGTCTGGAGGGTCAAGTCCTCGCCGTGCTTGAGCGCGGAGTAATCGGGTACGAACAGCGGCAGCGCAAACATCAGCCATCGCCACGTCGGCTTTATGCTCAGGCGAAACAGTTCGTCGGAATCGGCGCTCTTGCGCCAGACGATGCGCGACGCCATGCGGTAGGGCCGGTCGTTGATCCGCGCGAGAAGCGCATCGCCCAGCGCGCTGTTGCCGCCGCCGTTTTCGCGGATATCGACGATCAGTCCTGCGGCGCCGCGCTCGTTGATGGCGGTGATCGCCTGGTCAAGGAACTTGTCCCACTGGCTGCCGAGCGGGCCGCTCATGGTTGGAAACTCGATCAGTGCGACGGGCGCTGCCGCAGGCGGCTCGCCCGGGAGCAGCAGAGCCCTGAACGGCGGGCTGTTGACGAGCACTTCGCGCGGTGGCTCAACGTGCGTGTTCGAGGAGACGCGGGTTGCAGCGGTCCGCTCAGTCTTGCGCGCGCCATCGCCCACGCCCTCGACCGTCGCCGTGCGCCGCGATCCGTCGGGGCGGATGACCTCGACTTGCGTCGGTAGGGTGACTCCCGCGGCCCAGGCGAGCGTGCGGTACCGCTCGCGAACCTGCGTGTCCCGGTAACGGGCGGTCTCATCGGGCACAAGCGCACGCAGCCGAGCGAGATGATCGGCCGCAGAGACACTCCCGATTCGCGCGATGGTGTCGCCGGGCTCAATGGCCCGCTCGCCCTCTGCGACGGCGACGACGATCAGTTGGTCGTTTCTGGGCTCCGCCCGAAACGGGAGCAGCCGCTCGCCGCGCGCAAGGGCGGCTTCGAGATCCTCGTGGGGAACTCCCTGGCCGTAGTGATCGGAGCGGTATCCGGCTTGCAGCTCCATCACGACCGGAAGGAACTCTCGCCGAGTCATCGGCCGGGTGATCGACGCCTTCAGCCGATCGGCGAGCGCGCGGATCGACTCCTTGGAGACGCGAAGGTAGGGATTCGGGTTGGTTCGCTCGTGCAGAGCGACGATTGCTTCCAGGTCGGCATGCAGCGCCTCAGGCGGGTGAAACTGCGCGATCTGGTCCGGGGTTGATCTCGGGATCGCCTGGTAGGGGTTTTGTATGAACGTGGACCGCGAGCAGCCACTGGACAACATGATCGCGGCCGTGGCGGTGAGGGCAATCAAGGCCCTCCATGTGCCAACTCGGAGGCGGTGGCCGCGGGTCGACTGGTCTTGCTCCACGATCAAGCCGGCTCGGCATGGAACTTGACGCCCAACGCGCGAGCAACCTTCAGCACCGTCGCGAAGCTGGGATTGCCATCGGCGCTGAGGGCCCGGTACAAACTCTCGCGGCTCAGGCCAGCGTCCAGGGCGACCTGGGTCATGCCCTTCGCCCGAGCGATGTCACCCAGCGCCTTGGCGATGCCGGAAACATCATCGGGCGCCTCCTCGAGCCAGGCGTCAAGGTATGCCGCCATCTCTTCCGGTGTGCGCAGATGCTCAGCGACATCGTACGGAGTGGTTCCCGTCTTGGAAGACTTGCTGGACACGCGGGCCATGGTGCTCTACTCCTGAAAACTGCGGGCCAACTGGGTGGCCAATTCGATATCCGCTGCCTGACTTGACTTGTCGCCTCCGACCAGAAGCAGCAGGAGGCGCGTTCCGCGCTGCATGTAGTACACCCTTTAACCCGGGCCGACGTGATCTTGAGTTCGCTGATGCTACCGGCCAGGTTGCGATGCTGCCCAGGATTGCCACCGATCAGGCGCTCGACCCGTACAAGGCGCCAGACCTGGGTGTGTAGACGCCGGCTGATCGTCAGGCGGCGGTCCCTGCACCGCCGGGCCGTTGACGCCGGCCGTGTCGTGGCTACACTCCAACCTGCATCCTGAGATGGGCCGACGCCCACGCCAACCTGCCCGCCCGGGCAAGGTGGATCGCGAAAGCGGATGTGGCCCCCTCGGGGGCAACCAAGCGGGTGCGGCGTCGGCCCTCCCGTGAAACGGAGGGCTTTTTCATTTCCTGAATCGATGCGACCACCGGGCCTGGTCCGCCCGCATGCACGCAAAAGGACCGGGGGGATTTGATCCGGATTGCCGCCCCCGACACGTCGTCGAAGCGGCTAAAGAGGAGTTCACCATGCCTGCCACGCTGATCCAGCGCAGCCCCGCGTTCGAGCTGTCGCTGTCCATCGAGACCGGTCTTCACGGTCACCACCTGAGTTTCCTCACCCTGGTGCCGATCGCCCGGCAATCCGAGCCCAGGGTGCGGTTCCAGGCCACCCTCTCCACCGAGGAACTGGCCGAGCTGCACGCGGCCATCGGCCACGTGCTCGCGCGCCACCCTGTGCTTGCGTCCAGCTCGCCGGTTGAGCCTTTGCGCCACTAGCCTCGCTCAAGCTCAATTGGGCCCGCGAGATCCGCCTGGTGGACGCGCAGGCCCGCATCGAGGTGCTGGGCGTCGCGGGCTGCGGGCAACCGCAGCCGCAGTGGTTGATCGTCGACGACGACCTGCTGCTTGCTTGACGGGGCCGGGCCCCCCGCATTCGCCGGGCCCCATCGTCGCCGGGCTGCGGGCCTGATCGAACCAACGGAGGAAGTGCATGATCGGAGATGAAGACCTCTACCTCGACCGCGTGCAGCTCGCGGCCCGCGGCTGGACCCGAACCCTGACGGAGGGGTTCCTGCCCAACCCGGACCGCTGGGCCACCGTCGACCACTGGCAGAACTACAAGGGCAAGGCCACGTACTTCGTCGAGAGGGTCATGGCCGCGGAGCAGATGGCGGCGTTCAAGCAGGCCTTCGCGGCATCCGTCGCCCGCCGCGGGCTCACGCCGCAGGAGGTCGATGCCGTGATGCAGGAGCGGGCCAGGGTGGATGCCCTGTACCGCGCCTGGCTCAGGAAGGTGGGCCCGGACGACGTGAAGCGCATGTTGGCGATCGACGCCATGGCCGCCGCGTTCGAGTCCGCCAGGGCCAGGGGTTACCGGACGCCGCACAAGTGACCCCAGGCGGCCCGTGGGCTGGCCCGTGCGACGGCTGTGTAAGGTGAATGCCCCGCATCCGGAGCTGCACCATGCCCACCTACGTCGTCACCGCGCCGGCCGGGCGCCTCAGCGCCCCGCAGAAGGAGCGGCTGGCTGGCCGCATCACCGACATCCACTGCCAGCGCACGGGCGCGCCAGCCTACCTGGCGCAGGTGATCTTCACCGACGTCACCCCCGGCAACTACTTCCTGGGCGGCAAGCCGCTGAAGGACGACAACATCTTCGTGCACGGCCAGATCCGCGCCGGCCGGGGCCCCGAGATCAAGGAGCCGCTCATCCTCGATCTGATGCGCGCGACCGCCGACGTCGCCCAGACGCACGAGAGCCACGTGCAGGTGTACATCGTCGACGTGCCGGCGCGGCAGATTGCCGAGTGGGGCCAGCTGCTGCCGCTGCCCGGCGAGGAAGCCGCGTGGGATGCCGCCCTCCCCGACGCCGTCAAGCGGCGCATGGCGCAGCTGCTGGGCTGAGGCGGGCACCGGGGCCGGGCCGCGGTCACCCCGGGGGCGGGTTCGCGACGGAGTCTCCCGCGAAGTGCCGGCGCGAGGCCCACAGCGGCACGGCGAACATCAGCGCCGTGCCGGTGTTGAGCAGCACGTTGCCCCACACCCCGTGCGCGGCCGAGAACGCGGTGTCGACGACGAACCACGCCGCCAGCGGCCAGGCGATGGCGCGCCAGCCCTCGCGCCGGCCCTGCCGGAACGGACCGCGCGCGAGCAACACGACGGCGATCATCCAGCCCGCCATCACCGCGCCGATGATGCCGTGCGCGAAGCGGATGTAGGCCTGCTCGGCCGCCGGCGGCGGCGTGCCGGCCAGGCGGCCGTGGTAGACGAGGCTGAAGAAGGCCTCGCCCCAGGCCGGCGCCAGCAGCAGCATGGCCGACAGGGCCAGCACGACGGCGGCCGCGGCCTGGATGAGGTTCGACCAAAGGCGAAGGGCGGGCTCGTGCGGGTTCATGCGGGCGGCAGCTCCTGGGTGGCCGGGGTGGCCGGGTCAGGGGGCAAGGCCGGGGCGGCGTCGAACAGCTGCTCGGGCGCCAGCTTCACCAGGGCGGCGGCCTCGGGCAGCGGCGCGAACAGCCAGGTATCGACGTCCTCGGCCTCGATGGGCACGACGCTGCGCTTGTCCTGCGCGTCGGCGGGGCGTCTCGGGTCGGGCTTGTGCATGCGCCTCATCAGCGGGTGAGCGTCGGCGTTCAGGGTGAGCATGGTGTAGCTCTCGACGATCTCGCCGCTGGCCTTGTCGACCCAGGTGTTCCACAGCCCGGCCAGGCCCCAGGGCCGGCCGTCGGCGCGGCGGAAGCGCCAGGGCACGTGGCGGCCGCTCTCCCAGTTGGGCTCGAAGAAGCTCTCGGCCGGGATGACGCAGCGCTGGCCCCGCGCCCACGGCAGCTTGTAGCTGGGCTTGGCGGTGATCTCCTCGAAGCGGGCGTTCACCGTCAGGTAGGGCAGGGTGGGCGTGGTGGCGAACCAGGGCACCAGGGCCCACTGCCCGACCACCAGCTCGCGCTGCCGTTCGGTGGCGTGCCGCGCCGCGCGCACGAAGGGGCCGCGGTAGCGCGGGAACAGCTCGCGCGGCCAGCTTGCCGGCGTGCGGGCACCCACGTGCCAGTGGCGCTCGACGTCGCCGGCCTCGGGGCTGATGTATCGCGTGCACACCCCCCGCACTGTACGGGGCGGTCGCCGTCAGGGCCGCCCCGGTGCTGCGCGCCGGGCTGCGGCGGCACAATGCCCGCTCGCATGCACGACCCCGCCCGCCGCCCGCTCTGCCGCCCGCCCGCCATGCCGGCCACCCTGGCGGCGGCGCTTCTGCTCGCGGGCTGCGCGTCGCGCTCGGTGGACATCGCGCCGGCCCCGGCCAACCCGGCGGAATTCACCGCCTGGAGCTGCGAGCGCATCGTCGACGAGCAGGACCGCGTGCAGCTGCGCGCCGCCGACGTGGCCTACACGGTGGACGAGCGCGCCGGGACCAACATCCTCGCGCTGGGCCTGGGCATCACGGTGTTCTGGCCGGCGCTGCTGGCGGCGCGCCCGGTGGGCGTGGAAAGCGCCGAGCTGGCGCGGCTGAAGGGCCGCTACGAGGCCCGGGCCGTGGCCGCGCGCGGCAAGCAGTGCCCGGCGGCCGGCCCGGAGCTGCCCGCATCGCGCGCCGCGGCGCTGCCGGTGGCGCTGGGCGATCGGCTGGTCTACGAAGACCGCGTCGACGCCCGCCGCCCGCCGGCCGAGAAGGTGCTGACGCTGACCGCGCTGCGCCGCGAGGCCACCGAGCTGTCGGGCGCCGATGGCAGCCCGTGGCGCACCGACCCCGCCGGCAACCTGGTCGATGCCCCGCCCGGTGCGCTGCTGTGGCCGCGGCTGCTGCGGCCCGAGCTGGAGCTGGGCGGCATCACCGCCGGCGACCTGCTCGTAGCCGGCGACCCGCTGCTGCGCGCCCGCCTGCGGGGCCAGGTGCTGGCCACGGGGCCGCAGACCATCGGCGGGCGTCGCTTCGACGCGGTGGTGGTGGAGCTCTTCGGAGACGCCCAACGCGGCGATGCGAGCACGCGGCTGGAGGGCGCCATCGTCATCGACCGCGCCAGCGGGCTGCTGCTGCGCCTGGACCTGCGCAGCGCCGACCCGGCCTTCACGCTGCAGCGCCGGCTGCTGCGCGTCGAGCCCGCCGCGGCGGCGCCGCGCTGAGGTGCCGCGCTCCGGCGCGGCCACACATCTTTACCCGCCGCGCATGGCGGCGACACGCCGGCCCGCCACAGTGGCCTCATCGAAAACGCGCCGGCTGGCGCTGGAGAAGCCCGATGAGCACCCCCCGAACCCTTCCCCTCGCCGCACGCCATGCCCTGCGGGCCCGCCCCGCGTTTGCCGCGCTGCTGGCCACGGCGTCCCTGGTGGCGGCCGCGACGCTGTCGCAGCCGGCGCTGGCCATGCCCGGTGGTCACGGCGGCCCCCACGGCGGCCCCCATGGCGAAATGCACGGCGGCATGCGCGGCGGCATGGCCATGCCCTTCGCCAACCCGCAGATGGCTGGCCGCCTGCTCGACAGCGTGAACGCCACGCCCGAGCAGCGCACACAGATCAAGGGCCTGGCCGAGGCCGCGCAGCGCGACCTGCAGGCCGAACGCAGCGCCGGCCGCCAGTTGCGCGAGCAGGCCATGACGCTGTTCGCCCAGCCCACCGTCGATGCCCGCGCCGCCGAGGCGCTGCGCCAGCAGATGCTGGCCCGCCAGGACGCCGCCAGCAAGCGCATGACGCAGTTCATGCTCGACGTGAGCCGCGTGCTCACGCCCGAGCAGCGCCAGCGCCTGGCCGAGCGCATGGCCAAGCGGCACGACATGATGGAGCGTCACCAGCGCGAGCGCCGCCAGCTCGAGCGGCCGCAGAGTTGACGGCTGCCGCTATCCTGTCTCCTCGGACGGGTCGAGGTCCTCCCGGCCCTGTTTCCCCGGCGAGTGCCCCGGCGTTCACGCGCCGGGGCTTTTTGCCGGCCCAACCGTGAAGGACCGCGTGCCCCGATGACACCCCGCCTGCTGCTGATCGACGACGACCTGCGCCTGGCCGACATGGTGGGCCAGTACCTGCGCGGCAACGGCTTCGAGGTCGACACCGCCGGCTCGCTGGCCGCGGGCCGCGAGCGCCTGAAGCAGGGCGCCTACGAGGCCCTGGTGCTGGACCTGATGCTCCCCGACGGCGACGGCCTGGACTTCACGCGCGAGTTGCGCGCCGACCGCCGCACGCGGCGGCTGCCGCTGCTGATGCTCACCGCGCGCGGCGAGCCCACCGACCGCATCGTGGGGCTGGAGATCGGCGCCGACGACTACCTGGGCAAGCCCTTCGAGCCGCGCGAATTGCTGGCG
>JBKDQY010000198.1:0-2612 GCA_046341655.1 Betaproteobacteria bacterium | reverse complement strand
TCTCCATCGCGCGGCCGCCCAGCACGTAGCTCGGCCGCACCACCAGCGGGTACCCGATCTCGTGGGCCAGCGACAGCGCCTGCTCCTCGGTGCGTGCGGTGCGGTTGGGCGGCTGCCGCAGGCCGAGTTCGTGCAGCAGCTTCTGGAAGCGCTCGCGGTCCTCGGCGACGTCGATGCTGTCGGGGCTGGTGCCGATGATGGGCACGCCGGCGCGCTCCAGGTCCAGCGCCAGCTTCAGCGGCGTCTGGCCGCCGTACTGCACGATCACCCCCTCGGGCTTCTCGCGGGCCACGATCTCGAGCACGTCCTCGAGCGTGACGGGCTCGAAGTACAGGCGGTCGGAGGTGTCGTAGTCGGTGGACACCGTCTCGGGGTTGCAGTTGACCATGATGGTCTCGAACCCGTCGTCGCGCAGCGCCAGCGCGGCGTGCACGCAGCAGTAGTCGAACTCGATGCCCTGGCCGATGCGGTTGGGCCCCCCGCCCAGCACCATGATCTTGCGGCGCGTGCTGGGCTCGGCCTCGCACTCCTCGTCGTAGCTGCTGTAGAGGTAGGCCGTCTCGGTGGCGAACTCGGCGGCGCAGGTGTCCACGCGCTTGTACACCGGGCGCACGCCCAGGGCGTGGCGGCGCTCGCGCACGGCGTGCTGGTGGCTGCCCAGCAGCGTGCCCAGGCGCTTGTCCGAGAAGCCCTTGCCCTTGAGGAAGCGCATCTCCGCGGCCGACAGCGAACCGACCGTGCGGCCCGCCAGCGCCCGCTCGAGCTGAACCAGCTCCTCGATCTGCGCCAGGAACCAGGGATCGATGGCCGTCTCGTCGAATACCTCCTGCAGGCTCATGCCGATGCGGAAGGCGTCGGCCACGAACAGGATGCGCTCGGGGCCCGGGTTGCCGATCTCGTCGACGATCTCGTCTCGCTCAGCGCTTCGCGGCGACAGGCCGTCGATGCCCGTCTCCAGGCCGCGCAGCGCCTTCTGGAAGCTCTCCTGGAAGCTGCGGCCCATGGCCATGACCTCGCCTACGCTCTTCATCTGCGTGGTCAGGTGCGGGTCGGCGGCCGGGAACTTCTCGAAGGCGAAGCGCGGGATCTTGGTGACGACGTAGTCGATGCTGGGTTCGAAGCTGGCCGGCGTGGCGCCGCCGGTGATGTCGTTGCGAAGCTCGTCGAGCGTGTAGCCCACCGCCAGCTTGGCCGCCACCTTGGCGATGGGGAAGCCCGTGGCCTTGGACGCCAGCGCCGAGCTGCGGCTCACGCGCGGGTTCATCTCGATGACGATGAGGCGACCGTTGTCGGGGTTGACGGCGAACTGCACGTTCGAGCCGCCGGTGTCGACGCCGATCTCGCGCAGGATGGCGATGCTGGCGTTGCGCATCACCTGGTATTCCTTGTCGGTGAGCGTCTGCGCCGGGGCCACCGTGATGCTGTCGCCGGTGTGGATGCCCATCGGGTCGAGGTTCTCGATGGAGCACACGATGATGCAGTTGTCCGCGCGGTCGCGGACGACTTCCATCTCGTACTCCTTCCAGCCGATCAGGCTCTCCTCGATCAGCAGTTCCTTGGTCGGCGACAGGTCGAGGCCGCGCTTGCAGATCTCCTCGAACTCCTCCGGGTTGTAGGCGATGCCGCCGCCGGTGCCGCCGAGCGTGAAGCTCGGGCGTATGACCATCGGGAAGCCCGTGCCGCCGATCTGCGCCTGGATGCGCTTCTGCACCGCGAGCGCCTCGTCCATGCTGTGGGCTATGCCGCTGCGGGCCGATTCCAGCCCGATGGAGGTCATCGCGTCCTTGAACTTGAGGCGGTCCTCGGCCTTCTCGATGGCGTGCTCGTTGGCGCCGATCATCTCGACGCCGTGCCGCGCCAGCACGCCATGGCGGTGCAGGTCGAGCGCGCAGTTCAGCGCCGTCTGCCCGCCCATGGTGGGCAGCAGCGCCATCTTCTCGTGCGGGTGGGCGAGCCGCTCCTTGGCGATGATCTTCTCCACCACCTGCCAGGTGATGGGCTCGATGTAGGTGGCGTCGGCCGTCCCGGGGTCGGTCATGATGGTCGCCGGGTTGCTGTTGACCAGCACGACGCGGTAGCCCTCCTCGCGCAGCGCCTTGCAGGCCTGGGCGCCGGAGTAGTCGAACTCGCAGGCCTGGCCGATGACGATGGGGCCGGCGCCGATGATGAGGATGCTCTGCAGGTCGGTGCGCTTAGGCATGCGCCTTCTCCTTGGCCGCCGTCATCAGCGCGGTGAAGCGGTCGAACAGGCTGCCGATGTCGTGCGGGCCCGGGCTGGCCTCGGGGTGACCCTGGAAGCCGAACGCCGGCCGGTCGGTGCGGGCGATGCCCTGCAGCGTGCCGTCGAACAGGCTCGCGTGGGTGGCGCGCAGCCTCGCGGGCCGGCTCTTCTCGTCGACCGCGAAGCCATGGGTCGGGCTGGTGATGGCGACGCGGCCGGTGTCGAGGTCCTTCACCGGGTGGTTGGCCCCGGGGTGGCCGAACTTCATCTTGAAGGTCTTCGCCCCCGAGGCCAGGGCCAGGATCTGGTGGCCCAGGCAGATGCCGAAGGTGGGTACGCCGGCGTCGACCAGCGTGCGCGTGGCCGCGATGGCGTAGTCGCAGGGCTCGGG
>JBKDQY010000197.1:0-3471 GCA_046341655.1 Betaproteobacteria bacterium | reverse complement strand
GTACATCAACGACCGCCATCTGCCCGACAAGGCCATCGACGTCATCGACGAGGCTGGCGCCGCGCAGCGCATCCTGCCCGTGGCCAGGCGCAAGAAGACCATCACGCGCGCCGAGGTCGAGGAGATCGTCGCCAAGATCGCGCGCATCCCGCCGCAGAGCGTGAGCTCCGACGACCGCGGCAAGCTCAAGAGCCTGGACCGCGACCTGAAGAGCGTGGTGTTCGGCCAGGACCCGGCCATCGACGCGCTGGCCGCCGCCATCAAGATGGCGCGCAGCGGCCTGGGCAAGCCCGACAAGCCCATCGGCAGCTTCCTGTTCAGCGGCCCCACCGGCGTGGGCAAGACCGAGGTCGCCAAGCAGCTGGCCTACGTGCTGGGCATCGACCTCATCCGCTTCGACATGAGCGAGTACATGGAGCGCCACGCGGTGAGCCGGCTGATCGGCGCGCCCCCGGGCTACGTGGGCTTCGACCAGGGCGGCCTGCTCACCGAGGCCATCACCAAGAAGCCGCACGCCGTGCTGCTGCTCGACGAGATCGAGAAGGCGCACCCCGACGTCTTCAACGTGCTGCTGCAGGTGATGGACCACGGCACGCTGACCGACAACAACGGGCGCAAGGCCGACTTCCGCAACGTGATCATCATCATGACCACCAACGCGGGCGCCGAGACGATGAACAAGTCGACCATCGGCTTCACGACCAAGCGCGAGCAGGGCGACGAGATGGGCGACATCAAGCGCCTGTTCACGCCCGAGTTCCGCAACCGGCTCGACGCCATCGTGAACTTCCGCCCGCTCGACGAGGAGATCATCCTGCGCGTGGTCGACAAGTTCCTGCTGCAGCTGGAAAGCCAGCTCGCCGAGAAGAAGGTCGAGGTCACCTTCACCGACGCGCTGCGCAAGCACCTGGGCAAGAAGGGCTTCGACCCGCTGATGGGCGCGCGCCCGATGCAGCGCCTGATCCAGGACACCATCCGCCGCGCGCTGGCCGACGAGTTGCTGTTCGGCCGCCTCGTCGACGGCGGGCGCCTGACGGTGGACATCGACGACAAGGGCGAGGTGCTGCTCGACATCCAGCCGCCGCGCAAGAGCGACAAGCCGAAGACCGAGCCGACCACGGCGTGACGTCCCCCGGCCCGTTCAGGGCCGGGCCAGCACCTTCGCGGGCAGGTCCGACACCGGGTCCTGCCCGTAGTAGTTTCTGAACTGCTCGTACAGCGCCGCATGCTCGGCGCGCAGGCGCAGCGGGTCAACGAAGAAGCTCTCGCTGGCCACCGCGAAGAACTCCTCGACAGCGCTGGCGCCGTAGGGGTCGAGCGCCGTGTCATCCTCGCGCTCGACGCGGGCGACGAAGGTCTCGTACTCGCGGTCGAGCACGGCGCACCAGGCGTCGCGGCCGATGTCCGGCGGCAGCAGCGGCACGCCGTCGGCCAGGCCGTCGGCCATGTCCAGCACGTGCGCGAACTCGTGGATGACGACGTTGTAGCCCTGCGCGGCGCTCTGGCCCGCGCGGCGCACGTCGGGCCAGACCAGCATCACCGGACCGCCTTCCATGGCCTCGCCGGCCAGCGGCTCGTCGTACTCGTGGACGACGCCGTCGTCGTCGGCGTGCTCGCGCCGGGCCACCACCGGCTCGGGGTGCACCACCAGCCCCACGAAAGCGTCGTAGTGCTCGATGCCGAGCCGCAGCACCGGCAGCGCCGCCTGCGCCGCGATCGACACCGCCAGCGCGTCCGTCAGCCGCAGGCCGCCGGTGCAGTCGAACTCCTTGCGGTCGAGGAACAGGCTGGTCAGGCGGCGCAGTTCGGCCGCGGCGGCGGCGTCGCGCCGCTGCAGGAAGGGGTAGCGCACCAGCGTGCGCTTCCAGAGGTCGTCGGGGATGGCGCGGCGGCGCACGGCCGCCTCGTCGCGCGCGCTGCGCCAGCCGCGCCAGAGCTTCCCGAGCATGGCGCCGCGCGACTCAGGGCGCGCGCGAGGGCGCCACGCGCGCGAAGCCGTCGCGCGTGAGGCGCAGCACCTCGGCGCGCGTGCCGGCGTCGAGGTCCCAGTCGCCGAGCACGTGGCGCTTGAAGCCCGGGGCCAGCGCATCGCTGCCAGGGCGGTGGGTGTGGCCATGCACCATCTCGGGCGTGCCCATGGCATGCATCCACTTCACGGCCTCGGCGGGGTCGACGTCGGCTGCGCTGTCGCCGTCGAACTGCCGACGCGTGCGGCTTGCCTGCCGGATCTCGGCCGCGATGGCCAGCCGCTCGGCCAGCGGCCGCGCCAGGAAGCCCTGGCGCCAGGCGTCGGTGCGCACCTCGGCGCGGAAGGCCTGGTAGGGCTTGTCGGCCAGGCACAGCGCGTCGCCGTGGGTGAGCAGCACGCGCTGGCCCCAGGCGTCGAGCACGGTGGGATCGGGCAGGGCGCGCAGCCCGGCCTCGCGCCAAAGCCGGGCGCCGGCCAGGAAGTCGCGGTTGCCCACCATGAAGGCCAGCTCGCGGTGGCTGGCCGCTTCGGCCATGGCGGCCACGCAGCCGGCCTCGAAGGCGCGGTCCACCTGCTCGTCGCCCACCCAGAGCTCGAACAGGTCGCCCAGCATCACCACGCAGTCGGCGGGCGTGTGCAGCAGGTGCGCCTTCCAGGCCGCGGTGGTGCGGGGCAGGGCCTCGCCGAGGTGCAGGTCCGAAATGAAGTCGATGGCCTGCCAGCCCTCGGGCGCGGCCATCTCGAAGAACGCCGGCAGCGCAGCGGCGGCGCGGCGTTCCGTCATCAGTCGATCTCGACGGCGCGGGTGATCACCACGTCTTCCAGCGGCACGTCGTCGTGGAAGCCCTTGCGGCCCGTCCTGGCCTTCTCGATGGCGTCCACCACCTCGGTGCCCGCCACCACCCGGCCGAACACCGCATAACCCCAGCCCTGCGCGCTCTCGCTCTTGAAGTCGAGGAAGCCGTTGTCGGTGGTGTTGATGAAGAACTGCGCCGTGGCCGAGTGCGGATCGGAGGTGCGTGCCATGGCCAGCGTGTAGTGGCGGTTCTTCAGCCCGTTGGCCGCCTCGTTGCGGATGGGCGCCATCGTGGGCTTCTGCTTCATGCCGGGCTCGAAGCCCCCGCCCTGGATCATGAAGCCCTTGATCACGCGGTGGAACACGGTGCCGTCGTAGTGGCCGGCCTTCACGTAGGCCAGGAAGTTGGCCGTGGACTCGGGCGCCGCGACGTCGTCGAGTTCGATGCGCAGGGTCCCGGCGCTGGTGTCCATCTGCACGGTCTTGGTCATGTCATTGCTCCACGGTGGCTTTGGTGATGGTGACCGGGGTCACCGGCACGTTCAGGTGGGGGCCCTGTGGCTGGGTGGGCACGGCCCTGATGCGATCGACAACCTCCATGCCCTGCACCACCTGCCCGAACACGGCGTAGCCGCCGCCGAAGCTGTCGAGCCGCGGGTTGTCGACGACGTTGATGAAGAACTGGGCGGTCGCGCTGTGCGGATCG
>JBKDQY010000196.1:0-63136 GCA_046341655.1 Betaproteobacteria bacterium | reverse complement strand
TCTGGGGGAGGATGACATCGTGCGGTTTGAGGATACCTACGGGCGGAGCTAATCGGATGACCCTCCTCGGCACCGGCGGCGCCGGCTTCATCGGCAGCAACTTCGTGCTGGACTGGCTGGCCGCGCCCGACACCGCGGGTGAGCCCGTGGTCAACCTGGACGCGCTGACCTACGCCGGCAACCGCGAGAACCTGGCCGCGCTCGACGGCGACGCGCGGCACGTCTTCGTGCACGGCGACATCCCCGACCGCGCGCTGCTGGACCACCTGCTGGCGCAGCACCGGCCGCGCGCCATCGTGCACTTCGCCGCCGAGAGCCACGTCGACCGCAGCATCCACGGCCCCGGCGCCTTCATCAAGACCAACGTCGAGGGCACCTTCACCCTGCTGGAGGCCGCGCGCGCGCACTGGGGCGCACTGGCCGGCGACGACAAGGCGGCCTTCCGCTTCCTGCACGTGAGCACCGACGAGGTCTACGGCAGCCTGGGCCCGGGCGACCCCGCCTTCACCGAGCAGCACCCCTTCGAGCCCAACAGCCCCTACAGCGCCAGCAAGGCCGCCAGCGACCACCTGGTGCGCGCGTGGCACCACACCTACGGGCTGCCGGTGCTCACCACCAACTGCAGCAACAACTACGGGCCCTACCACTTCCCCGAGAAGCTGATCCCGCTGATGATCGTCAACGCGCTGGCCGGCAAGCCGCTGCCCGTGTACGGCGACGGCATGCAGATCCGCGACTGGCTGTACGTGAAGGACCACTGCAGCGCCATCCGCGCCGTGCTGGCCGGCGGGCGCCTGGGCGAGACCTACAACGTGGGCGGCTGGAACGAGAAGCCCAACATCGAGATCGTGAAGACCGTCTGCGCGCTGCTCGACGAGCTCAGGCCCTCGCCCGAAGGCCCCTACGCCCGACTCGTCACCTACGTGAAGGACCGGCCCGGCCACGACCGCCGATACGCCATCGACGCGCGCAAGATCGAGCGCGAGCTCGGCTGGCGCCCGGCCGAGACCTTCGAGAGCGGCATCCGCAAGACGGTGCAGTGGTACCTGGAGCACGGCGACTGGGTGGCGCGCGTGCAGAGCGGCAGCTACCGCGACTGGGTGGCGGCCAACTACGCGGCACGTTGAAGCGGGAGCGTCGCCCATGAGGATCTTGCTGCTGGGCAAGAACGGCCAGGTCGGCTGGGAGCTGCAGCGCTCGCTGGCGGTGCTGGGCGAGGTGGTGGCCTGCGACTTCGACAGCGAGGGCCCGCTGAAGGCCGACTTCAGCCAGCCCGAGGCGCTGGCGGCGCTGGTGGCGCACGTGCAGCCGCAGGTCATCGTGAACGCCGCGGCGCACACGGCGGTCGACAAGGCCGAGTCCGAGCCCGAGCTCGCGCGCGCACTCAACGCCACCGCACCCGGGGTGCTGGCGCGCGAGGCCAAGCGGCGCGACCTGTGCCTGGTGCACTACAGCACCGACTACGTGTTCGACGGCAGCGGCACGCACGCCCGCGACGAAAGCGCGCCCACCGGCCCGCTCAGCGTCTACGGCCGCACCAAGCTCGAGGGCGAGGAGTTCATCCGCGCCAGCGGCTGCCACCACGCCATCCTGCGCACCAGCTGGGTGTATGCCGCGCGCGGCGGCAACTTCGCGCGCACGATGCTGCGGCTGGCGACCGAGCGCGAGGAGCTCAAGGTCATCGCAGACCAGGTGGGCGCGCCCACCGGCGCCGACCTGCTGGCCGACGTGACGGCGCAGCTGCTGCCGCACCTGTTCGACCACGTCGCGCTGTCGGGCACCTACCACTGCGTGGCCGGCGGCGAGACGAACTGGCACGGCTACGCCACCCACGTCATCGAGTGGGCGCGTGCGCGCGGCCACGCCGTGAAGGTGGCGCCCGAGCGCATCCACGCCATCCCCACCAGCGCCTACCCCACGCCGGCGCAGCGGCCGCTGAACTCGCGCCTGGCCACCACCAAGCTGCAGCGCACCTTTGGCCTGGCGCTGCCGCCGTGGCAGCGCGGCGTCGACCGCATGCTGGCCGAGGTGCTGGGCTGACCCAAGGCCCCGAGGAGGACCACTCACCATGAACCGCAAGGGCATCATCCTGGCCGGCGGCTCCGGCACGCGGCTGCACCCGGCCACGCTGGCCGTGAGCAAGCAGCTGCTGCCGGTGTACGACAAGCCGATGGTCTACTACCCGCTGAGCACGCTGATGCTGGCCGGCATGCGCGACGTGCTCGTCATCAGCACGCCGCAGGACACGCCGCGCTTCCAGGCCCTGCTCGGCGACGGCTCGAAGTGGGGCATGAACCTGCAGTACTGCGTGCAGCCCAGCCCCGACGGCCTGGCGCAGGCCTTCATCCTGGGGCGCGATTTCGTGGGTGGCGCGCCGAGCGCGCTGGTGCTGGGCGACAACATCTTCCACGGCCACGACCTGGCGGCGCAGCTGGCGCGGGCCAACGCGCGCAGCGCCGGGGCCACGGTGTTCGCGTACCACGTGCACGACCCCGAGCGTTACGGCGTCGTCGAGTTCGACGCGCGGCGCCGCGCCATCAGCATCGAGGAAAAGCCCCGGGCGCCCAAGAGCAACTACGCCGTCACGGGCCTGTACTTCTACGACGAGCAGGTCTGCGACATCGCGGCCTCGATCAAGCCCAGCGCGCGCGGCGAGCTCGAGATCACCGAGGTGAACGCGCAATACCTGCGGCAGGCCCAGCTCGAGGTGGAGATCATGGGCCGGGGCTACGCCTGGCTGGACACAGGCACCCACGACAGCCTGCTGGAGGCCGGCCAGTTCATCGCCACGCTGGAGAAGCGCCAGGGCCTGAAGGTGGCCTGCCCGGAAGAGATCGCGTTCCGTGCCGGCTGGATCACGGCCGAGCAGCTCGAGGCGCTGGCGCAGCCGCTGCGAAAGAACGGCTACGGGCAGTACCTGCTGCAGATCCTGAACGAGCGGGTCTTCTGACGATGAAGCTCACCAAGACCGCCCTGCCCGGCGTGCTGATCGTCGAACCCACTGCCTTCGGCGACGACCGCGGCTGGTTCATGGAGAGCTTCACCGAGCCGAAATGGCTGGCCGCGCTGGAGGCCGCGGGAGAGCCGCTGCCGCGCCGCTTCGTGCAGGACAACCACTCCTGCAGCCAGCGCGGCGTTCTGCGCGGCCTGCACTACCAGTTGCCGCCGCACGCCCAGGGCAAGCTGGTGCGCGTGGTGAAGGGCCGCGCCTGGGACGTGGCGGTCGACATCCGCCGCGGCTCGCCGCACTTCGGCCAGTGGTTCGGGCTGGAGCTGAACGCCGAGAACCGCCGGCAGCTGTGGATCCCCGAGGGCTTCGCCCACGGCTTCCTGGCGCTGGAGGACGACACGCACTTCCTGTACAAGACCACCGACACCTACGCGAAGGACTGCGAGGGGGCGATCCGCTGGGACGACCCGGATCTCGCCATCTCCTGGCCCGATGCCGGGGTGGCACCCAGGCTGGCAGCGAAGGATGCGGCGGCGCCGGGGTTGGCGGACGCGCGGCTGCCGTCTACCGGAACAGGTTCCGGCTGACCGACCGGCCGTTACCGGGCGGCATACACCGACTTCGGGGTGTCCCGCCCCGCAGGGTGGACCAGTAGAAACGTGCCGGTGCTACGCTAGAAATCAGGGCGCGGGGCCGTCAGGCCTTGACGAGAGCCACGCGCCCAGCGCACCCAACGTCACAGGCACACCCATGTTGCGATTTGAACGGCTGGAAAGCGACGTCGACGAGCTTCGACGTCGATTCTCGAACGCTCAGCCCTTCGAGCACATCGTCATCGACGACTTCTGCGAGGAAGAGGCCCTCCTGCGTCTCTATGACGACATCCCCGACCCGATTACCCACCACATCAACAAGAGCCGCGACTACATATTCGCCCGCAACAAGCACGAGAAGAGCGGATTCAAGGACATATCGCCTGATTTCGCTCAGTTGCACGCGGACCTGATGAGCGAGCGTTTCCAGTCACTGCTTCAACGCATCACGGGCGAGGCTGTCTTCGTGGACCCGGCCTTCCATGGCGGCGGCATCCATCAGGGGGGCGAGGGCAGCTTTCTGGACATGCACGTGGACTTCAACACCCACCCGCTGCACCCTGACTGGTTCCGTAACCTCAACATCCTCCTCTACCTGAACAAGGACTGGCAGCCCGAGTACAGGGGCGAGCTGAAGCTGCGCCATCGCGACAGGCCCGAGACGACGCTGGAAGTGGCGCCCCGTTTCAATCGCTGCGTCATCATGTTCACGCGCGACTACACGCTGCATGGCTACGACGCCATCCGGTTCCCGGCAGGCCAGTACCGTCGCTCGCTGGCGGCTTACGCCTACTCGCCGATGCACGAGACTCAGCTGACGCACCGGACAACCGTCTGGTATCCCGACAACGCCGGCAAGACCAAGACCCTGATCGGGCGCCTTTGGCCAGCCATCGTCCGTGTCAAGACGACCCTGTTCGGAAGCGCTACCGCCAAGAACAGATAGCCGATGCGCAATGACGCCGTTGGCCGCCACTGCGACACAACGGCTTCCGGCAGTACCTGATGCAAATCCGCAACGAGAAGGGGTTCTGAGCATGAGACTCAGCAAGACACCCCTGCCGTGATTACTGATAGTAGAACCCAGCGCCTTTTTGGGGACGAACACGGCTGGTTCATGGAGAAGATCATCGAGCCCAACGGGCGGGCCGCCCTCGCAACCGCGGGCGAGCCGTTGACGCGCAGGTTTGTGCGGGACAATCGCTTCTGCGGCCAGCGTCGCGTGCTGCGCGGCCCGCATTCCCGGCTTCCGCCGCACGCGGAGGCTAAGCTGGTGCGCGTGCTCAAGGACCTGGAAGGTGCCACCCGTTGGGACGACCCGAAGCTGGCTATCGACTTGCCCGGTTTTGGCGTGGCTCCGCGGCTGGCGCCGAAGGACGCAACGTCTCCGGACGCTGCGGAGTCTGCATGAAACCCCAGCAGGCAGCGACGCCACCGGTGACGCCGAAGCGCTCCTTGAGCGACGGGGCCTTCGAGGAGGCCCCGACTGTCATCGTGATTCAGACCGAGCGAGCCCGATGAGCGCCGCCATCCACCGCCTCGCAGACCGTGTCTCGGCCCGGAACCGGGCACGCAAGCACGCGTTCTTCCTTGAGACGATGAAGCCGACGCCCGCAGAGCTCATCGTCGACATCGGCGCCAACGCCACCGAGTACTCGGCGGCTGACAACTACCTCGAGAAGCACTACGCCCACCCGGAGAAGATCACCGTGGTCTCGCTGGATGACGTCACCCAGTTGCGGGCGCGCTACCCGAAGATCACGTTCATCCAGGGTGACGGCACACGCTTGCCCTTTGAAGACCGCCAGTTCAGCATCGCCTACAGCAATGCGGTCATTGAACATGTCGGCGCGTACCAAGCACAACTGCAGTTCCTCCGCGAGATGATGCGGGTCAGCCGCCGCGGCTTCATGACGACGCCGAACCGCCACTTCCCAGTGGAAACGCACACGCGGGTGCCCCTGCTGCATCTGCTGCTGCCCAAGCCCTGGTTCGATGCCTTCCTGCGCCGTACGGGCCGCGGCTGGGCCGCAGGTGACTACATGCGGCTGCTGACCAAGGCCGATCTGAAGCGGCTGCTGCACGACGCCGGCATCACCCGCTACCGCATCACCCACCACCGCCTCCTCGGGCTGACGCTGACCTACACCGTGACCTGGGAACGTTGAAGCCGAGCCAAGCAACGCCTATCGGCCGACTTAAGCTTCGCACCGCGCGCCCGATGGCCCGGTAATCGATGCCCAGCATCGCCATCAGCTTGGGGGCGTGCAGATCGCGACTGTCGAAAATCAGCGGCTGCTTGAGCGCCGCCTTGATGGCGTCGAAGTCCGGGTTGCGGAACTCCTTTCACTCGGTCACGATGACCAGCGCGTCGGCCCCCCGGCAGCGCCCAGGCCTGGCTTGAGACGAAGCTCACGCGCGGCAGGTCTCTCATGATGCGCGCCGCCTCGGGCATGGCCACAGGGTCGTAAGCGCGGATGCTGGCGCCGCGCGCGGTGAGCGCCTCGGCAATCACGCGGCCCGGGGCCTCGCGCATGTCGTCGGTGTTGGGCTTGAAGGCCAGGACCCACATCGCGAAACTGCAGCCCGTCAGGTCGTCACCGAACTGCGCGACGATCTCGTTCAGCGGCACCTGCTTCTGGCGCTCGTTGACGTCTTCCACCGCCTGCAGGATGGACAGCGCCATGCCGTTGTCGCGCCCGGTGAGGATGAGCTCCTTCACGTCTTTCGGGAAGCAGCTGCCACCGTAGCCCGTGCCGAGGTACAGGAAGTGCGTGCCGATGCGCGGATCAGTGCCGATGCCCTTGCGCACGGCCTCGATGTCGACACCCACGCGCACGACAAGCAGCGCCAGCTCGTTCATGAAGCTGATGCGCGTGGCCAGCATCGCGTTGGCTGCGTACTTGGTGAACTCGGCGCTGCGCTCGTCCGTCACTTGCATGCGGTCGTGGTTGCGCATGAAGGGCGTGTAGAGCGAGCGCATCAGCAGCACCGCCCGCTCGTCATCAGCGCCGATGACGATGCGGTCCGGTCGCATGCATTCCTCGACGGCCTCGCCTTCCTTCAGGAACTCGGGGTTGGACACCACCGCGAACTCGCTGCTGCCCAGGCCGCGCGCATCGAGCGCGGCCTTCACCGCGGCACGCACCTTGTCGGCAGTGCCCACCGGCACCGTGCTCTTGTCGACGATGACCTTGTAGTCCGTCATCAGGCGGCCGATGCTCGTGGCCGCTGCCAGCACGTACTGCAGGTCGGCCGAGCCGTATTCGTCGGGCGGCGTGCCGACGCTGATGAACTGGAACGTGCCGTGGGCCACGGCGGCCGCCACGTCGGTGGTGAACTGCAGCCAGCCGGCGGCGACGTTGCACTTGACGATCACATCGAGCCCCGGCTCGTGGATCGGGATACCGCCCTCGTTGAGGATGCGGATCTTGCACTCGTCGAGATCGAGGCACATGACGTGGTTGCCTATCTCGGACAGGCGGGCGCCTGTGACGAGGCCGACATAGCCGGTTCCGACGACGGTGACTTTCATGTGGTGCGCGCGCGGAGGCAGGCCGACAGCCCGGAGCCTGAGACTGTCACCGTCGGGCATGACGCTGGAGGCCGACGGGCGGCGTGCAAGTCCAAGACAGCGCCGCGGCGCGAGAATCGACACGCAAACCCAGGGAGTGCACCGTGACCCCATGCAGGATCTGCGGCGAAGCCGTCGCCACCGAGACGCTCGAGGTGCCCGAACTGATGCTCGGCTGGCGTGAGAGCCATCGTTACTTCCGCTGCAGCGCCTGCGGCTGCCTGCAGATCGAGACGATCCCGGACGACATGGCTCGCTACTACGGCGAGGGCTACTACTCCTACGCCCTGAATGCTGCGGGCGGCTGGCGCGGCCGGCTCGCGGCCTGTCGGGACCACCACCTCGTCTTCGGTGGCGGCATCGTCGGTGCGCTGCTGGCCCGGGCACAGCCCATCTCGCTGTTCGACAGCCTGCAGCCTCTGCGGTCCTGGCTACGGCCAGGACTTCGCGTGCTTGACGTGGGCTGCGGCTCCGGCGGCCTGGTGCAGCGACTGCGGCGGATCGGGCTGGACGCGCATGGCGCCGACCCCTTCATCAAGGCCGACATCCACGACGGCGGCAGCTTACTCGTGCGCCGCGCGCAACTGGATGGGCTCGATGAGCGCTTCGACCTCATCATGTTCCACCACTCGTTCGAGCACATGCCCGATGCCGCCGGCACGCTGCGCGCGGCTGCAGCTCGGCTCGCAACTGGCGGCCGGCTGCTGGTGCGCGTGCCGCTGTGTTCCAGCGAGGCCTTCGAGCGCTACCGCGAACACTGGGTGCAGCTTGATGCACCACGCCACTTCTACCTGCACACCGAGGCCAGCCTCGTGGGCCTTGCGCAGCGCTGCGGCTTTGCCTGCGAACAGGTTCTCTACGACTCCACCGCCTTCCAGTTCTGGGGCAGTGAGCAATACCGGCAGGGCCTGCCATTACGCGATGCGAAGTCGCACGCCGTCGACCCGGCATCCTCGCCGTTCACACCCGCGCAGATCAAGGCCTGGGAGGTCCGCTCGCGGGCGCTCAATGCCGCCCGCCGTGGCGATCAGGCCGCGTTCTACCTTCGCCTGAGCACGTAGGCAACAAGCTGCTGCCGCTCGTGCCGCCGCAGCAGGCGGCGCCATGCCCATGGGCCGGCGAGCAGCGCGGAGGCGACCAGCAAGCCCAGTGCTTGCCCCCAGCTGCGGCATGCCAGTGCGGCGCCGAAGAGCAGCGTCATCACCACCGCGGAAGGCCAAAGTGCCTGCCAGGGCCAGGAGCCGAGGCGCAGACCTCGCTGCGCCAGCAGAGCCACCGCCATGCTATCCAGCACCATGCGCAGGCTGGCGGCCACGGCCGTGCCCTCGATGCCGTAGGCTGCAGTCAGCGAGGCCAGCAACGCCAAGAAGAGCGGCAACTCGGCCAGATGCAACAGTGCCATGTCGCGCGGCCGGCCGGCAGCCTGGATCAGCGTGGCCGGAGACTGCGCCAACGTGTTGACAAAGACGCCAAGCGCCAGGACTTGCAGCACGGTGGCCGCCCGCGGGCCGATATCGGGACCGAGCCACAACGTTGTAGCCGGTTGCGCCAGCGCCACCACAGCCAGCATCACCGGGAACATCGCCACGGCGAGCCAGCGCAGCAGGTCACCGGCCGCCTGTCGGGCCTCGGGCGTGCCGGGCTGCACAGCGGTGGCGCCAGGGAACACGGCATTGACGATGGCATAGGGCACCACCATCAGCCGGCTCAAGAGGTCGAACGGTGCGGCGTAGACGCCCACATCGCGCAGCGGCACCAGGCCCGAGATCAGCAAGCGGTCGAGCTGGCTCAGCAACGGGCTCACGAAGTTGCTCATGCTCATCCAGCCTCCGAGCTGCAGCAGCTCGCGCAGCGCCTCGCGCTCGACCCGCAGTGGCCAGATCGAAAAGGCCGCATGGCGCCGCGCCGTGGCCGCCAACGCCGCTGTGCCCAGCACACGCAGCATGAGGATGGCGCCCACCACGGCAGGCAGCGTGATCCATCCGGCTGCTGCCAATGCCAGCGGCACAGCGTAGCTAAGCGTGCTGAACAGCGCCCGCACCAGGTTCAGGGGCCGGAATGCCTGCTGCGCGTTGAGCACCGCCGAGTATCCGGCGCTGGCCATCACGAAGGGTAGCGTCGCTGCCAGCAGCTGCGTAGCCGGCAGAGCCTCCGCCTGCAACGCGGCCGGCACCGTCAGCACCGAGCCGACGAGCCAGGGCGCGGCCAGCGCCAGAGCGGCGGCCATCAGCCATCCCAGCAGACCCAGGCAGACCAGGCCCGTACGGCCGCTGGCGGCAGCGCCATGGCCGTCACCGTTGGCCAGCCTCAGCGACATCGTGCGCACCAGCGCACGGCCGATGCCCAGGTCAAAGAGGCTCGCGTAGCCGACCAGCACCCACACCAGTGATAGGAAGCCAAAGCGCTCCAGGCCGACCAGGCGGATCAGCCAGGGGATCGTCACCACCGCCACCAGCAGCGGCAACACGAGGCCGAACAGGTTCCAGGCCGTCCCCGACAACAGGCGCCCGCGGCGTGGTGCCGGCGTGTTCATTGATCGGCGCCAAGTTGTGACGGTGCGTTACGACGATCTCCAGCCTGCGCCTGCGGCTCCGAGAACCAATGGTGACCTGTCAACCTGCCGAGATCGTGTCCTACACTGCATCGAAGCTCCAGCTGATTCCCATGGCGTTGTTGACCAGTCTCCTGTGCTTGAGCCTTGCTGCCTGCGGAGGTGGCGATGCAACCGAAAGTCCGGAAAGTGGTGCGGGGTCGGCCGGCGTCGTCAATCCGGCTCCACCGCGCACCACCGCGCTGCAGCCGGGCCATCAATTGCTCGACGTGGCACCCGACGAGCTGGCGCGGGTCACCCTTGACTGGAACACCGCCCACGAGGCATTGCCCGCCGGCGTGCCCGCTGGATACGACTGGCGTGAGCGCGGTGCTGCGCATGCCGGCAATCGCGCGCCCCCGAACTTTGCGGCCTTCACAGGCTGGGCCCACGCGTTTTGGGCTACCGGTGCCCCCGTCGGCCGCCAGCACCTGGAGCTGAGGCGAATGCAGACCCTGCTGTGCAAGCAAGCCGGCGGTGAGCGCCGTTGGCAGCGCGTGCAGCAGGGCGGCATCGAGGGCGCGTCGTTCAAGGCCGACTTCGCTACAGGCGACAACATACCCGCCGAGATCACGCCAACCGACAGCGGTCACGTGCGCGTGGGTTTCAGCGAAGGCCGCGCCTTCCACTGGTGGCCACGGCAGGGCCGGGTGACTCTGGCCACGCCAGAGTTGTGCGGCATGTTGGTGCTGTTCCAGGCCCGGGCCGTGGCGGCAGACGGGCGCGAACTGCCCCCAGGCACGGCACCCGCACTGCTCGTAGGGGGCGGTGCCGACTATTGGCTCGACACGCGCGTGGCATGGGACCAGTTCCGCACCAACGCCAGCGTGGGTGTTGGCCCGCTGCGGCTTGCGCAGCCCCAGTGGCGCTGGTTCGGCATCAGCACGGCCGATGCCGCGGCCCTTGCGCAGCTGCAACGCGACGGCTACATCGATCGCGCCACGCCCTGATCGCCGGCACCTTTCCATCGTGGTGGTCAGGCCGGGCCTGCCGGGCCTTGCAGCCTCTGTGCGATTGGCGCTGCCACGGTGGGTAGCCAGGCCGCCAGAAGCTCGGCATAACGTTCCACCACCGAGGTCTGGGTGAAAGCCTCGGCGTGCCGGGCACGGCTGGCGGCGCGCATGGCCGCCTCGGCACTCGGCGTCGACAGCCAGCATGCCAGCAGCACATCGAGAGCAGCCGCATCGCCGAAGTAATGGGCTCCGGGGCCGGCCACCCAGCGGTTGAAGGCGTTGTCGTGCGCCATCACCGGGTTGCCGGCGGCCAGCGCTTCCACCAGCGACGGGTTGGTGCCGCCAACCCGGTGGCCATGCAGGTACAGGCGGGCATGCGCGCGCAATTGCTGCACGAGAGGGCGGTCGAAGATGGGGCCAAGGAACCGCACTTCTGGCCCGGCAGCCGCGCGGACGGCGCGGTGATAACTGTCGGCGGCGTCGTAGCGACCCAGCACCGCCAGTGTCAGGCCGCGCGGCCGGGTCGACCAGGCACTGACAATCTCGAGAATCGAGTTCTCGGGCTCGGGCCGTGCGATCACGGTGGCATAGCCGCCGCTGGCCAGGCCCAGTGAGGCCAGTGCCCTCAACATGGCGGAGTCGTGACTAGGCATTACCACGTCTGCACCGTAGGGGATGGTGCTCATGCGGGCTGCCGGGGCGCGACGACCCAGATGGGCTGCGATCTCCGGGTGGTCGGCCACGAGATGGTCGCCAAGTCGCAGACCCGCGCCTTCATTCAGCCAGAACCAGGCCTTGGCCAGAGGGCCCCACTTGTTGCGGCGCCACTCGATGCCGTCCATGTTGATGAGGTTGCGCACGCCAGCCGCTCGAAGCCGCGCGCAGAAGGCCGCTGTGTTGTAGCCCAGGGTCAGGCATAGGCCGGCGTCGCCGCGGCGATGCTCGGCCAGGACATGCGAGATGCTGAGCCAGTCGAACCACATGGTGCCGGCCGTGCCGGGCAGCGCGACCGGAACATGCACACGCTCGACGCCCCGCCAATGGTCGGTGCGGAGCGGGCCCCGGCCGTCCTGCTGGCAATACACGACGACTCGCCAGCCGCGATCCACGAGCGCAGGCGCCAGCGCCTCGGCAAAGGTCTCGAAGCCGCCATGCGTGGCCGGGACGCCGCGGATGCCGAGCACACGCAGGCAACGCGGGTTCGCCGCCGGGGCGCTCATGCCGCCTCCAAGTTGGCCTCCGCTGCAGCCGGCAGCCGCACCCCCAGCCGGGCGTACAAAGCCAGCATGGCCCGCAGATAGCCCTGGCGCGAGAACCGCTGCTCGACCCGCGCCCGCGCCACCCGAGCCTGCTCGACGAGTTGCTGATCGGGCGTCGCCGTCAACACTTGCAACCGCGCGGCCAGCGCTGCGGCGTCACCGCTGGGAAACAGCCAGCCGCTGTCGCCGTGGCCGACGATCTCGCCGATGCCGCCGATGTCGGCGCCGACGACCACGGTGCCCAGCGCCATGCTCTCCAGCACGCTCATCGGCGCGTTCTCGTACCACTCCGAAGGCAACACCACGCACCTCGCGGCACGCACGACGTCGTGCAGCGCATCGCCACTGCAGAAGCCGAGGAATTCGACCTCGCCGTTCAATTGCGCCGCCAGGCTTCGCAGTGAGGTCTCTTCTGGACCGGTACCGGCGATCTTCAGCGGCACTCCCGCTGCGGCAGCGGCGCGGATCAGCGTGGCCACGCCCTTCTCAGGCGCCAGGCGACCGAAGTAAAGCGCGTGCCGCCCAGGGCGGTAGTGCGGCTTGAACGCCTCGGCATCCACCCAGTTGGGAATTTGCAGCAACTGCTCGCGCCGCCAGCCCCACTGGACGAACTTCTCGAGGAAGAAACGGCTCGGGCACACTACTGCAGCCAAATGACGGTGCCAGGTGCCCAGCGCCCGGTGCAGGCCGCTCTCCACCGCCACCACCGCGCTGGCGGCCAGCGAGTCGCGCACGCAGCGGTGGCGCACGACGTTGAGCACCGAGCCGTCTCGGCAGCGCTCGCAGATGCCGCCGCTGTTGAGCATCTTGTAGGCCGGGCAGGCGATCTTCAGGTCGTGCGCGGTCATCACGGCCGGTACACCGCGCGCCGCCAGCAGTGGCAGGATGGCCGGCGAAAGGTGGTGATGGATACCGTGCAGGTGCGCGATGTCGGCCGGGAACTCGTCGAGCAACCGACCCAGCTTGGCGCGCGCCTCCCAGGACCACACGACCTTGGCCGCCATCACCGCCTTCTGGGCCACGCTGTAGTCGTGACCGAACTCGATCTCGTCGATGAAGTGGCGGCTCCAGGACGTGATCTCGTTCTTCGGGTGGTGCATCGCGAACCAGCCGCTGTCGAAACCCAGGGCCTGCAGCATGGCGCCGTGTTCGAGATAGATGACGTCACTCCCGCCGCGGCGGTAGTGGTAGTTGTTGATGTTGAGCAGCCGCGTCATCGCCGGGCTGCGCCGGGCGGCTGCGTCAGGCCCTTGTTTCGTTCAAGCGCCACACGCTCCGCCAGCACACCGGCGCTGAAGAACATGAACGCCATGGCGGTGAAGTTGTGGATCAGGTTTTCCGAGAACATGTAGATCACCATCGCGAGGAAGGGCACCACCTCCCAGCGCCGACCCAGCCGCGCGAAGACCAGGGCCAACACGGCCACGAAGGCCAGCAACGTGACCAAGCCGAACTCGAACAGCAGTCGCAGATAGTCGTTGTGCGGCACCAAGCGTTCGTCGGAAAGGCGCACCGAGGACCCAACCCCGAAGCCAAACAGCCAGTGGTAAAGATCGCTCTGACCCCAAAGCGACAGAAGGTCGACCCAGTGCTTCAGCCGGAAGACGAAGGACAGGTCCGTGGTCTTCAGCAGCAGCACCAGTTCGGCGTAGGTCGTGGTGTACAGATCGATGCGGCCTTCGACGATGTAGCGCATGCTGTCGAACACCGGCGTGAAGCGCACAAAGGGTTTCTGTTCAGGCCACACCATGTAGCCCACTGCCGTGGCCACCAGCAGCAGCGCCAGGATCAGCAACTCGCGCAGCTTGGCCACCGTCAGGGCCATAGCCATGATCACGGCTAGCAGCGCGCCGAGCGTGCCGAACATGATGCCCACCGCCATGAAGATCACCAGGCTCCGCACCGGCTGCCCGAGGATCAGCGCGACAACGCCCAGCACGGTGATGGCGTAGGCCGCGGCGTTGTTGCGGTTGGCGAAGATCGACGTCTCCCGCACGCCGTCGATCTGGAAGCCGCTCTGCAGCAGTTGCGCTGCCCAGGTCAACAGCGGCACGGCGATCAGTAGCGCCAGCATCACGCGCACGTCGCCACGTTGCCACAGTTGGGGCTCACCGTGGGCCAACCGCTTGCGTTCGAACGCAGCTCCGAAGAGCAGAAACGCCGGCACCATAATGATCTTCACCAGATCGGCCCAGTCGATGTGCTCGGAGTTGACGATCACGCTGCAGGCAATGCCGGCGAGGTAGATCACGTAGCACAGCAGCACCGTGGTCGACCAGCGCGAAGGCGGGTAGGCGCGCGAGGCCCATCCGAAGGCGACGAGGCCGAAGATGACCACGGCGTAGACGTTTCCCAGCGCCTTCACGAGCCCCGACTGCGCCGTGTAGGCCAGGCCCATCAGCACCACGTACGCCGCGAAGAGGCCGAGGAACAGAACCAGACCGTCGGCCGGATGGGCGACGCCAGCCGTGTGCATCAGCGTCAGCGGGCGCCCCCGCCTCAACGCAGGCCGTGGCGCCAGGAACGACGGCGTCTTCATCCCAATCGCAGCCTCTCGGTAACGGACGTACCGGGTGTTAGTTCGGCGCGAGCCGCAGAGAGTGCCTCGCGCAAGACCTCGGCGGTCCGCTCCCAGCGGAAGACACCGCGCACGCGCTCGCGACCGGCACGGCCCAACGCGGCGGCCCGGATCGGGTCAGCCAGTAGCGCGGCAACGGCTTCCGCCATCGCAGAAGCCGCGGGGCGAGCCAGCGCCAGGCCGTCGCGGCCCTCGACGAAGCCCTCGATGCCGTTGAACGCCGCATGTCCGCCCACCACGGCCCGGGCGGCTGCCAGGCCCTCTAGCGTCTTGTTGATGAGGCCGTAGCCCTTCCAGAGCGGACTCAGCACGACGCGGCTGCGGGCGTAAAGCGGCGCGAGATCGGCGACGAAGTCGTGGTGCTCGACGCCGGGCGAGGTCGCGAAGGCCGTGCGCAGCGCCGGTGCAGCGTTGCGGCCCACCACCGTGAGCCGCGCGTGCGGTTGCGCGGCACGCACCGCAGGCCAAACCTGCTGCAGCAGCCAGTGCGCAGTGGGGGCGTACTCACCGGAAAGCTCGGCCACGAACAGCACCTCGGCTGCAGTTGCTTGGGCCTCGGGCAGCGCGAACAACTCTTCGCGAACGCCGTTCGGAGCCAGCAACACGCGGGCTGCAGCTTCGGCACCCACCAGCGTGCGCAGGGCCTCGCGGTCAGCCGCAGTCTGCATCAGCACGCGGTCCGCGCCTTGCATCAGGCGCGCCTCGGCCCGCGCGACCAGCGGCGAGCGCAGTCGATGGCTCAGCGCCTGCAACCGCCCGCCCAGGCTGGGCTGCGGCGCGCGCCACCGGTAGTGATACTCGGCGGCGGTACAGTCACCCACTGCCGCCACGGTGCGGCATGGGGACAGTTGCGGCATCGCCTGCCGCGCCGCCTGCCAGCGGACCAGCGCACGTACCGGCGACACCAGTGCCGGCGCCCTGCGCCAGGTGGCATCGAGTGCCTCCAGAGCCGACAGGTCGTCCGGGATCCAGCCATGCTGGTACATGCCGCTGCCGGCCAGCTCGTTCATCACCCGCCGGACACGGCTCTGCCGGCGAAAGGTGGCTTCCACCAGCGGGCCGTAGCGACGGCAGTTCTCCGCGCGCTCGGGCTCGCCCAAGGGTTCTTCGACGCTGCGTAGCAGCACCAGGCGCAGCTCATGGGTGTGCGCCATCTGCTCGAGGTAGTGCACCAGCGGCAGCGTGAGGCCGTTGCGGGGCGGCCAGGGCAGCTGGTCGGCCACCACGAGCAGGCGTTCGGCCATCTTCAGGCCTTCTTCGTCACGCCGGCCGGCGCGTCGGCAGCAGGGCTAGACCCAGCCGACGTCGCCAGGAGAAGAGCCGCCGCTGCAGGCGCTGCCACGGGCCCGCAGGCGCGTGACTGCAGTCCAGCAGGCTCCCGCCGGCGGCCAGCACCACCGCAGCCATGCGCTTCTCAAGCAGGATGGCGCCAGCCTTGTCGCGGAGCAGCGAGTCAGGGACATCGGTGCGGCCGCTGTGGTGACGCCAACCGTCCTTGCCGCGACGCGTGAGCCAGCCGCCAACGTGCTCGGCCAGCGCCGGCGACACCACCGCAGGCAAGCTGATGCTCCCCTGGGCAACGGCAGGCCCGTCGAACAGTGTGCGGTCGAAGAGCCCACCGTCGAGTGCACGAAGCGCCTCCTTAGACAGCACGAAAGCGTGCGACTGCACCCAGGCTGCGAGCGGCCGTCCCTGGAGCGCACAGCCCGGGGGGGCCGGCTTCAGCGCCCCTGCCAGCAGCGGGGAGCTGGCAGTGGCGGCCGCATCGGCCTGCCTGCGCAGGCGCACCCGCTCGGCGTACGGCCACGGATCGTTGACCCCCGCAGTGTCGTTGACCATCAACCAGGCCCCCACCTCGCCCCCGGCCAGCAGTGCATCCACACCCGTCTGCCAGGCCCCGAACTCCCAGCGTCGGCCGTCATCCTCGAGTTCCTGCACCGGAAGTCCGATGCCCGGGTCGCCGAATGGCGGCTGCCCGGTGCGGCGCACGATGGCCAGGCGGCTGCCTGCAGGCCAGGGAGCCACATCGGCCAGGCTGCGCAGTGCCCGCCGCAGTGCCGGCCTTCGCCGCGGCTCGAAGGCGTAGGCGACGACGCCCAGGCGGCCGCTGCCGATGGAAGCCATGGCTCAGGGCTGCGGCTGCGCCGCCAGGCGCGCCGGATCGCCGGCCAGCCACTCTCGGCTGACGGCGGGCAGGGTCGCCAGAAGGTCGCGCGTGAAGGCGTCCTGGTCGCGAAACCCCTGCGCCGAGTCGCGGTTGATCGACGACACCCGGAACAGCAGGCCGTCGGGGATGACGCGCTGCAAGCCGTACTCAAGCTCGATCAGCCGGCGCTCCAGGCCCCCCAGCGAGATGCGGTCCCCGATCGTCACCCAGTAGGTGACGGGCTCGTAGCGCTGGCGCGAGAGTTCGGTCTCGAGCCGCCGCACCGGCAGCGTGCCGTGCGGCGTGGCAACGCTGTCGATGCGGTTGCTGCGCACCTGGAATCCCTGAGCCGGGTAGCAGACCTCAGGGTAGTGCACGGCCATCGCGGCGCGCTGGTCGTCGCCATAGGCGATGGACAGCATGACCACCGTGCCGCGGCTGTTGACGTAGGCCCGCGACAGCGTCTGCGTGTACAGGCGCTTGATGTTGGCCAGGACGCTGGGGTCCGGAAGCACCACGCCGCCGGCACGCAGCAACCGCCAGTCGCCGAAGCGCTCGGGCACGACCTGTTCCAGGTCGAAGCGCGGGCGCTGCTCGGCCAGTTTGTGGACCGGCTTGCCGGCCTGCGCGAGCAGCGCCACCAGCACCATCGCGACCACCATCGCCAGCGCCTGCCTTACCGGCCTCGTCAGGGCGGCCATGACGCTCAGGCCGGGTGCGCCGCCCGCGTGCGCACCACGGCGCGCGTGGCGGTGTCGGCGGCGATGATCAGCATCAGCGCCGCCATGAACAGCACCATGCCGGCGAAGCCGTGCAGGAAACCCTGCCCGGCCTCGTCGCCGAAGTGGTAGGTGATGAGCGTCAGCGCGATGACGCGGATGACGTTGGCCGCGAAGCTGATCGGCACGATCAGGATCGCCAGCGTGATGTTGCGCAGGGCCGATTCGTGGCGCACGAGGTTCAGGTACAGCAGGCCCAGGGCCTCGAGCGTGAGCAGCGTGTTCAGGCCTGCGCAGGCGTCGGCCACCAAAAGCTGGTAGGGCCCCACCTGCAGGATGACGCCGGTGCGCGCCACCGGGTAGCCCACGTTCCAGAGGATCCACTCGGCCACGGTGCTGACGGCCAGCTTCATGGGCTGCGTGAGCGTGTCCACCACCACGCCGGGCAGCGGCACCATGAACAGCATGAAGAACAGCGGGAACCACACCACCTTCAGCGCCGCCGTGCCGCGGAACAGCAGCAGCGCCGACACCACCAGCCAGATCAGCGAGCCGACCTCGAACATCTGGATGCCCTGCGTGCGCCCGAAGGCGTACAGCAGCATCGCGAAGCCGAAGCAGCCCCAGCCGGCGACGCGCGCGGGCTGGTCGGGCAGCGCCAGCAGCTCAGGGCCCTTGCGCCACAGCAGCCACAGCGAGATGGCCAGCACCAGCGGCCCGTGACCCTGCTGGTCGGTGCCCCAGATGCCGTCGAGCAGGTCGCGGAACGACGGCACGTACAGCACCAGCGCCCCCAGCGCGACGATGCCGAAGGGCGCGAGGGGGTGCTGCAGCGCGACGGCGGGCGTCATCGGGTGAACCTCGTCGTGACGACTCAACGCTCGTTGTAGACCACGCCCGCCAGCTGCGCCGGCGTGCCGGCAAAGCTGGCCACCAGTTCCTGCAGCGTGGCAAAGCGGCTCTTGTCCTTGCGCGCCACCAGCAGTGCCGCACCGGCACGCGCCGCGATCACGCTGGCGTCGGCCCCGTGCACGGCAGCCGGCGTGTCGATGACGACGTGGTCGAACTTGGCGGTGAGCTCGCGCATCAGCAGCCCGAAGCTGGCGCGCTCCACCAGTTCCAGCGGGTTCGGCGGGGTGGTGCCGGCGGTCAGCACGAACAGGCTGGGCACGGCGGCCACGGGCTGGATGGCGCCCTGGTCGGAGCGGCCCGACAGGATGCTCGACAGCCCGGCGCGGTTGTCGAGCCGGAAGACGTCGTGCTGCCGCGGGCCGCGCAGGTCGGCGTCGATGAGCAGCGTGCGCCCGCCGAGCTGCGCCAGCACCACCGCCAGATTGGCGGCGCAGAAGCTGCGGCCATCGCCGACGTCGGGGCTGATGATGGCCAGCGCCGGGTGCGGCGCGGTGCCCGCGAAGACGCGCATCATCAGCTGCGAGCGCAGCGAGCGGAAGTGCTCGGCGCGCGCGCCGAAGGGGTCGACCAGGGCCACGAGCTCTTCGCCCAGGCGCTCGCCGGCGCCGGTGGCCACCGGGTAGTCGAACTGCTGCGACAGCGCGGCGAGCACGTCGTCGCGGCTGGCCAGGCCCAGGGCCACGGCGGCCTCACCGAAGCGCACACCCTTCTCGCGCTGGTGTGCCAGGATGCGCTCCACCTGCTCGGGCTTGAGGTCGCGCAGCGCGGTCAGGAAGTCGCCGATCGTGCGTTCGCCGCCGGCCACCGACTGCGCGTCCACCGGCTCGCGCAGCGGCTCGACAAGCTCGGGTGCGGCCTGTTCGTCGTCGCGGAACTTGGCCATCAGGCGGCTCCCTTGGCGTTGGGGCCGGACGGGGCCGGCAGCGGAGCGAGCAGCCGCTGCTCGAGCGCGGTCATGCGGCGGTCGGCCAGGCGGGCGGCAGCACCCGTGCCCGGCATCAGGCCGATGACAGGCAGGTCGAGCGCGGCCACCACGTCGGCCATCGAGCGCACGCGGCGGTTGCGCAGCTCCAGCAGCAGCACCACGGCCACCGCCAGCAGCAGGCCGATGACGACGGAGAGGATGATGTTGAGCACCACCCGCGGTGTGGCTGGCTCCACGGGCGGCACGGCCACCGTGAGCTGGTTGACGTTGCTCTGCGTGGACTGGCCCTCGATGGTGCTCTGCGTCAGGCGCGCCAGGATGGCATCGTAGGTGCGCTGCGCGTTCTCGACCTCGCGCACCAGCACCAGGCCCTCGTCGCGCACGGCCTTCATGCGCAGCACCTTGTCGCGCTGCGCGTCGAGGCTGGCCTTGACCTCGGCCATGCGCTGGCGGTTGATGTTGCTCGACAGCGAGACGCTGCCGGTGGCCTTGGCAGTCTCGGCGGCCAGGCGCTGGCGCAGCTCGGCCACGCTCGCGCGGGCCTCCAGCACCTGCGGATGGGCATCGCCCAGGCGCGTGGTCAGCTGCTGGATCGCGGCCTCGGCGCGGCCGATGTCGGCCTTGAGCGAGCCCACGATGGGGTTGCCCAGCACCTCGGGCAGGCGGTCGCCCTGCGGGCCCTGGGCCTGGCGCTCGCGGCTGGCGCTCTCGGCGTTGATGGCCTGCAGCGCGGTGTACTGCGACGACAGCTCCGTCAGGCGCGCGTTCTCGACGTCGAGCCGCTCGTCGGTGGCGATGATGCCCTTCTCCTTCTGGAAGGCCGACACGCGGCTCTGCGCGGCCTCGAGCTTGTCGCGCGCCTCGCGGGAGCGGTTCTCGAAGAACTGCTGGTAGTTGCGGGCCGGGTCGACGCGCAACTCCAGCGTGGTGTCGATGTAGGCCTGCACGAAGGCGTTGGCCACGGCGGCCGCGAAGCGGGGATCGGCGGCGCGGTAGTTGATGGTGATCACGCCGCTCTCGCGCGAGGGCTCGACCTTCATGTTGCGCTGGAACACCCCGCCGAGCCAGCCCTCGATGGTGCCGCGGCCGCCGGCATCGTCCTGCCACTGCTGGCGCACCTGCGGGTTCTCGGCAAGCTTGAGGTTGCGCACCACGCGCTCGGCGACGCGGTCGCTCCTGATGATGTCCACCTGCGTGGCCATCTGTGCCGGCGAGCCGCCGCCGCCGTAGAGCACCGCACTGATGGGATCGGGCTTGAAGTCGACGACGACGCTGGCCGTGGCCTCGTACTGCTTGGTGAGCGCCAGGCTCACCATGGTGGTCAGCAGCACGGTGGCGGCCAGGATGGCCAGCGCCAACCCCCAACGCGCGCGAAGGATGGAGAGGAACTGCCCGAAGGTCATGGCGGTATGGCCGGCGGCGGGCGCCGGTTAGAAGAGGCTCTCGCGCACGAAGACGACATCGCCCTCGCGCAGGGTGTCGGTCATGGCCGGCTGCGTCACCTCGACCTCGCCGTTGCTGCCCTTGCGGTGCACCCGGATGCCCTTCTCGGTGCCGCGCGGCGTGAGCCCGCCGCCGGTGGCCAGGGCCTGCAGCAGCGTCATGCCGCGCTCCAGCCGCATCGGGCCCGGGCGCTGCACCTCGCCGTAGATGTACACCAGCGGCTGGCGATCGACCCAGACGGCGTCGCCGTTGCGCAGCACGATGTCGCGCGCGGCGCCGCCGGCCGTGAACAGGGCAGGCAGGTCGACCTCCTCGCGCAAGGGCTTGCCGTCGCGGGTGCCGGTGACGACGACGACATCAGCGCCGCCGGGCGCGACACCGCCGGCCAGCGCGATCATGTCGGTGAGCCGGGTGTCGGCCGTCTCCAGAGGGTAGCGGCCGGGCCGGCCGACCTGCCCGAGCACGTTGACCTGGTTGCCGCGCACCTGCAGCACGATGATGGTGACCTGCGGGTTGCGCAGGAAGTTGCCGCGGGCCAGGCTGTCGGTGATGAGCCGCTCGGCCTCGGGGACCGACAGCCCCCCCAGCCGCACCGAGCCGATGAGCGGGAACGACAGCACCCCGCCCTCGTTCAGCCGCGACTCCAGCGTCAGCTCGGGGTTCTGGAACACCGTGATGCGCAGCACGTCGCCCACGCCGAGCCGGTACTCGGCCGCGGGCGCGGCCGGCGGCGCCGCGGCGGGCGCACGTGCTGCCGGCACCTGCGCAAGCACGGGCAGGGCCAGCGCGATCGATGCGACCACCAGCGCCGCAGCCACCCGGCAGCGCAGCATCGTCATCACTTGAGCCCCAGGCCCTTGCTGACGTCGGCGCCCGTCAGCGGGCCGCTGGCGGCGGGCGCTGCCCCGGCGGCCGGCTTGGCGGCCGGCGCCGACGCGGCGCCCCGCGCGGCTTCGGCGAACTTGCCGACGTACTCGATCTTGGCGGCCGCGCGCAGGGCCTTGATGTCGTCCTCCACGATCTTGCGACGGCGCTCGTTGAGCAGGAACTGCTCGATCGCCGGGCGGGCCTGCTCCTCGTTCACCGGCTGCATGCGCGAGCCGGCCAGCACCACCACCTGCGCGCCGGTGGGCGTGGGCAGGACCAGGGCCTGGCCGTCCTGCATCTTGGACAGCGCGTCCAGCGAGTTCAGCGGCAGCTGCTCGGCCGCGCGCACCGCCTGGTTGCCCGAGAAACGCAGTCCGGAGGACTGCAGGTAGGCAACGAACTCGTTCACGTTCTTGGCCGCCGACAATCGCTCGCGGATCTCGGGCAGGCGGTCCGGCGTGGTCTCGATGCCGATCTCCTGGATCTGGTAGACACGGCGCTGGCTGAACAGCGCCGGCTTTTCATCGTAGTACTTCTTGATCTCCTCGGGCGTGGGCTTGGGCGCCGCCTCGCCCACCTTCTCGAGGTAGGCGCGGGCGACGACCTCGCGGCGGGCCGCCTCGATCTGCTGCATCACCCGCGGGTCGCGGTCGAGCTTGGTCTCCTCGGCCTTCTGCAGGGCCAGCTGCTGGTCGATCAGGCGATCCAGGATCTGCTTGCCGGCCGCTTCGGCCTGCTCGGGCCGCAGGTTGCGCTGCTGCTGGAGCACGAAGTTGATCTGGTGGACGGTGATCTCGTCCTTGTTGACCTTCGCGGCGGTCTGGCTGGCCGGCGCGCCGCCCTTGTCGCCACAGGCGGCGAGCAGGGCGGCGGTGGCGATCAAGGCAAGCACCCGCTTCGGGGCACGGCGGCTGGGGGCGACGGAGGACGACAGCGTCATGAACAGTTCCCTGCTGGCCCGCGGCGGGCGCGTAAGAAGCTCGCCAGTTTACCCGTGGGCCCGTGACAGCTGCCTCGGGACCACCCCCCCACAGGGCGGGTGGAAGTGGGGCTCTGGCGCAGCCTAGTTCACGCTTTCAGGCCAATGCCTGCACGCGGGCGAGCCTCCAGCCCCGGTCGGCGGACTTCACATTGGCCAGCAACCAGAGTTCCCGGAACGGCGCCGCGGCGGCGTCGCCGCTCTCGCGGATGAGGCCGCGGAACTCCACGCTGGCCACGAAGGCCTCGCGCAGGTCCTCCAGGGCCAGCAGCTCCGCATGCAGTTCCAGCACCTCGGTGCGGTTGGGGCCGGGGCCGCGCAGCGCGTACTGCTCGCGCAGGTCGGCCAGCAGCGGCTCGGTGGCCAGCTGCTGCAGGGCGCGCCAGTCGGCGCGGTCCCAGGCGGCCTGCAGTTCCAGGAAGCTCTGCCGCGCCACCTGCAGGAACTCGGGCACGCCCTTCATGCGCCGCACGCGCCGAGAGCGCCGCCACGCCTTGGCGGCCGTGCGGGCCGCGATGACGCGCCGGCGCAGCCGCTTCAGCACTTGATCCCCACGTGCAGGGCCACGATGCCACCGGCCAGGCTGTGCACGTCGACGTGGCCGAAGCCCGCCTGCAGCATCATGGTCTTCAGCGTGGCCTGGTCGGGGTGCATGCGGATGCTCTCGGCCAGGTAGCGGTAGCTGTCCGCATCACCGGCCACGAGCTTGCCCATCAGCGGCATGAAACCGAACGAGTACCAGTCGTAGGGCTTGCTCAGCAGCGGCACGGGCCTGGAGAACTCCAGCACCAGAAGCCGGCCGCCCGGCCGGAGCACGCGCGCCATCTCGGCCAGCGCGGCCTCCTTGTGGGTCATGTTGCGCAGGCCGAACGCCACGCTCACGCGGTCGAACCCGGCGGCGGCCGTGCCGGTGGCAAAGGGCAGGTGCTCGGCGTCGCAGGCCGTCGTCGGCATCGCCAGGCCCGCGTCGAGCAGGCGGTCGCGGCCCACGGTGAGCATGGCCTGGTTGATATCGGTGAGCACGACGCAACCCGTGGGGCCCACGCGCCCGGCGAAGGCGCGGGCGAGGTCGCCGGTGCCGCCGGCGATGTCGAGCACCTGCATGCCGGGGCGCACGTCGGCCACGGCCACGGCATAGGCCTTCCAGGCACGGTGCAAGCCGAACGACAGCACGTCGTTCATGAGGTCGTACTTGGCGGCGACGCTGTCAAACACGCCGCGCACCCGCGCGGCCTTCTCGGCCTCGTCGACAGTCTGGTAGCCGAAATGCGTCTGCGCCATGGTGGACCCGCGTGGTTCAGTGGTGGCCGCAGGCACCACCGGCGGCCACCGGCATGGGGTCGTCGCGCGAGCGGCCGGCGGCGGCCAGGCGCTCCTCGTACTGGCGCCACAGGGCGTCCCCGTCGCGGCCCAGCCGGTACAGGTAGGCCCAGCTGAAGATGCCACTCTCGTGGCCGTCGGAGAAGCGCGGTTGCACCCCGTAGTGGCCCACGGGCTGGATGGCGGTGATGCCGACCCCGCGCTTGCCGGTCTGCAGCACCTCCTGGCCCGGGCCGTGGCCCTGCACCTCGGCCGAGGGCGAGTACACCCGCATCAGCTCGAAGGGGATGCGGAAGCACGCGCCGTCGTCGAAGGCCACCTCCAGCACGCCCGAGGCCTGGTGCACGGTGATCGCCGTGGGCGCGGCGGGGGTGGAGGCCTCGTACTGCATGCCTCGATTAGACCAGCACCCGCTCGATGCCGCCCGCATTGGCCCTGACGACATAGGCCTGTAGCCAGTCGTCACCCAACATCACGCGGGCCATCTCCACCACGATGTAGTCGGCCTCGAGCAGGCCATTGGCGAGATCGTCCTCGTAGCGCTTCAGGCCCTGCAGGCAGCTCGGGCAGCTGGTGAGGATCTTCACGTTGGCCCTGGCGGCGTCGCTCACCTCGGGACGGGCGGCCAGCTGCTCGCGCAGCGTCTTCTCGTTCCTGCGCAGCTCTTCTTCCTTGCGGAAGCGCACCTGCGTGCTGATGTCGGGCCGCGTCACGCCCAGCGTGCCGCTCTCGCCGCAGCAGCGCTCGCTCTTGACGACGTTGCCGCCGACCAGCGCCTTCACCGTCTTCATCGGCTCCTGCTGCTTCATGGGGCTGTGGCAGGGGTCGTGGTAGAGGTAGCCGGCCGTGTGGTCCTCGAGCCGGATGCCCTTCTCGAGCAGGAACTCGTGGATGTCGACGATGCGGCAGCCGGGGACGATCTTGTCGAACACGTAGCCCTGCAGCTGGTCGAAGCAGGTGCCGCAGCTCACCACCACCGTCTTGATGTCGAGGTAGTTCAGCGTGTTGGCCACGCGGTGGAACAGCACGCGGTTGTCGGTGATGATCTTCTCGGCCTTGTCGAACTGCCCGCTGCCGCGCTGCGGGTAGCCGCAGCACAGGTAGCCCGGCGGCAGCACCGTCTGCACGCCGGCGTGCCACAGCATGGCCTGCGTGGCCAGGCCGACCTGACTGAACAGGCGCTCCGAGCCGCATCCGGGGAAGTAGAACACCGCCTCCGTGTCGGCCGTGGTGGCGGCCGGGTTGCGGATGATGGGCACGTAGTCGCGGTCCTCGATGTCCAGCAGCGCGCGCGCGGTGCGCTTCGGGAGCCCACCCGGCATCTTCTTGTTGATGAAGTGGATGACCTGCTCCTTGACGGGCGCCGCGCCCAGCGTGGCCGGCGGGCGCGCCGTCTGTGCCTTGGCCAGCGGCTTTAGCAGGCCGTTGAGGAAGCGCTGCGCCTTGAAGCCGACATCCACCATGCCCTTGCGCATCAGCTTGATGGCCTCGGGGTTGGTGGCGTTGAGGAACATCATCGCCGCCGCGTTGCCGGGGCGGAAGCTCTTGCGGCCCATCTTGCGCAACAGGTTGCGCATGTTCATGGTGACGTCGCCGAAGTCGATCTTCACCGGGCACGGGCTCTCGCACTTGTGGCACACGGTGCAGTGGTCGGCGACGTCCTCGAACTCCTCCCAGTGCCGGATGCTGACGCCGCGGCGCGTCTGCTCCTCGTACAGGAAGGCCTCGATCAGCAGCGAGGTGGCCAGGATCTTGTTGCGCGGGCTGTACAGGAGGTTGGCGCGCGGCACGTGCGTCGCGCACACGGGCTTGCACTTGCCGCAGCGCAGGCAGTCCTTGATGCTGTCGGAGATGGCGCCGATGTCGCTCTGCTGCATGATCAGCGACTCGTGGCCCATCAGCCCGAAGCTCGGCGTGTAGGCGGCCGACAGGTCGGCGGCCCAGGCGCCGTCGGTGGCGCCCCGCAGCAGCTTGCCCTTGTTGAAGCGGCCCTCGGGATCGACGCGGCGCTTGTAGTCCGCGAACGACGCGAGCTCGTCGTCGGACAGGAACTCCAGCTTGGTGATGCCGATGCCGTGCTCGCCGCTGATGACGCCGCCGAGCCGCCGCGCCAGCGCCATGATGCGGCCCACCGCCTCGTGGGCCGTCTGCAGCATCGCGTAGTTGTCGCTGTTGACGGGGATGTTGGTGTGCACGTTGCCGTCGCCGGCGTGCATGTGCAGCGCCACCCAGACGCGGCCGCGCAGCACCTCGCCGTGGACGCGCTGGCACTCGTCGAGCAGCGGCTTGAAGGCGCTGCCGGCGAAGATCTGCTGCAGCGGCCGCAGGATCTGCTGCTTCCAGCTGGCGCGGAGCCGCCAGTCCTGCAGCTGCGCGAAGAAGGTCTCGCCGGGGGTGCCGTCAGCGTTGCCGGGGTCCGGCGGCTGCGGCACGTCCAGGCCCTCGAGCCAGTGCCGCCACAGGCCGCGCACCTCGGCCAGCAGCTGCAGGGCCTGCTGCACGCGGTCCTCGAGCAGCTCGGCGCCGGGGATCTCCTGCGCGTCGTCGCCGCGGCCCAGGGGCAGGCGCCCGCGGCGGAACAGCGCCTCCAGCGCGTCGACCAGTTCGAGCTTGTTGCGCAGGCTCAGCTCGATGTTGATGCGCTCGATGCCCTCGGTGTACTCGCCCATGCGCGGCAGCGGGATCACCACGTCCTCGTTGATCTTGAAGGCGTTGGTGTGGCGGGCAATGGCGGCCGTGCGCTTGCGGTCCAGCCAGAATTTCTTGCGCGCGTCGGCGCTGACGGCCACGAAGCCCTCGCCGTGGCGCGAGTTGGCGATGCGCACCACCTCGCTGGCGGTGCGCGCCACCGCGGCCTCGTCGTCGCCGACGATGTCGCCGATCAGCACCATCTTGGGCAGGCCCGAGCGCGCCCCGGCAGCAACCGCGCGCTTGCTCTTGGTGGCGTAGCCCACGGCCTTCAGGTAGCGGTCGTCCAGGTGCTCCAGGCCCGCCAGCAGCACGCCCTGGTCGCGCAGCGAGAACAGGTAGTCCTTGATCTCGACGATGCTTGGCACGGCCTCGCGCGGGTTGCCGAAGAACTCCAGGCACACCGTGCGCACGGCCTGCGGCATGCGGTGCACGATCCAGCGCGCGCTGGTGATGAGGCCGTCGCAGCCCTCCTTCTGGATGCCCGGCAGGCCGGCGAGGAACTTGTCGGTGACGTCCTTGCCCAGGCCCTCCTTGCGGAAGGCCGAGCCGGGGATGTCCAGGCGCTCGGTGCGCTCGAGCTTCCTGCCCGTGGCATCGAAGTGGCGCAGCTCGAAGCGGGCCACGGGCGCGTCGTGGATCTTGCCCAGGTTGTGGTCCAGGCGCACCACCTCCAGCCACGTGGCCTGGGGCGTGACCATCTTCCAGCTCGCGAGGTTGTCGAGCGCGGTGCCCCACAGCACGGCCTTCTTGCCGCCGGCGTTCATGGCGATGTTGCCGCCGATGCAGCTGGCCTCGGCGCTGGTGGGGTCCACCGCAAAGACGTAGCCGGCGCGTTCGGCGGCATCGGCCACGCGCTGCGTCACGACGCCGGCCTCGCTGAACACCGTGGCCACCGGGTGGGGCACACCGGGCAGCGACACCATCTCCACCTCGCTCATGGCCTCGAGCTTCTCGGTGTTGATGACGGCGCTCTTCCACGTCAGCGGCACGGCGCCGCCGGTGTAGCCGGTGCCGCCGCCGCGCGGGACGATGGTCAGGCCCAGCTCGACGCAGCCGGCCACCAGCGCGGCCATCTCGGCCTCCGAGTCGGGCGTGAGCACGACGAAGGGCTGCTCGACGCGCCAGTCGGTCGCGTCGGTCACGTGGCTGACGCGGCTGAGGCCGTCGAACTTGATGTTGTCCTTGGCCGTGGCCCGGCCCAGCACGCGGCGCGTGGCCTTGCGCAGGTCCCAGACCTCGCGGAAACGCGCCGCGAAGGCCTCGACCGCGGTGCGCGCGGCGTCCAGCAGTTCGCCCACCAGGGCGTCGCGCTCGGCGTCGTCGGCGGGCGTGCGGCGGCGGGCCACCTCGGCCAGGCGGTGGTGCAGGGCGTCGATCAGCAGCTGCCGCCGCCGGGGGTTCTCGAGCAGGTCGTCCTCGAGGTAGGGGTTGCGCTGCACGACCCAGATGTCGCCCAGCACTTCGTAGAGCATGCGCGCGCTGCGGCCGGTGCGGCGCTCCTCGCGCAGCTGCTGCAGGATCTCCCAGGCCCGGCGCCCCAGCAACCGGATGACGATCTCGCGGTCGGAGAACGAGGTGTAGTTGTAGGGAATCTCGCGCAGCCGGACGGCATCTGCGGCGGCCTCGGGTTCGGCGTGCTGCGGCGCGCGCGCCACATCGGCCGGATGCGTGGCCAGGGTCGGGAGGGGCGCATTCATAGGGTATTCGCGCATGCTACCGCAGCACCCTTGGCAAACCCGCTTGTATGGGCACCCCCGGGCATGACAGAAACCGGAGTGTCACAAACCCGGGACAGACTGCCGGGCTCCGGCCGCGAGCGGCCACGATCCTGTCGAGGAGAGACGATGAACAAGTTCCTGTTGAGCGCGGGTGCGCTGGCCGCCGCGCTGGCCCTGCCCGTGAAGGCCCAGACCGAGGTCACTTTCTGGCACTCGATGAGCGGTGCGCTCGGCGAATGGGTCAACGGCCTGGCCAACGACTTCAACGCCAGCCAGAAGGCCTACAAGGTGACGCCGGTCTTCAAGGGCACCTACCCGGAGTCGATGTCGGCCGCCATCGCCGCGTTCCGCGCGGGCAACGCGCCGCACGTGCTGCAGGTCTTCGAGGTCGGCACCGCGACGATGATGGCCAGCAAGAGCGCCATCAAGCCCGTGGCCACGCTGATGAAGGAGGCCGGCCTGCCTTTCGACCCGGCATCCTACGTGCCCGCCGTAGCCGGCTACTACACGGCGCCCGGCGGCCAGATGCTGAGCCTGCCCTTCAACAGCAGCACCACCGTCTTCCACTACAACAAGGACGCCTTCAAGGCCGCCGGGCTCGACCCCGAGCGCCCCCCCACCACGTGGCCCGAGGTCGTGCGAGCCGCCGCCAGCCTCAAGGCCAACGGCCACAAGTGCCCCTTCACCACCAGCTGGCAGAGCTGGACGCAGCTGGAGAGCTTCAGCGCCTGGCACAACGTCGAGTACGCCACCCTGCGCAACGGCTTCAACGGCCTGGGCACGCGGCTGGCCATCAACACGCCGCTGCACCAGCGCCACATCGAGAACCTCGCCAACATGGCGCAACAGGGGCTGTTCGTCTACAAGGGCCGCAACAACGCCGCCGACGCCACCTTCGTGAGCGGCGAGTGCGCGATGACCACCGGCAGCTCGGCGCTGTACGGCAACATCAAGCGCAACGCGAAGTTCGCCGCGGGCATCAGCACCCTGCCCTACTACCCCGACGTGCCCGGCGCGCCGCAGAACACCGTCATCGGCGGTGCCAGCCTGTGGGTGATGAGCGGCAAGAAGTCCGACGAGTACAAGGGCGTCGCCGCGTTCTTCAAGTTCCTGTCCGACGCCGACGTGCAGGCCAAGAGCCATCAGGCTACCGGCTACCTGCCCATCACCGCGGCAGCCTTCGGCATCACCGAGAAGAGCGGTTTCTACAAGCAGAACCCGGGCACGGACGTCAGCGTCACGCAGATGATCCGCAAGACCACCGACAAGTCGCGCGGCATCCGCCTGGGCAACTTCGTGCAGATCCGCACCATCACCGACGAGGAGCTCGAGCAGGTGTGGGCCGGCAAGAAGAGCGCCAAGGACGCGCTGGCCGACATCAAGAAGCGCAGCGACGAGCAGCTCGAGCGCTTCGAGAAGGCCAACAAGGGCTGATGGCGCCCTAGCGGGCGCGCTCACTCCGACCACTGCGCATCTTGGCCGTCGAAAAGCGCGTCCGCTTCCGCAGCTGGTGGTTGCCGTGGGTCCTGGTGGGCCCGCAGTTGGCCATCGTGCTGGTGTTCTTCTTCTGGCCGGCGGCGCAGGCGCTGCACCAGAGCGTGCTGCAGTCCGATGCCTTCGGCACCAGCGTCGAGTTCGTCGGCCTCGAGAACTTCCGCCGCCTCTGGAACGACGAAAGCTACCTCGCGTCGTTCCACACGACCGCCGTGTTCTCGCTGCTGGTGGCGGTGTCGGGCCTGGCCATCTCGCTGCTGCTGGCGGTGATGGCCGACCGCGTGATCCGCGGCGCCATGGCCTACAAGACGCTGCTGATCTGGCCCTACGCCGTGGCGCCGGCGATCGCCGGCGTGCTGTGGCTGTTCATGTTCGCGCCATCGATCGGCGTCGTGAGCTTCTGGCTGCGCCGGGCCGGCGTCGACTGGAACCACCTGCTCAACGGCGACCATGCGATGACGCTCATCGTGATGGCCGCCGTGTGGAAGCAGATCTCGTACAACTTCCTCTTCTTCCTCGCCGGGCTGCAGAGCATCCCCAGGAGCCTGATCGAGGCCGCCGCCATCGACGGCGCCGGCCCATGGCGGCGCTTCTGGACGGTGCAGTTCCCGCTGCTCACGCCCACGAGCTTCTTCCTGCTCGTGATCAACATCGTCTACGCCTTCTTCGACACCTTCGCGATCGTCGACGCCGCCACCGAGGGCGGCCCGGGCAAGGAAACCTCCATCCTCGTCTACAAGCTCTACTACGACGGCTTCAAGGCGCTCGACCTCGGCGGCAGCGCCGCGCAGAGCGTGGTGCTGATGGTGATCGTGGTGGCGCTGACGGTGGTGCAGTTCCGCTACGTCGAGCGCAAGGTGAACTACTGATGGTCGAGAACCGCCGCGTCGCCGACACCCTGTCGCACCTGGTGCTGCTGCTGGGCGTGGTCATCGTGGCCTTCCCGGTGTACCTGACCTTCGTCGCCAGCACGCAGACGGCCGAGCAGATCGTGCAGAACGTGCCGATGTCGCTGCTGCCCGGCAACAACATGCTCGAGAGCTACCGCCTGGCGCTGTTCGGCGGCCAGACGGCCTACGGCAGCCGCCTGGCGCCCGCCGCGCCCATGCTCACGGTGAGCCTGGTCAGTGCGCTGATCATCGCCGTGGGCAAGATCGCGATCTCGCTGCTGTCGGCCTTTGCGGTGGTCTACTTCCGCTTCCCGGGCCGCACGCTGGTGTTCTGGATGATCTTCCTGACGCTGATGCTGCCGGTGGCGGTGCGCATCGGCCCCACCTACGAGGTCGTCGCGGATCTGGGCATGCTCGACAGCTACGCCGGCCTGACGATCCCGCTGATCGCCAGCGCCACGGCCACCTTCCTGTTCCGCCAGTTCTTCCTGACCGTGCCCGACGAACTGGTGGAAGCCGCCCGCATCGACGGCGCCGGGCCGCTGCGCTTCTTCAAGGACGTGCTGCTGCCGCTGAGTGCCACCAGCATCGCGGCGCTGTTCGTCATCCAGTTCATCTACGGCTGGAACCAGTACCTCTGGCCGCTGCTGGTGACCACCGACGAGAGCATGTACCCCATCGTGATGGGCATCAAGCGCATGATCTCCGGCGGCGACGCGGCGACCGAGTGGAACGCCGTCATGGCCACCGCCATGCTGGCCATGATCCCTCCGGCCCTGGTGGTGCTGCTGATGCAGCGCTGGTTCGTCAAGGGCCTGGTGGACACGGAGAAATAGGCCAGCATGGGTGCCATCGCGCTACGCCGGGTCGAGAAGACCTACGGCCACGGACCGAAGTCCGTCAAGGTGATCCACGGCGTCGACGCCGAGATCGCCGACGGCGAGTTCATCGTCATCGTCGGGCCCAGCGGCTGCGGCAAGAGCACGCTGCTGCGCATGGTGGCGGGCCTGGAGGAGATCACCGGCGGCGAGATCGCCATCGGCGGCCGCATCGTCAACCGGCTCGAGCCGGCCGAGCGCGACATCGCGATGGTCTTCCAGAACTACGCGCTCTATCCCCACATGACGGTCTTCGACAACATGGCCTACGGCCTGAAGATCGCCAAGCTTCCCCGCGCCGAGATCGAGCGGCGCGTGCAGAAGGCGGCCGGCATCCTGGAGCTCGGCGCCCTGCTCGACCGCAAGCCGCGGCAGCTCTCCGGCGGCCAGCGCCAGCGCGTGGCCATGGGCCGCGCCATCGTGCGGCAGCCGGCGGTGTTCCTGTTCGACGAGCCGCTGTCCAACCTCGACGCCAAGCTGCGCGCGCAGACGCGGCTGGAGATCCAGAAGCTGCACGCCGAACTGGGCGTGACCTCGCTGTTCGTCACGCACGACCAGATCGAGGCCATGACCTTGGCGCAGCGCATGATCGTCATGAACGCCGGCCGCATCGAGCAGATCGGCACGCCCGAGGAGGTGTACGGCCGGCCCCAGACCACCTTCGTGGCCGGCTTCATCGGCAGCCCCCCGATGAACCTGCTGGCCGGTGTGGCCGAGGGCGCGCGCTTCCTGGTCGGCGAGCTGCCGCTGGCGCTGCCCGCGCCGGCGCCGCGCCCCGGCCCGCTGCTGCTGGGGCTGCGGCCCGAGCATGCGCAGACGGCGGAGCACGAGGGCTGGCCGTTCGAGGTCGAGCTGATCGAGATGCTGGGCGCCGAGCGTCTGGTGCACGGGCGCCTCGGCGGCAGCGGCTTCACGCTGCGCATCGACGGCACGCAGGTCCCGCCGCGCCCGGGGCAGACGCTGCAGCTGGCGGCGCCGGCAACGCGGCTGCACTGGTTCGATCCGGTCACGGGGCAGCGCATCGATGGCTGAGCTCGCGCACACCCCCTGGCCGCTGCCGCGCTGGATCGCGCACCGCGGCGCCGGCAAGCTGGCGCCCGAGAACACGCTGGCCGCCTTCCGCCTGGGCGCGGCGCACGGCTACCGCGCGTTCGAGTGCGACGTGAAGCTCAGCGCCGACGGCGTGCCCTTCCTGCTGCACGACGCCACGCTGGAGCGCACCACGCCCGAGCGCGGCAGTGCGGGCGATCGCACCTGGGCCGAGCTGTCGTGCCTGGACGCCGGCGGCTGGCACTCGCGCGCCTACGCGGGCGAGCCCCCACCCAGCCTGGCCGCGGTGGCGGCCTACGTTCAGCGCAACGGCTTCGCGCTCAACATCGAGATCAAGCCGACGCCGGGGCACGACCTGGCCACCGGCCGCGCCGTCGGGGCCTGGTGCGCGGCGCAGTGGCCGGCGGGTGGCAGCCCGCTGCTGTTCAGCTCGTTCCAGCCCGAGGCGCTGCAGGGCGTGCTCGAAACCGCGCCCGCCGTGCCGCGCGCGCTGCTGCTCGACACGCTGTGGACGGGCTGGGAAGCCATCGCCGCGCAGCTGGCTTGCATCGGCGTGGTCACCAACCACCGGCTGTTCGACGCCGCGCTGGCCGGCCGGCTGCGGGCCCTGTGCCTGCACGGCGCCTGCTACACCGTCAACGACGCCGCCGAGGCGCAGCGGCTGCTGCGTCTGGGCGTGGGCAGCATCATCACCGACGCCGTCGACGCGCTGGCCCCCACGGCCTGAGCTCGCCGGCGGAGCGGGCCCTCACCCGGCCGGGCGGACGTCGGCCTCCATGCCCAGCCACTCGCTGTCGCGCTCGGGCCGGGGCAGGTGGCGAAGCTCGCGAATGATCGGAAGACGCCACGACACCAGGGCCAGCACCAGCGTCGTCACGGCCGCGAAGCCCAGTGCCGCGCGCAGCCCCAGGTGTTCGCCGAGCCAGCCGCCGAGCAGCGCGCCGGGCCCGGCGGCCAGCAGCGTGAGCCAGCGCATGGTGGCCGTCATGCGGCCCAGCAGCGGCTCGGGTGTCACGGCCTGGCGCAGGGCGAGGAAGTTGATGAAGATGAACACCGCGCCCGTGGTGAACATCATCAGCATCAGCGCGAAGGCCGCCACGCCGAGCGCGTTGGCCGGCGCCACCGCCAGCAACAGCCAGCCGACGCCGGTGATCGTGTAGCCGACCACCAGGCAGGGCCCGGGGCCGAGCGACAGGCTGACGCGGCGGCCCAGCACGCTGCCGACGATGGTGCCCACGCCCATGCCCGCGTAGCACAGCCCCACGGCCTGCTCGCTCAGGCCCAGGGTGCGCGTGGCGAAGAGGATCTGCACGACCAGCGCCGCATAGTGCGCCATCTGCCACACGCCCATCAGGACGGCCAGCACCACCAGCAGGCGCGTGTTCGCGCAGAAGCGAACGCCGAGGACGAGGTCGCGCCAGAACTGCGCCAGCGTGTCGCCACCCTCCGGGCGCGGCTCGCGGCGCTCGTGCACGCGGATGCCCTTCAGGATGACCGCCGAGCCGATCAGCAGCACGGCGTTGACGATCATCGCCAGCGGCGCGCCGAAAGCCTTGATGAGCGCCCCCGCCAGGCCCGGGCCCAGCACCTCCGCGCCCGAGGTGGCCAGCGCGTTCTTGGCGTGCGCCTCCACCAGCCGCTCGCGCGGGACCACCTGGGTGAGCACGATCTGCGCCGCCGTGCCCGACACCGTGTGGACGCTGCCGATGACGAAGCCGATCACGTACAGCCAGGGCATGGACAGCCAGCCCATCCACCAGGCCAGCGGCACGCTCAGGGCACAGGCGGCCACCGTGAGTTCGCCCACCACGTACACGGGCAGCTTGCGCACGCGGTCCAGCCACACGCCGGAGGGCAGGCTCAGCAGCAGGAACGGCAGCAGTTCGATCGCCGTGAGCAGACCCATCTGGAGCGGCGTGGCCTGCAGCAGCACCGCCGCAGTCAGCGGCAGCGCCAGCATCATCACCTGGTTGCCGAAGCTGGCGGTGAGGATGGAACCGAACAGGCGCGAGTAGGACGGGTCGCGCAGCAGGTCGCCCGGCGGCAGCCGGGGCAGGGAAAGGGGCAACGGTGCAGGCCTCCAGCGCAATCCGCGGATTTTACGGATCGCCCGCGGACGAGGACTTGGCTTGCAGGGCCACGGTTGCGGTGCGAGCATGCGGCGATGCAACTTCACCGGACACTTCGGGGCGTCGGGTTCCGCGCGGCGACTGCGCTGGCCCTCGCGGCTTCCTCGGGTGCCTTGGCGGGCTCGGAATCCTCGAATCGCCTGCCGCAGCCCCAGGCAGGCGCGGAGGCCGCCTGGCAGCGCGTCGACCGCCTCATCGGCGCCGCGGCCTGCCGGCGCGATGGCGAGTGCGCCACCCTGCCCCTGCCCGACCAGGCCTGCGGAGGCCCGAGAGGCTGGATCGCCTTCGCCCCATCGCAGACCGACCCGGCGGCGCTGGCACGGGCCCTGGCCGCGCTGCCAGCCGATCCGCCCGGAACCATGTCCACCTGCCTCTGGCGCCCTGATCCGGGCGCCGTGTGCCGGGGGGCCTCCGACAGCCGGAATGGCCGCTGCGTGCTGCGAGAGGCGGCGCCCGGAAGCCCGTCACCCCGCTGACGGCACGGGGTGTTGCCTCTTCGCCCTAGGGCAATCCCCAATCACCCGGGACGAACCCGGTGTCGATCGGCTTTACAGCATCAATCTTGGGTACCGGCACGGAGGGTTCCAGGGCCCGTCCTGCAAGGCTCGCCGGCCCCAAGTCACCGAGGTGCTCCCCTCGGATGCAGGGGTTCTGCGGCACGCAAGCTGCATAGATCCTTGCATCCGCCTCTGGACACCCGCGATGCCCCTTGATGGCACTCGGCACCCAGGGTGGGCCCTGATGACTGCCAGCCGTGGATGTGATTGTCGGCTGCGTCTTGTGTGTCCGTTGCCTGCTAGGAGCTTGCCACCCCATGAAGACCTCCCCGCTTTTCAAGATCGCGAGCATCGCGCTCGCAGCCACCCTGGCGACCTCGGCAGCCTGGGCTTCCCCGGTGGTCTACGTGGAAGCCGATACCGGCGCGCTGCCGGCTTCGGCCGAGGCCGCTGCACCCGGCGGCTTCGGTGCATTGACGATCCGCGGCAGCTTCATCGACGCCTCGGGCGGATTCGCGCCCAACGTGGTCGACCTGTTCAGCATCGCCATCACCAACGCCGGCCGCTATTTCTTCGACACCAGCGGCAGCGACGTGGCCGACACGCAACTGTTCCTGTTCGATGCCATGGGCAAGGGCGTGGTCTGGAACAACGACCGTTCCGTGGCACCGGCCGACACCTGGTCGGCCTTCGATGCCCACCTCGGTGCGGGCAACTACTTCATCGCCGTCTCGCTGTTCGGCCTCGACCCGTTCGACGACGTCGGAACCTCGATCTTCGACACCCTGGGCAATGGCGGCGGCGCGACCGCAGGTACCGGCATGCTGTCCGGCTGGAACGATTTCAGCGGCGCGACGCTGTTCGACCGCACCAATTACACGATCACCGCGTACGTCCCGGCGCCCGGTGCGTTCGGGCTGGCCCTGGCAGCGCTGGGTCTGATGGCGGGCGTATCGACGCGCACCCGCCGCACGGCGGGCTGACCCGGCTTTGCCCATGAGCTCTTGGGCAGCGCCCCGGTGAAACGGCGCTGCCATCGCGTACCTACACAGAGATTCGCCTCGAGGAGAGACCCGATGCAGATGAAGTTGACCCATGTCGCCGCGGCCGTTGTGATGCTTGCCGCCTTCGGCCTGCCGGCCCAGGCCCAGGTCAAGGTGTCCACCAGCGCGGTGGCCAAGCCGGCGCCGGCCGGCGCCGTGGAGGCCGTTCAGCCCGTGGCGCCCAGCCAGCGCGTCAACGTCATGGCCTTCCTGAGCGACCCGCCGCTGGCCGCCGCACTCGTCGCCGCGCGCGCCCCGGGTGCCGCGGCGCGCAGCGTGCCGTGGTCGGCCGAGCAGCAGCGCAGCTACGTCGCGCAGCTCAAGTCGCGGCAGGCGCAGGTCATCAGCGCGGCCAGGGCGTTGGGCGGCGAAGTCGTCGGCCAGCTCACCAACGCCAGCAATGGCGTGCTGATGTCCATCAACGCCAACCAGGTCGGCGCGCTGTCGCGCCTGGCCGACGTGTCCAACGTGATGGTGGTCGAGGACGTGCAGATCAACCTGCAGGCCGTCACGGCCTACGTCGGCGCCACCGCGCTGCAGGGCCGCAGCCCCTCCATCGACGGCACGGGCGTGCGCATCGCGATCCTCGACTCGGGCATCGACTTCACGCACCGCAACCTCGGCGGCGCGGGCACCGCGGCCGCCTACGAGGCCGCGTACGGCGGGCCGGCCTCGTCCTGCACCCCGACCGCGGCCAACACCACGGCGCCCACCTGGACCAGCAAGGTCGTGGGCGGCTTCGACTTCGTCGGCGAGCGCTGGCCGAACACCTCGTCGGTGCTCGAGCCCGATCCCAACCCCATCGACTGCCAGGGCCACGGCACCAACGTGGCCGATATCGCCGGTGGCCGCAGCGCCGACGGCAACTGGAAGGGCATGGCGCCGGGCGCACAGCTGCTGGCCGTGAAGGTCTGCTCGGCGGTCGCCTCGAGCTGCTCGGGACTGGCCATCATGCAGGGCCTGGACTTCGCGCTCGACCCCAACAGAGACGGCGACCTGTCGGATGCCGTCGAGGTGGTGAACATGTCGCTGGGCGCCAACTACGGCCAGCGCGAGAACTCCAGCGTGCTGGCTTCTCAGACGCTGGTGCGCTTCGGCACCGTGGTGGTGGCGTCGGCCGGCAACGGTGGCGACAACCCCTTCATCAATGGCTCGCCCTCGTCGACGCCCGAGGCTATCGCGGTGGCGCAGACGCAGGTGCCCGGGCAGTTCGGCTATCCGCTCGTCACCACCCCCGGTGGCACCAACACGAACACCAATTACCAGTCCTGGTCGATCCCGATCACCGCAGACATCACCGCGCCGCTGAAGGTCGATCCGAACACCACCGTCACCACCCCCACGGGCGGGGCCGGCTGCTCGCCCTACGCCGCGGGTTTCTTCAACGGCACGATCGCGGTGATCCGCCGCAACGGTTGCGCGGTGAGCATCAAGACGGCCAACGCCACGAACGCCGGGGCGCTGGGTGTCGTCATCGACGACAACGTCTCGGCCGCGGAGCCCCCGAGTTTCAGCTTCGGTGGCGGCGGCACGGTGTACAACCCGACAATCGTGGTCACGCAGGCTGCGGGCAATGCGCTGCGCTCCGCCGCGGCGGGCGGCACGGTGTCGGCCACGATCAGCTTCAGCGGCCGCATCAGCCTGAACGGCAGCGTGGTCTCGACGTCCTCGCGCGGGCCCAACCCCGGCTACGGGGCCATCAAGCCCGACATCGGCGCACCCGGCGCGTCGGTCAGCGCGGTGGTGGGCAGCGGCACGGGCACGCGCGTGTTCGGCGGCACCTCCGGCGCCGCCCCCGTGGTGGCCGGCGCTGCGGCGCAGCTTCTGCAGTCCGCCCCTGCGCTGGCACCGCACGAGGTGAAGGCGCGCCTCATGGGCTCCGCCGACAACAACATCCTCACCAACCCGACCCTGCTGCCCGGGGTTCTGGCGCCGATCACGCGCATCGGCGCGGGCGAGGTCCGCGTCAACCGTGCCGTCGACCTCGGCTCAGCCATGTGGGAGACCGCCAACCCGGACGCCAACTCGCTGTCCTTCGGCTACCAGGCCGCCAGCGCGCCGCGCGTGCTGCGCAAGCGAGTCGTGGTGCGCAACTACGGCGCCACGGCCAAGACGTACAGCATCGCCAGCTCGTTCCGCTACGCGTCCGACGCGACCGGCGGCGTGACGATCAGCGTGCCGCCGAGCATCACCGTCGGCGCCAACTCGTCGGCGGCGTTCACGGTGCAGATGAGCATCAACCCGGCCCTGCTCCCGGTGTGGGAGGCCACCGGCGTCAACGGCGGCCAGAATGGCAACAACGGCGCGTTGCTGGCCGCGGTGGAGTACGACGGCTACCTCACGCTCACCGGCGGCGGCGACACCCTGGTGATGCCCTGGCACGTGCTGCCGCGGCGCTCGCACAACGCGTCGGCCCCAGGCGCCGTCACGCTGTCGGGCGGACTGGGCAACCTGGCGCTGAGCAACATCGGCGGCGCCACCACGGCCAACGGTGACTTCTTCAGCCTCACCGGCACCAGCCCGCAGCTGCCGCGCGCGACGCTTCCGGGCATCGGCGACTCGATCGCCACGCCCGACCTGCGTGCCGTCGGCGTGCGGGGCGTGGACATCGGCTCCGGGGCCAACACGGGCGTGCAGTTCGCGATCTCGCGCTGGGACGCGGTCAGCGCACCGAACCAGAACCTGACGGTCAGGGTGCTGATCGACAGCAACCGGGATGGCATCAACGACTGGCAACTGACGGCGTCGCGCAGCACAGGCAACCAGAACCTGGCGTTCCTCCAGCGCCTGGGGTCCGGCTGCACGAGCAGCACCTGCCCCTCGTCAGCGTACTTCTTCACCAACGCCGACTTCAACAGCAGCAACTGGATCCTGACGATCCCGGTGCGGCCGACCTACGCCGGTTCCGCGGTGAACGTGATCAGCGCGACGGCGCCGTTCAACTTCCAGGTGGTCGGCATCGATAACTACTTCACCGGACTGATCAGCGACACCATCGGCACGATGACCTACCAGCTCGATTCACCACGCTTCACCGCCGCAGCGGGAGTGTCGATCCCGGTGGGCGTGAGCGGCACGGTGCCGGTGAGCGCAGGATCCAGCAGCGCGTCGCCGTCGCAGTCGGGCCTGCTGATCATGTGGCGCGACGGCCAGCCCGGCCGAGAGGCGAGCATCGTCAACGTGGTGAACTGATCATCCGCCGCCCGGGGCCACGGAGCCCCGCGGCACGTGGCTCGCAGCAGCCGCCGACACCGAAAGGTTCGGCGGCTCTTTTCTTGTAGCGCCGGCCGCGCGGCGGGCTCAGCTGCGGTAGTCGGCGTTGATGCTCACGTAGTCGTGGCTCAGGTCACAGGTCCACACGGTGGTCTGCGCAGGGCCGCGGTTGAGATTCACGCGGATGGTGATCTCGGCCTGCTTCATCACGCGCTGGCCGTCTTCCTCGCAGTAGCTGGGCTTGCGGCCGCCGCGCTCGACGACGTGGACGTCGTCGAGGAACAGCTCGATCAGGCCCTGGTCGAGGTCGGCGATGCCGGCGTAGCCCACGGCGGCCAGGATGCGGCCGAGGTTGGGATCGGACGCGAAGAACGCCGTCTTCACCAGCGGCGAGTGCGCGATGGCGTAGGCCGCCAACCGGCACTCGGCCTCGTCGCGCCCGCCCTGCACGGTGACGGTGATGAACTTGGTGGCGCCCTCGCCGTCGCGCACGATGGCCTGCGCCAGCTGCTGCGACACGGCCACGACGGCCTCGCTCAGCACGCGGCCGGCGGGCGAGTCGAGGCTCTCGATGCGGGCATGGCCAGCCTGCTGCGTGGCCGCCAGCACGAAGGAGTCGTTGGTGCTGGTGTCGCCGTCGATGGTGATGCGGTTGAAGCTCAGGTCGGCGGCCTCGCGCACCAGCTGCCGCAGCGCAGCCGGCGCGATGGCGGCGTCGGTGGCCACGAAACCCAGCATCGTGGCCATGTTGGGGCGGATCATGCCCGCGCCCTTGGCAATGCCGGTCACGGTGACGGTGTGGCCGTCGATCACCAGCCGGCGCGACGCCGCCTTGGGCAGCGTGTCGGTGGTCATGATGCCGGCGGCGGCCTCGGCCCAGGCGGCGTCGCTGCGCGCCGCCAGCGCGGCAGGCAGGCCGGCCTCGATGCGGTCCACAGGCAGCGTCTCCATGATCACGCCGGTGGAAAACGGAAGCACCTGTTCGGGCGCCAGGCCCAGCAGGCCGGCCAGCGCCTGGCAGCTGCGCTGCGCGCGCACCAGGCCGTCGGCGCCCGTGCCGGCGTTGGCGTTGCCGGTGTTGACGAGCAAGGCCCGCACCGCGCGGTCCTCGGCCAGGCGTTGCTGGCAGAGTTGAACCGGCGCCGCACAGAAGCGGTTGGTGGTGAACACGCCGGCCACGGCGCTGCCCTCGGCGAGTTCGAACACGACCAGGTCGCGGCGGTTGGCCTTGCGCACGCCGGCCATGGCCACGCCGATGCGCACGCCGGGCACCGGGTGCAGGGACGCGGGATCCAGGGCGGGCAGGTTGACCGGCATGGCGCGTGCCTCAGGCCAGTCGGCCGTGGCAGTTCTTGTACTTCCTGCCGCTGCCGCAGGGACAGGGGTCGTTGCGGCCCACGCGCGGCACGGGGGCGTCGCCCAGCAGGCCGGCCGCATCGGCCTCCTGCACCGGCTGTCCGGTCTCGTCGGGGTGGGTGTAGGTCACGTTGGCCAGCTGCGCGGCCTGCTGCTCCAGCTGCTGCGCGGCCTGCGCGGCCTCGGCCTGGCTCTGGATGCGCACCGTCATCAGCAGCCGCGTGACGTCGCGCTTGACCACGTCGAGCAACTGCCCGAACAGCTCGAAGGCCTCGCGCTTGTACTCCTGCTTCGGGTTCTTCTGGGCGTAGCCGCGCAGGTGGATGCCCTGGCGCAGGTAGTCGAGCGCGGCGAGGTGCTCGCGCCAGTGGCCGTCGATGCTCTGCAGCAGCACGGCGCGCATGAAGGGCGTGAACTGCTCGGCGCCCACCAGCTCGACCTTGGCCTCGAAGACCGCGTCGGCGGCGGCCAGCACGCGGGCCAGGATGTCCTCGTCGGTGATGGACTCGCTCTTCTCGACCTCGGCCTGCAGCGCGACCTCGACGTGCCACTCCTCGCGCAGCTCGCGCTCGAGCTCGGGCAGGTTCCACTGCTCCTCCAGGCTCTCGGCCGGAACGTGCGCGCGCACCACGCCTTCCAGCGCGCTGTGGCGCAGGCCGCGCACGGTGTCGTCGAGGTTGGCGGCCTCGAGGATCTCGTTGCGCTGCTGGTAGATGACCTTGCGCTGGTCGTTGGCGACGTCGTCGTACTCGAGCAGCTGCTTGCGGATGTCGAAGTTGCGCGCCTCGACCTTGCGCTGCGCGTTCTCGATGCTGCGGTTGACGATGCCGGCCTCGATGGCCTCGCCCTCGGGCATCTTCAGCCGGTCCATGATGGCGCGCACGCGGTCGCCCGCGAAGATGCGCATCAGCGAGTCGTCCAGGCTCAGATAGAAGCGGCTGGCGCCGGGGTCGCCCTGGCGGCCCGAGCGGCCGCGCAGCTGGTTGTCGATGCGCCGGCTCTCGTGGCGCTCGGTGGCCACGATGCGCAGGCCGCCCAGCGCCTTGACCTGCTCGTGCAGGCTCTGCCACTCGTCCTTGAGCTTCTGCGCGCGCGCGGCCTTGTCGGCATCGGACAGGTTCGGGTCGGCCTCGAGGAACTGGACCTGCTTCTCGACGTTGCCGCCGAGCACGATGTCGGTGCCGCGCCCGGCCATGTTGGTGGCGATGGTCACCATCTTCGGCCGGCCGGCCTGCGCGATGATCTCCGCCTCCTTGGCGTGCTGCTTGGCGTTGAGCACCTGGTGCGGCAGCCCGGCCTTGGCGAGCAGGCCGCTGATGAGCTCGGAGTTCTCGATGCTGGTGGTGCCCACCAGCACCGGCTGACCGCGCTCGTGGCAGTCGCGGATGTCGGCGAGGACGGCGTCGTAGCGTTCCTTCGAGGTCTTGTAGATGAGGTCGTTCTCGTCCTTGCGGATGGTCGGCCTGTTCGGCGGGATGACCACCGTCTCCAGGCCGTAGATCTCCTGGAACTCGTAGGCCTCGGTGTCGGCCGTGCCCGTCATGCCGGCGAGCTTGGCGTACATGCGGAAGTAGTTCTGGAACGTGACCGACGCGAGCGTCTGGTTCTCGTTCTGGATCTGCACGCCTTCCTTGGCCTCCACGGCCTGGTGCAGTCCGTCGCTCCAGCGCCGGCCCGTCATCAGGCGGCCGGTGAACTCGTCGACGATGATCACCTCGCCGTTCTGCACCACGTAGTGCTGGTCGCGGTTGTAGAGGTGGTGCGCGCGCAGCGCCGCGTACACGTGGTGCATCAGCGCGATGTGGGCCGGGTCGTACAGGCTTGCGCCTTCGGGCAGCAGGCCGGCCTGCGACAGCAGCTGCTCGGCCTTCTCGTGGCCGCTCTCGGTGAGGAAGACCTGGTGCGTCTTCTCGTCGACCGTGAAGTCGCCGGCCTCGATGACGCCCTCGCCGGTGCGCGGGTCGGCCTCGCCGATCTGCTTCTTCAGCGCCGGCACGATGGCGTTGATGCGCACGTACATCTCGGTGTGGTCTTCGGCCTGGCCGCTGATGATGAGCGGCGTGCGCGCCTCGTCGATGAGGATGGAGTCGACCTCGTCGACGATGGCGTAGTTCAGGCCGCGCGCGACGCGGTCGCGGATGTCCTGAACCATGTTGTCGCGCAGGTAGTCGAAGCCGAACTCGTTGTTCGTGCCGTAGGTGACGTCGGCGGCGAAGGCGGCCTGCTTCTGCGCGCGGTCCATGCCCGGCACGTTGACGCCCACCGTCAGGCCCAGGAAGCCGTAGAGCCGGCCCATCCACTCGGCGTCGCGCCGGGCGAGGTAGTCGTTGACGGTCACCACGTGAACGCCCTTGCCGGCGAGCGCGTTCAGGTACACGGGCAGCGTCGCCATCAGCGTCTTGCCCTCGCCGGTGCGCATCTCGGCGATCTTGCCCTGGTGCAGCGCCATGCCGCCGAGCATCTGGACGTCGAAGTGGCGCATCTTCAGCGTGCGCTTGCCGGCTTCGCGCACCACCGCGAAGGCCTCGGGAAGGAGATCGTCGAGGGTGGCACCCTGTGCCACGCGTTCGCGGAACTGCGCCGTCTTGGCGGCCAGGTCGGCGTCTGACAGCTTCTCCAGCGTCCCTTCCAGCGCGTTGATCTTCTCCACCGTGCGCCGGTACGTCTTGAGCAGGCGTTCGTTGCGGCTGCCGAAAATCTGGGTCAGGAACTTGGGGAGCATGGGAGGCGCTGGTTCTTCGGCGGGCCGCAGCGCGCGGGCCGCCGGGGGCTGGGAGGGCATCGGAGCACGCTCAGGTGGGGACGCCCGCGCCGCCCGCAAGCCCGCATGCGGCCGCCGGCGGCAAAACCCGGGGATCGTATCACCGGGGGCTCAGCGCCCAGGGCCTGCGGCGGCCGTTGCCCCGGTGGTCCGGGCGGTCGTCGGCCGCGGCCGCGGCGGCTGGGCAAACGGCGCCGGCGCCATGCGCAGGGCCGGCACACCACTGCCGCCGGCCAGGAAGCGGGCCGGATCCTGCGGCACGCCGTCCACCAGCACCTCGAAGTGCAGGTGCGGCCCGGTGGATCGACCGGTGTTGCCCACGGTGGCGATGCGCTGGCCGCGCCGCACCAGCGCGCCCAGCGGCACGTCGAGCGACTGCGCATGGGCGTAGCGGGTGAGCAGGCCGTTGCCGTGGTCGATCTCGAGGACATTGCCGTAGGCCGGGTGCCACTCGCGCGCCACCACCAGGCCGCCGGCCGCCGCCACGATGGGCGTGCCGGGCTCGGCCGGGAAATCCAGCCCCGCGTGCAAGGCCGGCCGGCCGTTGAACGGGTCGGGGCGGAACCCGAAGCCCGAGGTCGCGGGCACGTCCACCGGCTGCTGGCTGGGCACCAGCAGCGCCGCCAGCCGGCTTTCCTGCAGGCGCGACTCGTACCAGGTGAAGACGTCGGTCTGCCAGTCGGTGGCCTCGCCGAGACGCTCGACGCCCTGCTGCAGCTGCGCCAGGCTGGCCCGCTGCGCCGGCACGAAGGGGCCGCCGCGGGCCGAAGTGGGTGCAGCCGCCGGAGCCGAGGCCCCGGGCGAGGCCGGGGGCGTCACGCGCAGTTCGTCGCTGCGAAGGCCGGCCAGGCCGGCGACGCGGTCGCCCATGGTTTCCAGCTTCACCAGCTTGGCCTGCATCTCGCCCAGGCGCTGCGCGATGGCGTCGAGGTTGTCGCGCATGAAGCGCTCGCGCTGTGCGATCTCGTCGCGCACGATCAGCCTCACCAGCGGTGCCACCACCGGCCAGCCCTCGCGCGCCGCCTTCAGGAAGACGAAGTGGTAGACGCTGCCCGACACCGCCAGCAGCAGGGCCGCGAGCGCCGCGACGGCCAGCGCCAGCTGCCAGCGCGACAGGTGCAGCACGCGCGTCCGCGCGATGCTGCCGTGGGTGATGAGCACCTGCATCGCTAGACTTCCTCCATGGGCCGTTCGCCAAACCTGCCGAGCTCGCCTGGGACGCCGTGGGCCACCCAGGCCGTGGGCGCGGCGCTGTCGCGCCACGAGACCCTGGCCGCACTGCTGCAGCGGGTGCGGGATTCTCGGGCCCGGCTGGCGTGCATCCAAGCCCTGGTGCCCCCTGGCCTGAGGGACGCGGTCGAGGCCGGGCCGCTCGACGACACGGAGTGGACCCTGCTCGTCCGGCATGCCGGGGCGGCGGCCAAGCTGCGGCAATGCGTGCCGCAGCTCGAAGCCGTCCTGGCCGAGGCCGGACACCCGCCGCGCAGGCTGCGGGTCAAGCTGGCTCAGCCGCGCTGAACGCCGGGCTTCGCGCGGCCGATCGGCACGGTGTCGATGCAGGTGGTGCCGGCTTTCGGAATCGAACCGAAGACCTTCCGCTTACAAGGCGGGTGCTCTGCCAACTGAGCTAAGCCGGCTGTCCCGACCGGGCTGGCCGGGCGCGCGGATTCTAGGTGGGGCGATGCGAGCAGCCGCCCGGCTTCACTTGATCCGCTTCAGCGCCGGCCTCGACGGCTCGCTGCCCGTGGGCGGGGGCGGCGGCTCGTCGGGTTCGTCGCCCGCAGGCTCGGAACTGGCCAGGCGCAGGCCGCGTGCCGGGTCGGCCAGGGGCGGCTCGGCAGGCACGGGCGGCGCGGCCGCTCCGGCTGTCGCGGGCATCGGGAAGGCCATGCCCTGGCCGTTCTCGCGCGCGTAGATCGCCACGACGTGCTCGACCGGCACGATGATCTCGCGGGTGACGCCGCCGAAGCGCGCCTTGAACTCGATGAAGTCGTTGCCCAGACGCAGGTTGGAGGTGGCCTCGAAGCTGACGTTGAGCACGATCTCGTTGTTCTTCACGTACTCCATCGGCACCTGCACCGCCGGGCCCACGTGCACCGCGATGTAGGGCGTGAAGCCGTTGTCCGTGCACCAGTCGTGCAGGGCCCGCACCAGGTACGGTCGCGTGGAACTGCCCGGGTTGTCGGTGGGGCCGGCCATCGTCTTGCGCGGGCGGTTCAGCGGTGGTGCGCCTTCACTTGCGCATCACCTTCTCGGAAGGCGTCAGCGCCTCGATGTAGGCGGGCCGCGAGAAGATACGCTCGGCGTACTTCAGCAGCGGCACGGCGTTCTTGCTGAGGTCGATGCCGTAGTAGTCCAGGCGCCACAGCAGCGGCGCGATGGCCACGTCGAGCATGCTGAAGTCGTCGCCCAGCATGTACTTGTTCTTCAGGAAGATGGGCGCCAGCTGCGTCAGGCGGTCGCGGATCTGCTCGCGCGCCTTCTCGAGCTGCTTCTCGGTGGCCTTGACGCCGCGGCCCTCGAGCAGGTTGACGTTGCTGAAGAGTTCCTTCTCGAAGTTGAAGAGGAACAGCCGCACGCGGGCGCGCGCCACCGGGTCGCCGGGCATCAGCTGCGGGTGCGGGAAGCGCTCGTCGATGTACTCGTTGATGATGTGGCTCTCGTACAGGATGAGGTCGCGCTCCACCAGGATGGGCACCTCGTTGTACGGATTCATCAGCGCGATGTCCTCCGGCTTGGCGAAGATGTCGACATCGCGGATCTCGAAGTCCATGCCCTTCTCGAACAGCACGAAGCGGCAGCGGTGCGAGTAGGGGCAGGTGGTTCCGGAGTAGAGCACCATCATGGCGGGAGGCCTTTCGTCGTCTTCTGTCGGGATTGTGCGCCGGATCGCGGCAGCCGCCGGGGCGCGCCGAGCGCAGCGGGAAAAAGCAAGACGCAGTGGGTGCCCGGGTGCCCCCACTGCGCCTGCAGCCCCGCGCGTCGCGCAGGGCCGGTCGGGGCTACTTGATGTCCTTCCAGTAGGCCGCGTTCAGGCGCCAGGCGATGACGATGAACACCCCCAGGAACAGCATGACCCACACCCCGAGGCGCACTCGGCTTCTGGCGGCCGGCTCGGCCATCCAGAACAGGAAGGCGGTCAGGTCGGCGGCTGCCTCGTTGTACTGGGCCTCGGTCATCGAGCCGGGCTTCGCGAGTTCGAAGCCCTTGAAGGCCTCGACCTTCTTGGCCGGGTCGTGCGGGTCGGCACGGGTCTCGAAGACGGCCCGCTGCTGGCCCTGCAGTTCCCACAGCGGGAAGGGCATGCCGACGTTGGGGAACGCAGCGTTGTTCCAGCCGGTGGCCTTGGTCTCGTCGCGGTAGTAGGTGCGCAGGAAGGTATAGACGTAGTCGGCACCGCTGTTGGCGCCCTGGCCGAAGCCGGCGCGCGAGCGCGCGATCAGCGTCAGGTCGGGCGGCGCCGCGCCGAACCACTCCTTCGCGTCGGCCGGCGTCATCGAGATCGTCATAAGGTCACCGACCTTGACACCGGTGAAGATGAAGTTGTCCTTGATCTGCTGGTCGGTCAGCCCGATGTCGCGCAGCCGGGTGTAGCGCATGAAGCCGGCCGAGTGGCAGTTCAGGCAGTAGTTGGTGAACAGCTGCGCGCCGCGCTGCAGTGCGGACATGTCGGTGACGCGCTTGGTGTCGAACCGGTCCCAGGGCACCAGGCCCGCGCTGGCGGCCACGGCGGCGCCAGACCACGTGAGCGCGGCGAGCAGGACGAGTAGGAGTCTCTTCATGATTGGGAACTCGGATCGGGTCAGTGCGGCTGGAACACCACGCGGTCGGGCACGGGCCTGAACTCGCCCAGGCGGCTCCACCACGGCATCAACATGAAGAAGCCGAAGTAGAAGAGCGTGCCGGCCTGCGACACCAGCGTGCCGAGGGTCGTGGGCGGCAGGATGCCCAGGTAGCCGAGCACCAGGAAGTTGACGACGAACACGCCGTACAGCCAACGGTTCCAGGTCGGGCGGTAGCGGATGCTCTTGACCGGGCTGCGGTCCAGCCAGGGCAGGGGGAACAGGATCAGCACCGCGGCGCCCATCACGACCACGCCCCAGAACTTCGGGTCGAAGGCCAGCAGCAGGCCGGCGCCGACGACGGCCGCCGCCATCGGCGCGAAGCGCCAGATGCCCTTGAGGCCCGCGAACAGGAAACCCACCACGCCGGCCACCAGCACCAGCACCACCAGCACGTTGACGAACGGCGTCGTCACCGCGCGGAGCATCGAGTAGTAGGGCGTGAAGTACCACACCGGCGCGATGTGTGCGGGCGTCTTCAGCGGATCGGCCGGGATGAAGTTGTTGAACTCCAGGAAGAAGCCGCCCATCGTGGGGGCGAAGAACACCACCGCCGAGAAGATCAGCAGGAACACCGAGACTCCGAGGATGTCGTGCACCGTGTAGTAGGGGTGGAAGGGGATGCCGTCGAGCGGCTTGCCGTCGGCGTCCTTCTTCTTCTTGATCTCGACGCCGTCGGGGTTGTTCGAGCCCACCTCGTGCAGCGCGATGATGTGGGCCGCCACGAGGCCGACGATGACCAGCGGCAGCGCGATGACGTGCAGCGCGAAGAAGCGGTTGAGCGTGGCGTCGCCGACGACGTAGTCGCCGCGGATCAGGATCGACAGGTCGTTGCCGACGAAGGGGATGGCGGCGAACAGGTTGATGATGACCTGGGCACCCCAGTAGCTCATCTGGCCCCAGGGCAGCAGGTAGCCCATGAAGGCCTCGCCCATCAGGCACAGGAAGATGGCGACGCCGAAGATCCAGATCAGTTCGCGCGGCTTCTGGTAGCTGCCGTAGACCATGCCGCGGAACATGTGCAGGTACACGACGATGAAGAACGCGCTGGCGCCGGTGGAGTGCATGTAGCGCACCAGCCAGCCCCAGGGCACGTCGCGCATGATGTACTCGACCGAGGCGAAGGCCAGGTTCGCATCGGGCTTGTAGTGCATCGTCAGGAAGATGCCGGTGACGATCTGGATGACCAGCACCAGCATCGCCAGCGAGCCGAAGAAGTACATCCAGTTGAAGTTCTTCGGGGCGTAGTACTCCGACAGGTGCTCCTTGTAGAGCTTGGACGCCGGGAAGCGGTTGTCGACCCAGGTCAGGAGCTTCTGCCCCATCGGCGCGCCGGCGGGCGCTTCCTTGAATTCAGCCATCGTGTCCTCGGACTTCGGATTTGCTGCTGCTGCGCGTGGCGGTGTCGGGCTCTGGCCGCTGGCGCGTCAGGCCTTCTTGTCCTCGCCGACCAGCAGTCGGGTGTCGGACAGGTACATGTGCGGCGGCACCTCGAGGTTGTCGGGGGCGGGCATGTTGCGGAACACGCGGCCAGCGAGGTCGAAGGTGGAGCCGTGGCAGGGGCAGAAGAAGCCGCCGGACCAGTCGTCGGGCAGCGAGGGCTGCGGCCCGGCCTGGAACTTGTCGCTGGGCGAGCAGCCCAGGTGGGTGCAGATGCCCACGCCGACGAAGAACTCCGGCTTGATCGAACGCCACTGGTTGCGCGCGTACTCGGGCGTGGGGTACTGGGTGCGGGCCGACTTGGGGTCTGCGACCTGACCGTCGGTCTTCTTCAGCGACTCCAGCATGGCGGGCGTGCGGCGCACCACCCACACCGGCTTGCCTCGCCACTCCACGCGAAGCATCTGGCCGGGCTCGAGCGCGGAGATGTCCACCTCCACCGGCGCGCCCGCGGCGCGCGCGCGCTCCGACGGCGCGAAGGTGCTGGCGAAGGGGACCGCCACGGCGACGCCGCCGACAGCGCCGGCACAGCCGGCAATGGCGATCCAGGTGCGCTTGCTCTTGTCGATGTCGCCGCCGGCGACGGCCTCGGTGCTGGTGCCGCTCATGCTCTTCCTCGGGGGGCTCGATCGCGAGCCGTAGGGATACAGGGACAACCCGAGATTCTAGCCGAGCACCCTGCGCCGACCTGACGCCGGTTCCGCGTCAGGGGGCAGTCTCGATTGACGCGGGAGCATGCCGCCGCCTAAGGTCGTGGCGCGGGCAAGCACCCGCTCACCACAACAGCGACAGGAGCGATCATGGGTTTCGTTTCCGAGTTCAAGGAATTCGCGGTCAAGGGCAACGTGATGGACCTCGCCGTGGGCGTGATCATCGGCGGCGCCTTCGGCAAGATCGTCGACTCGCTCGTGGGAGACCTGATCATGCCGATCGTCGGCAGGATCTTCGGCGGCCTGGACTTCAGCAACCACTTCATCCCGCTGGCGGGCCAGACCGCCACCACGCTGGTCGAGGCCAAGAAGGCCGGCGCGGTGCTCGCCTACGGCAACTTCCTGACGATCCTTCTGAACTTCGTCATCCTGGCGTTCATCATCTTCCTGATGGTCAAGCAGATGAACCGCCTGCGGCGCGAGGCCCCGCCGCCGCCGCCCGCCCCGCCCGCGCCCACCCCGGAAGACGTGCTGCTGCTGCGCGAGATCCGCGACGCCCTGCGCAAGCCCTAGTTGCCGGAGGGGCCGGGGGTGCCGGCCCCGGCAGGCCAGACGCCGGAAGAACGGCCGGTCGCGGGGCCATTTCGCAGTCTGCCCCGGCCGGGCCCGCCGCATACTCGGCGAGCCCCGTCCGGGCTGCCGCCGCCCATGAAGCCCAACCCCCTGCACCGCCTTCCCGCGCCGCTGGAAGCCGCCATCGAGCGGCTGAAGCTGACGGTGCGCGAAGCCAGCGAGCGCACCGTCGAAAGCCTGGGCCTGGCGGCGCTCGCGGTGCAGAACGCCTTGCAGCGCGACGCGCTGCTGACGGCGCAGTACGAGCTCAACCGCCGCAGCGCCATGCTGGTGCTGCGCTTCAACGAGTCCCTGGACGAGCGCGTGCTGCGCGACCTGGGCGCTGCGGACGGCAGCAGCACCGCACCCCCGCCCACCGCCTGGGACACCCTGAGCCTGGTCGAGGACCGCGAGGTCGAGGCGCAGATCACAGCCGACCGCTTCGCGCTCGAGGTGGCGCACGCCTGCGAGTGGGAACTGCGCGAGCTCGACGGCTATGTCGCCACCGTGCTGGGCGAGGCCGGCGGCGCCAGCCAAGGCGGCCGCGAGCGCAACCCGCTGCGCCCGGAACTGCTGGGGCACGCGCTGGTGCGCGGCGTGGAGGTCGTGTCCGACCAGGCCGATGTCCGCAAGCGCCTGCTGGCCGAACTGGGCCGCTCGCTGGCGGCCCTGCTGCGCCCGGCCTACGCCGCCATCGTGGCCGACTTCCGCCGCGCCGGCGTGCAGCCGCTGGGCCTGCAGGTGCGCCACCGCAGCAGTGCCCCGGCCACCGAGGCAGCGGCAGGTGCTGCCGGCGACGCCGAAAGCCAGCGCGGCGGCCTGCCTCCCGAAGCCGGCCGCAACGGCGAACCCCGGCCGAGCGGCCGCGGCGGCGCGCCCCGCACGGCCTTCGCGCCGTCCACCCGTGGCGCCGGCTTCGCCCCGCGCGGCGGCACGCCGCTGGGCCAGGTCGATCCGGCACTGATGCACCTGCTGCGGCGGCTGGCACTCAGCGAGCCGGCGCCCTCCACGGGTTCCGGCGGCGAGTTCGGCGGCGGCCCGTCGCCCGAGGCCTTCGATGGCGGCGCGCCCCTGCTGCCCAACCTGATCCACCGGCACCGCGAGGAGCTTCGCCAGGCCTCGAGCGGGACGCTCGATCACATGGTGATCGACGTCATCGGCTTCCTCTTCGACCAGATCCTGGCCGACCCCAAGCTGCCGCCGCAGCTGGCGCGGCTGATCGCGCGACTGCAATTGCCGGTGCTGCGCGCCGCGCTGGGCGACAGCAGCTTCTTCTCGTCGCGCAAGCACCCGGTGCGACGCTTCGTGAACCGCATCGCCTCGCTGGGCGCGGCGTTCGAGGACTTCGACGACGCCTCGGCGCACGACTTCCTCGCCAAGGTCAAGGCCCTGGTCGGCGAGGTCGTCGACGGCGACTTCGACCAGCTCGAGGTCTACGAGCACAAGCTCAGGGCGCTGGAGGCCTACGTGGCCGAGCAGGCCCAGCGCGGCCTGCAGGGTGATGCGGCGCGCCTGCTGGCCGAGAAGGAAGACCAGCTGCGCCTGCGCGCGCTGTACGCCGAACGCCTGAGCAGCGACCTGCGCAGCCTGAGCGGTCCGGCCTTCGTGCGCGACTTCATCGCCGGCACCTGGAGCCAGGTGCTGCTGCGCGCGGCCGAGGCCCCGGCGCCGGAGGGCGGCGAAGGCGGCCCGCTCGTGCGCAAGTTCCGCCGCACCGCGCGCGAGCTCGCGATGTCGGTGCAGCCCAAGACGACGCCGGCCCACCGCAAGGCCTTCCTCGCCGAGCTGCCCAAGCTCATGCAGGAGCTCAGCGAGGGCATGAACCTCATCGGCTGGCCCGAGGCCGAGCGCCGCGCCTTCTTCGGCCAGCTCATGCCCGCCCACGCCGAGGCGCTGAAGGCCCCGCCCGCCCGCCCGCTGGACCTGAACCTGCTGGCGCGCCAGGTCGAGGGGGCACTCGAGCGGCCCACGCCGTCGCGCGAAGAGCTCAAGGCCGCGCCGGCTTCGGCGCTGCCGCCGCTCTCCGAGGAACTCGTGCTGCCCACGCTGTCCGCCGACGACGCGGCGCGCATCGGCCTCGTGGCCGAGCAGTCGGTCGACTGGAGCGGCCGCGTCGACATCGACCTCGGCGCGGCGCCCGACGCCGGCGAGATCGCCGCGGCACAGGGCGGCGCGGCACAGCCCGTGGCACCGGGCCTGCCCGGCATCGCGGAGGCCGCCGAGCCTGTGCAGGGCCGCGAGCTGGCCGACGCGGTGCAGCTCGGCTACCCCTACCAGATGCTGCTGCACGACCAGTGGCAGAAGGTGCGCCTGGCGCACGTGAGCAGCGGCCGCAGCTTCTTCATGTTCACGCACGGCGGCCGGCACCGCAAGACCGTCTCGCTGACGTACCGCATGCTTCAGCGCCTGTGCGAGAGCGGGCGTTTCCGCGCCTACGAGCAGGCCGCGCTGATCGAGCGCGCGACCGAGCGCGCTCGCCGGCAGCTCGCGACGCTAGGCGCCGGGGTCGGCTAGGCGCCGCGCCATCCGCGCCGCGGCCACCAGGCTGGCGGCGTCGGCACGGCCCCGGCCGGCGATGTCGAAGGCCGTGCCGTGGTCGGGGCTGGTGCGCACGAAGGGCAGGCCCAGCGTCACGTTGACGCCTTCCTCCACGCCCAGGTACTTCACGGGGATCAGGCCGTGGTCGTGCGTCATCGCCACCACCAGGTCGAAGGCGCCGCGCCGCGCGCGCATGAACACCGTGTCGGGCGGGAACGGGCCCTGCGCGTCGATGCCCTCGGCGCGGGCGGCCTGCACGGCCGGGGCGATGAAGCGGATCTCCTCGTCGCCGAACAGCCCCCCCTCCCCGGCGTGCGGGTTCAGGCCCGCCACCGCGATGCGTGGCGCCGGCTGCCCCCAGGCTGCGGCCGCGGCGTGCGCGATGCGCAGCGTGGACAGCACGGCCTCGAAGTCCAGCATCTCCAGCGCGCGCCGCAGCGACACGTGGATGGTGACCAGCACCACGCGCAGCTCGGGGTTGGCCAGCATCATGCGCACGGCCGGCGGCGGGGCGCCCCGTGGGGTGGCCAGGGCCTGCAGCATCTCGGTGTGCCCGGGCCAGGGCAGGCCGGCGGCCGCCAGCGCCTCCTTGTGGACGGGCGCGGTCACGAGCGCCGCGCCCTCACCGCTCTGCAGCAGCGCCACCGCAGCCTCGATGCAGCGCGCGGCGGCGGCGCCGGCCGCGGCGCTGACCTCGCCCCAGGGCAGCGTGGCCAGCCCCGCGGGCAGGCCGGCGGGCTCGATCACGGGCAGGCAGCCGGGCGGCACGGCCGCCAGGTCGGCCGGCGCCTCGATGCGCGCCGTCATCGGCGCTCCGGCGCGACGCAGCACGTCGACGCTGCCGACGACCACCGCGTCGGCCAGTTCGCCGGCCCGGAAGGCGCGGGCGACGATCTCGGGGCCGATGCCGACGGCATCGCCCATGGTCACGAGCAGAGGCTTCATGCCGGGTTGTCGATGTCGATGAAGCGGTGCTCCAGCCCCAGCTCAGCGCAGGCGGCGGCGGCCAGGGCCGGGGCGCCGAAGCGCTCGGTGGCGTGGTGGCCGGCGGCGACGAAGGCCACGCCGGTCTCGCGCGCGAGGTGGGCCTGCGGCTCGCTGATCTCGCCGGTGACGAAGGCGTCGGCGCCGGCCGCGATGGCGTCCTCGAAGTAGCCCTGGGCCCCGCCCGTGCACCAGGCGATGCGCGCCAGGGGCCGGCCGTCGCCCGCCCCCACCAGCGGCTCGCCGCCCACGCCCGCGCGCACGGCGGCCACCAGCGAGCCCAGGCTGGGGTGGGCGGCCGCGGGGCCGATGAAGCCCAGCTGCTGCTCGCCGAAGCGCGCGTCGGCCAGCAGGCCCAGCCGGCGCCCGAGCTGCGCGTTGTTGCCGTACTCGGCGTGGGCGTCCAGCGGCAGGTGGAAGGCAAAGAGGCTCACGTCGGCGCGCATCAGCCGCCGCACGCGCTCGCCCAGCCAGCCGGTGAGGCGCCCGTCCTGGCCGCGCCAGAACAGGCCATGGTGCACGAACAGCGCATCGGCGCCCTCGGCGATGGCGGCGTCGATGAAGGCCCGGCTCGCGGTGACCCCCGAGACGACGCGGCGGACCTCGCCGCGACCCTCGACCTGCAGGCCGTTCGGCCCATAATCCCTGAAGGTGTCGGGGCGCAGCATCGCCGTCAGGTGCGCCTCGAGATGCTTGAGCGTCGTCATGCGGCCATTCTGAGGCCGCAGCTCGGGCCCCGCTGTCCCGCCGCCCGCCCCGCACGCCCCCGCTTCCCATGCGCCGCATCTGGCTCGTCTTCTCCCAGGCCGTCACCGTGGCGGTGGCGGTGCTGTTCGTCTTGCTGACCTTCAAGCCCGAGTGGCTGCCGGGCGGGCGCGTGCCGCTGGCCCTGCCCCCGCCGACGCTGATCCAGGCCGCGCCGGCGGCGGCCTCGGGCGCCCTGGGCGTGGCCGGCAGCTTCGCCAGCGCCGCGGCGCAGGCTGCGCCGGCCGTGGTCAGCGTGATGGCCACCCGGGGCGCCCGCCGCGGCGGTGCCGACCCGCACGCCGGCGTGCCGGGCTTCGAGGAGTTCTTCGGCAACCCCGGCCGCCGCCAGCTGGGCCTGGGCTCGGGCGTGATCGTCGCGCCCCAGGGCTACCTGCTGACCAATCACCACGTCGTCCAGGGCGCCTCCGAGATCGAGGTGCAGCTCAACGACGGCCGCAGCGCCGCCGCCACCGTGGTGGGCTCCGATACCGACACCGACATCGCCGTGCTCAAGATCGACCTTCCGGGCGACCTGCCGGTGATGCGTCTGGGCGACGTGCGCGCGCTGCGCGTGGGCGACCCGGTGCTGGCCATCGGCAACCCGTTCAACGTCGGGCAGACGGTCACCTCCGGCATCGTCAGCGCGCTGGACCGCACCGGCGCGGCCTCGCAGTTCCAGAACTTCATCCAGACCGACGCCGCCATCAACCCCGGCAACTCCGGCGGCGCTCTGGTCGATGCCAACGGCGCACTGGTGGGCATCAACACCGCCATCTTCTCGCGCAGCGGCGGCAGCATGGGCATCGGATTCGCGGTGCCGGTGGACACGGCGCGCAGCGTGATGGAGCAGATCATCGCCAGCGGAGAGGTGCGCCGGGGCTGGATCGGGGTGGAGCCGCGCGAGATCACGCCCGAGCTGGCCGAGAGCCTGGCCCTGCAGGCCCGCAGCGGCGTGCTCATCACCGGCGTGCTGCAGGACGGCCCTGCCGCGCGCGCCGGCGTCAGGCCCGGCGACGTGCTCGTGCAGGTGGCCGACCGGCCGGTGCGCGCGCCCAGCGACCTCTTCGCCGCCGTGGCCGCGCTGGCGCCCGGCAGCACCGCGCCGCTGGTGGTGCAGCGCGGGCGCGAGACGCTGAGGCTGAAGGTGCAGGTGGGCGACCGCAACCGCGACTCGGGCCGCCGCTGAAGCGCCACGGCGCCGGACGCCGCTACAGCAAGCGCGGCAGCCGCTCCAGGATCAGCACCGCGAAGAAGCCCAGCGCGGCGACGACCGTCCACTTGACGACGACGATGCCGCGCCGCCGCCACACCGCGTTGCCGGTGGCGATGTACGTCGCGAAGCACAGCAGCCCGGCCACCAGCAGCAGGCCGAAGACGAGGCGGAAGATCATCATCGCGCCGCCCTCCCCTCACCAGGCCGGTGCCAGCTCGGCGAAGCCGGCGGGCGCATCGGCGTCACGCTCGAAGCTCACGGTGTCGAAGGCCGTGTCGTCCTCGAGCAGCTTGCGCAGCAGCCGGTTGTTCAGCGCGTGGCCGCTCTTGTAGGCGGTGTAGCGCGCCAGCAGCGGCCGGCCGGCGATGTGCAGGTCGCCGATGGCGTCGAGCAGCTTGTGCTTGACGAACTCGTCGTCGTAGCGAAGGCCCTCGCCGTTGAGCACGCGCTGCTCGTCGACGACGATGACGTTGTCCATGCTGCCGCCGCGGCCCAGGCCGCGCGAGCGCATGGTCTCGACGTCCTTCGCGAAGCCGAAGGTGCGGGCGCGTGCGATGTCGCGCTTGTACACGCCGGTGGAGAAGTCGAACTCCACGCGGCGGCCGGTGGCGTCGACGGCCGGGTGGTTGAACTCGATCTCGAAGCTCAGCGCGTAGCCGTGATAGGGCTCCAGCCGCGCCCACTTCAGCGCGGCGCCCTCGCCTTCGCGCACCTCGACGGGCCGCTTGACGCGGATGAAGCGCTTGGGCGCGTCCTGCATCACCACGCCGGCGCTCTGCAGCAGGTAGACGAAGGCCGCCGCGCTGCCGTCGAGGATGGGCACCTCCTCGGCGGAGATGTCGACGTACAGGTTGTCGATGCCAAGCCCGGCCACGGCACTCATCAGGTGCTCGATGGTCTGCACCTTGGGAAGCGAAGGATCGCCGCCGGGGCTGATGGTGCTGGCCATGCGCGTGTCGCTCACCGCGAAGGCGTTCACGACGATGGGCGCGCGCTCGGGCAGGTCGGTGCGCGTGAACACCACGCCGGTGTCGGGCGGGGCCGGGCGCAGCACCAGCTCGGTCTTCAGGCCGCTGTGCACGCCCACGCCGACGGCGCGGGTGGTGGTCTTCAGGGTGCGCTGGCGGATCATGCGGCGGATTGTCCCGGAAGCGCCGGCGCGACGCGCCGCTCGCCGCCGATGACCGCGGCCGGAGGGGCCACGTCGCTCTCGTCCTTGATTGCCACGCCCGTGGCCCCGAGCCGGCGGGCCGCGCCGAGCAGCCAGGCCAGGCGCGCCGCGGCCTGCGCCGGCGGCTGGCCCTCGGGCCGGATGTTGCTGACGCAGTTGCGCTCGGCGTCGCGGCGGCCGCGCCGCGGTGCCCAGGTGAGGTAGGCGCCCAGGCTGTCGGGGCTGGACAGGCCCGGCCGCTCGCCGATCAGCACCAGCACCGCGCCGGCCTGCACCCGCTCGCCGACCTCGTCGCCCAGTGCCACGCGCGCCTGCGTGGCCACGGCCACGGTGCCCAGCGCTTCGCCCGCGGCCTCGAGGTGGGCGCGCAGCGCCAGCAGCAGCGGCAGCGCGTGGGACTGCGTGGCGCGCGCGCTCAGGCCGTCGGCCAGCACCACGGCCAGGCCGCCCGGGCCCGGCGCCAGCGCCGCGGCCGAGGCGGCGTCGAGGCGGCGCCCCAGGTCGGGCCGGCGCAGGTAGGTGGCGCGGTCGGGCGCGGCGCTGGCCACCACGGCCGGCTCGACGCCGTGGTGGCGCAGCGCGGCCACCAGGGCCGCCACGTCCAGCGGCGTGTGCACGGCGTCGCGCGCCAGCGCGTGGGCCTCGGCGAAGCGCAGCCACTCCGCCGTGGGCAGGCTGGCACCGGTGCGGCCGAGCGCAATGCGCGCCAGCGTGTGGGCGCGCAGGGCCGCCCAGGGGTCGGGGGTGGTCATCGCGCGCTCACCGGGGGGCCGACAGGTCGGCCAGCAGCGCGTGCCGCTGCGGTGCCGGCAGCAGCGAGCCGTCGGCCGCGGTGATGCCTATGCCCGCCAGCCAGGCGTCGAACTCCGGCGCGCGCGGCAGGTTCATCAGCCGGCGCAGCGCAGCGGCGTCGTGGAAGCTGGTGCTCTGGTAGTTGAGCATCACGTCGTCGGCACCCGGCACGCCCATGATGAAGGTCACGCCGGCGGCGGCCAGCAGCGTGGTCAGCGTGTCCATGTCGTCGCTGTCGGCGTCGGCGTGGTTGGTGTAGCAGACGTCGCAGCCGATCGGCAGGCCCAGCAGCTTGCCGGTGAAGTGGTCCTCCAGGCCGGCGCGCACGATCTGCCGGCCGTCGGCCAGGTACTCCGGGCCGATGAAGCCGACCACGGTGTTGGCAAGCAGCGGCCTGAAGTGCCGCGCCACGGCCTGCGCGCGGGCCTCCAGCGTCTGCTGGTCGACGCCGTGGTGGGCATTGGCGCTGAGCGCACTGCCCTGACCAGTCTCGAAGTACATGACGGCGTCGCCCAGGGTGCCGCGCCCCTTGCCGCCGTTCTGCGACAAGGCCGCCTCGCGTGCCTCGGCCAGCATGGCCAGCGTGATGCCGAAGCCGGCGTTGGCGGCCTCGGTGCCGGCCATGCTCTGGAACACCAGGTCCACCGGCAGGCCCTGCTCGATGAGCTTCAGCGTGTTCGTCACGTGCGTGAGCACGCAGCCCTGCGTGGGGATGCCGTGGCGCTGGATCAGCTCGTCGAGCAGCCGCAGCAGCGCGGCGATGCCGGCAAGGTGGTCTCCCGCGGGGTTGATGCCGATGACGGCGTCGCCGCAGCCGTACATCAGCCCGTCGAGGATGCTGGCGGCCACGCCGCGCAGGTCGTCGGTGGGGTGGTTGGGCTGCAGCCGCACGGCCAGCCGCCCCGGCAGCCCGAGCGTGTTGCGAAAGCGCGTGACGACACAGCACTTCCTCGCCACCAGCATCAGGTCCTGGTGGCGCCTCAGCATGGAGACGGCGGCGGCCATCTCGGGCGTCAGGCCCGGTGCCAGCGCGGCCAGCGCGGCGCTGTCGGCGGCGTCGGACAGCAGCCAGTCGCGAAAGCCGCCCACGGTGTGGTGGGCCACGGGCGCGAAGGCCGCGGCGTCGTGGCTGTCGACGACCAGGCGCGTGACCTCGTCGTCCTCGTAGGGCACCACGGCCTCGGCGAGGAAGTGCGCCAGCGGCAGGTCGGCCAGCGCCCAGCGCGCGGCCATGCGTTCGGCGGCGCTGCGGGCAGCGATGCCGGCGAGCTGGTCGCCGCTGCGCTCGGGGGTGGCGCGCGCGAGCAGCGCCTTCAGGTCGTCGAAGACGTAGCGGGTGCCGCCGACGGTGTGGGCCCAGGCCATCGGCCCATGCTAGCGCGCCGCGACCGGAAAGCCGCCGGTAAGCCAACCCCGCCGAGGATGCCGGGCATGGCGCCGTCGCCGGCAGGAGGGAAGCCCTCGCGCACAGCGGCCGCGCAGCAGCGGCAGGCCAGCCCGCGTCATCCGTCAACCGCCTTCGGGCATCAAACCAAGGAGATCACTGTGTTCAGATCCATTCCCCGAGTCCTTTGCGGGTTGTTCGCCGCCACGTCAGTGACCACCGCGCAGGCCGACGACAGACCTTGGTACTTCACCCTCGACGCAGGGGTCACGAGGGCCAGCGACCCGGTCTTCGCGGGCGGACGCCTCACGACCCGTCAGGGAGTGGCCTACGGCGGCGCCATCGGTCGCCACTTCGGCCCCAACTGGCGCGTGGAAGCCGCCATGGCGTACCGCAACAATCCGGTCCGCCAGGTCAGCAGCCCCGGATTCGACGCGCGGCCCGGCGATGCGGACTGGGCCTCGCTCTTCGTGACCGTCAACGCGCTGTACGACTTCGACGGGTTCAAGCTCGGCCCTGCGAACGTGCGGCCCTACCTGGGTCTGGGAGTGGGGCGCGCCCAGGAGGTCGACACCGATCTCACCGCCGCGGGCGGCGCGCGCGAGTACTCGGGTTCCGGCAGCGCGCGCCAGTTCATGGCCGGCCTGCGTTGGGACTACGGCAGCCCCTGGGTGGCCGACATCGGCGTCACCGTGGCCGACGGCGGCAACGTGCGCCTGAAGGCCACCGGCGACTCCGCAAGTTTCACGGCCAAGTACCGAGTCACGACCGCGATGGCGCGACTCGGCTATCGCTTCTGACGGCGTTCGCCCGCCCTGGCTGGACCCTCAACCCGCATCGACCATGAAGACACCCATGCTCCCCCACCCTTTCCGTTCCCGCCCGGCCGTCGGGCTCGCTGCCGCGTCGCTGGTCCTGCTGGCCGGCCTGTGCCACGCGCAGCCGCCGGGCGCTGACCGCACCCGCTACAGCATCGGCGCCGCCGTGTTGTTCGACAAGGACGGCTATCGCGACCTGGCCACCGAGACCCTGGTTCTCCCGGGCGTGGCAATCCAGAACAAGTGGGTCAACCTCTTCGGCCCCCAGCTCGACCTTCGCCTGGTCGGCAGCGCCGATCGCAGCTGGTGGATCGGTCCCCGCATCGAGTACCGGTTCGACGGCTACGAGCAGGACGACGGCGCCGTCTTCCGCGGCATGGCCAGCCGCAAGGGCGGCCTGTTCTACGGCATCAGCGGCAGCGTCGAACTGGGCCGTGGCTTCGAGCTGGAGGCCGACTACGTGAAGGCCGCGAGCCGGGAGTCCGGCTTCGACCGGGGCGCGGTCGGCTCGGTGCAGCTGAGCCGCACCTACCGCAGCGGCTCCTGGGCGGTGGTGCCCCGCATCGGGCTGGAGTACCAGAACAGCCGCTATGTCGACTACTACTACGGCGTGCGCCTGGGTGAAGCCACCGCGACCCGGCCCGCCTACGCCGCCAGGAGCACATGGAGTCCGGAGTTCGGCCTGCTCGTCCGCTGGCAGGCGAGTCCGCGGCAGTCGCTTTTCGCCAACTTCAATTACGAACGCTACGCCAAGGAGATCCGCAACAGCCCGCTGATCAACGCCAGCGGCATTCCGCAGCTGGTGCTCGGCTACCAGTTCGTCCTGAACTGAGGTTGCCGGGCGCCGTCGCGATCGGCTACCGCGCTGCGATACGCTGCTGCCCATGAACCGCATCCTTCTCGTCGAAGACCACGCCGCCATGCGCGATCTCGTGGTGCTCGAGCTGCAGCGCGCGGGCATCGCGGCCGACGCCGTGGGGCGGGTCAGCGAGGCCGAGGCCTGCCTGGCGCAGGTGCGGTACGCAGCGCTCGTGCTCGATCGCGGGCTGCCGGAGGGCGACGCACTGCCCTGGCTGCAACGCCTGCGCACCCGGCAGGTGCTGGTGCCTTGCCTGCTGCTCACGGCACGGGATGCCCTGCACGACCGCGTCGATGGCCTGGAGGCCGGCGCCGACGACTATCTGGCCAAGCCCTTCGACCGCGATGAACTGGTCGCCCGGGTGCGCGCCCTGCTGCGGCGGCAGAGCGCGTGGGTCACCAGTGCACCTCAGTGGGGTGGGCTGGCCGTCGACCCCATGGGCTCGCGCCTGAGTCATGGCCGTTCGAGCGTCAACCTTGCGCCCAGCGAACTGCAGTTGATGCTGACGCTGGTGCGGGCCCAAGGCCAGGTCGTGCGCCGCGGTGCGCTGGAGGCCGCGGCCTGGGGCCTGACCGAGCCGGTGACGCCGAATGCGCTGGACGTGGCCGTGCACCGGCTGCGCCGGAAGCTGGAATTGCTGGGCTGCCGTGTGCGTCTGGCGAACACCAAGGGGGTCGGCTACTCGCTTGAGCAGGTCGTCGATGCCGCAGGGGAACACAGTGGGCGAACCGACTGATCCCACGCGGCCGGAGCAGGCGGTCGCGCCGGGTCGCACACCGAGCCTGGCCGTGCGCCTGGCGCTGGGCTTTGCATTGGCGTTTGCCTCCACGGCGCTGCTGGTGGTGGGTGTGCAAGCCGTGCTGGCCGACCGCTTCGGCGACGTCGTCACGCGCATGAGCATGGAGGGGCAGACGGAGGACATCTTCGAGGGTTTCGTGCTCGATGCCGAGCAGCGGGTGGTGGGCGTGGCCCTGGAACCCGACGATGCCCTGGGCTTTGACGACTTCTTCGCCAACCTGAAGTTCCGCGTGCTCGACGATTCCGGGCAGGTCGTCGCCAGCAGCGAGGCGGATCGCCGGTCGCTGCTGCCCGGGCTCAGCGTGACCGGGCAGGACGGATTCTTCGGCGTGGTTCCGTTCGAGGGACGCGACTTCTTCGTCGGCGCATGGCGGCGCGAAGTGCATGGGCGGCCCTACGTCCTGCAGCTCGCGCGCAGCGACCGATTCGAACTGCTGGCGCGCGAGGCCGTCACGCCGGCCATCACCGAAACGGTCGCCGTGCTGGGCACCTTGTCAGCCTTGATCTTTGCGCTGGCCGGCGCGCTGGCCGTGCGCTCGGTGCTGCGGCCCATCCGTGCCGCCGTCGAGGCCGCGCGCAGCGTCGGCGGCCGGAACCTGGCGGCCCGCCTGCCCGAACACTCCCTGCCGTCCGAGATCCGGCCCCTGGTCCAGGCCTTCAACGGGGTGCTGCAGCGGCTCGAACGCTCGTTCCAGGAGCAGGAGCGCTTCATCGCCAACGCCGCGCACGAGCTGAAGACGCCCCTGGCGCTGGCGCGGGCCCGCATCGAAGCCGGACTCGACCGCGAGGACGACCGCACCAGAGTGCTGAACGACCTGGATGCCCTGGGGCGCCAGGTGCAGCAACTGCTGCAATTGGCCCAGGTGGCCGATTCACAAGCCCTGCGGAAACGCAGCCTTCAGCCGCTGGACGTGGCACGGGAGGTCCTGGATCACCTGGCGTTCAAGGCCCATCGCTCGGATGTCACCCTTCACCTGCTGGAACCCGATGTGCAGGTGCAGGTCGAGGCCGACCCTGGAGCGCTGTTCATGCTGCTGAAGAACCTTGTCGAGAACGCGCTCGACTTCTCGCCACCGGGCTCGGACGTCAGGTTGCGGCTGCACGAGGCGGGCCTGAGCGTGGAAGACCACGGCCCCGGCGTGCCCCCTGAGCACCGCGCCCAGGTATTCGAGCGCTTCTGGCGTGCCCCGGGTCAGTCAAGGGCGGGATCGGGCCTCGGCCTGGCGTTGGTGCATGAGATCTCCATCGCCCATGGGTGGTCGGTCAGCTGCAGCGAGGCTCCTGGCGGAGGCGCCTCGTTCAAGGTGCGCTGGCAGTCATGAGCGGCCGGGTTCGAGGCCTGGAAGATCGCCCTTGAGTCTCGGCACCTTCAGAGCGGCGGCCGCCTGGCTGCGGCGTGACCCGCTGCTCCTGTCGGGCACGGTGCTGCTCGCCCTCGTTCCTCTGCTGCTGGCCGCAGCCGCCCTGGACGAGCGATCGCTGTTCGGACGCTCGCCCTGGGACAAGCCCTTGCGCTTTGCCCTGTCGCTGGGTGTCTACGCCGTCACGATGGCCATGGCGTCGCAGTGGCTGCGGGCACGCACGCGCATCCCGTGCTGGCGCTGGCTGTCGCCAGTGCTGATCGGTTTCCTGGTCTTCGAGCTGACCTGGATCGTCGTGCAGGCGGTGCGCGGCGTGGACTCGCACTTCAACGAACGCACGGCGTTCGAGGCCCTGATGTTCAGCCTGATGGGCGTCGGCGCTGCCGTGCTGAGCCTGGG
>JBKDQY010000195.1:0-4699 GCA_046341655.1 Betaproteobacteria bacterium | reverse complement strand
AGCCGGCAGCGCTCGGCCTCGTCGAGCTGCACGCAGCGCACGCCGGCCGGTTTGCCCGCGGGCATGCCCGGGATGGGCGAGCTGATCGACGGCGCCGTGCAGCAGGCGCCGCAGGCGGGGCGGCAGTGCATGCGGCGATCCTAGGGCCATCCGCCGGGCAGCGGTCGCGCCCACCGGGCCACGCACCGCAAGCCAGCACGCTGCCACCGGCGCGAGGGGCTTCGTAAAATCCGCGGATGCAGCACCCCCATGCATTCGACGTCATCGTGGTCGGCGGCGGCCACGCCGGCACCGAGGCTGCCCTGGCCGCCGCCCGCATGGGCTGCGCCACGCTGCTGCTGACGCACAACATCGAGACGCTGGGGCAGATGAGCTGCAACCCCAGCATCGGCGGCATCGGCAAGGGCCACCTCGTCAAGGAAGTCGACGCCCTGGGCGGCGCGATGGCCGAAGCCACCGACGAGGCGGGCATCCAGTTCCGCATCCTCAACGGCAGCAAGGGCCCGGCCGTGCGGGCCACGCGGGCGCAGGCCGACCGCGTGCTCTACAAGGCCGCGATCCGGCATCGGCTGGAAAACCAGCCGAACTTGTGGCTGTTTCAGCAGGCGGTGGACGACCTGATGGTCGAAGGCGACCGGGTGGTGGGCGCCGTCACGCAGATCGGCCTGCGCTTCCGCGCCCGCGCGGTGGTGCTCACGGCCGGCACCTTCCTCGACGGCCGCATCCATGTCGGCCTGCGGAACTACAGCGCCGGCCGCGCGGGCGACCCGCCGTCGGTGAGCCTGTCGGCGCGCCTGAAGGAGCTGAAGCTGCCGCAGGGCCGGCTGAAGACCGGCACGCCGCCGCGCATCGACGGCCGCTCGATCGACTTCTCGAAGCTGCAGGAGCAGCCCGGCGAGCTGGACCCCGTGCCGGTGTTCAGCTTCCTGGGGCACGCCGGGCAGCACCCGCGGCAGGTGCCGTGCTGGATCACGCACACCCACGCCGGCACGCACGAGATCATCCGCAGCGGCTTCGACCGCAGCCCCATGTTCACCGGGGTGATCGAAGGGGTGGGTCCGCGCTACTGCCCGAGCATCGAGGACAAGGTCAACCGCTTCGCCGACAAGGACAGCCACCAGATCTTCCTGGAGCCCGAGGGCCTGACCACGCACGAGTTCTACCCGAACGGCATCAGCACCAGCCTGCCCTTCGACGTGCAGCTGGCCGCCGTGCGCTCGCTGCCGGGGCTGGAGCAGGCGCACATCCTGCGGCCCGGCTACGCCATCGAGTACGACTACTTCGACCCGCGCTCGCTGAAGCCCACGTTCGAGACGCAGGCCATCCGCGGCCTGTTCTTCGCCGGGCAGATCAACGGCACCACGGGCTACGAGGAGGCCGCGGCGCAGGGCCTGTTCGCGGGCGCCAACGCCGCGCTGCAGGTGCAGGGGCGCGAGCCGCTGGCGCTGCGGCGCGACCAGGCCTACCTGGGCGTGCTGGCGGACGACCTCGTCACCAAGGGCGTGACCGAGCCCTACCGCATGTTCACCAGCCGGGCGGAGTTCCGGCTGCAGCTGCGCGAGGACAACGCCGACCTGCGCCTGACCGAACTCGGCCGCGGGATCGGCCTGGTGGACGAGCGCCGCTGGGCAGCTTTCCAGACCAAGCGCGAGCGGCTGGAGCGCGAGCTGCAGCGCCTGCGCACGGTGTGGGTGCGTCCGGCCACGCTGCCGGCCGAGGCCGCCGAGCGGCTGCTGGGCAAGGCGCTGGAACGCGAATACGCCCTGGCCGACCTGCTGCGCCGGCCCGGCGTGGGCTTCGACGCCGTGGCGGAGGCGGCCTCCCTGGCCGGCCACCCGCTGGCTGTTTCACGTGAAACACTGCGGGCAGAGTGGGGCGGCGACGCCGCCGACACGGTGATCGAGCAGGTCGAGATCGCCACCAAGTACGCCGGCTACATCGAGAAGCAGCAGGACGAGGTCGAGCGCAGCGCCGCACACGAGCGCACGCCGCTGCCCGCCGACCTGGACTACGCCCAGGTGCACGCCCTGAGCTTCGAGGTGCGGCAGACGCTGCAGCGCCACCGCCCGGCCACGCTGGGGCAGGCCTCGCGCCTCTCCGGCGTGACGCCGGCGGCCATCTCGCTGCTGCTGGTGCACCTGAAGAAGAAGCGGCTGGGCAGCTTCGCCGCGCCACAGGATCACGCCACCCCCGCGTGACGGCCGACACCACCTCCGACGCGCAGCGCCTCGACGACCTGTCCGCCGCGCTCGGCCTGCCCATGAGCGCCCCGCAGCGCGCCGGGCTCGTGGCCTACGTCGATCTGCTGGCGCGCTGGAACGCCACCTACAACCTGACGGCCGTGCGCGAGCGCGACGCCGTCTGGGCGCAGCACATCGCAGACTGCCTGGCCGTGCTGCCGGCGCTGGACCGCCACCTCGCCACAGGGGGCGTGCGGCGCGTGCTCGACGTCGGCAGCGGCGGCGGGCTGCCGGGCGTCGTGCTGGCGCTGATGCGGCCGGCGCTGGACGTGACCTGCGTCGACGCCGTCGGCAAGAAGGCCGCCTTCGTGCGCCAGGTGGCCGGCGCGCTGGCCCTGCCCCAGCTGCGCGCCGTGCACGGCCGGGTCGAGGCGCTGCGTGCCCCGCCCTTCGACCTCGTCACTTCGCGCGCCTTCGCCTCGCTCGCGGACTTCGTGCGCCTCACGCGGCCGCTGCTGGCCCCGGGCGGCACCTGGCTGGCGATGAAGGGCAAGGTGCCGGCCGACGAGATCGCCGCGCTGCCCGCCGACGTGACGGTGTTTCACGTGGAACCGATCAGCGTGCCTGGGCTCGATGCCGAACGCTGCCTCGTCTGGATCAAGCCCAAAGCCCCATGAACCGCACCGCCCCGCTCCTGGCCGCTGTCGCCGTCACGGCCCTCGCAACCATCACGGCCTTCGCCGCCGCCCACGCCGCCGAGCCCCCCGCGGCGCCGCCGCTGCAGCCGCTGGCCAGCCTGGACGTGCCGTCGTACATGGGCACCTGGTACCAGGTCGCCTGGTTCCCCAACCGCTTCCAGAAGCAGTGCGTCAGCGACACGCAGGCGCAGTACCGGCAGCGCGACGACGGGCGCATCGAGGTGCTCAACCGCTGCCGCCTGGCCGACGGCCGCCTGGACGAGGCCTCCGGCATCGCCCGGCCCGCCGGCTCCACGCTGCGCGACCAGCGCCTGAGCCCGGCCACGCTGGAGGTGAGCTTCCTGCCGGCGCTGCTGCGCTGGATCCCGGCCTGGGGCAGCTACTGGGTGGTGGCGCTGGCCGACGACGGCCGCTACGCCGTGGTCAGCGAGCCACAGCGGCAGTACCTGTGGGTGCTGGCGCGCGCACCCCGCCTGTCGGCCGACGACGAGGCGACGATACGATCGCTGCTCGCACGCCAGGGCTTCGACCTCAGCCGCTGGCAGGCCCACGCCCACAGGCCCTGACGCAGCACCGGCCGCCCCCAGCCCGCCCTCCCCCGGATTCACCCATGTTCGGCATCGCCGACTTCGGCGCCTTCTGCGCCGCCATCCTGCTGTTCCTGGCGCTGCCGGGCCCGGGCACCTTCGCGCTGCTCACGGCCACCGGCAAGGGCGGCCGTCGCGGCGGCGCCGCCGCGACGCTGGGCCTGCTGGTCGGAGACCAGGTGCTGCTGTGGCTGGCCGTGGCGGGCGTGGCGGCGCTGCTGGCGGCCCACCCCGCGGTGTTCAAGGCCGTGCAGTACGCGGGTGCCGCCTACCTGGCCTGGATCGGCCTGAAGCTCATCTTCGCGCGCGACGGCGAGGCCTCGCCCATCCGCATGCACTCCGGGCACTACGCGCGACAGGCCTTCCTGATCACGCTGCTCAACCCCAAGGCCATCGTCTTCTACATGGCCTTCTTCCCGCTGTTCATCGACCCGGCCACGCACCAGGGCCTGCCCACCTTCGCGGCCATGGCCGCCACCATCGCCGCGATCAGTGCCGCCTACTGCCTGGCGCTGGTGTGGCTGGCCGACACCGTGAGCGCGCAGGTGCGCGCCCACCGCCGCCTGGCTGCCGCCCTGCAGCGCCTGGCGGGCGTGGCGCTGGTCGGCTTCGGCCTCAAGCTCGCCGCGCCCTGACCCGGGGCAAGCCCATGCGCATCTTCTGCATCGCCAACCAGAAAGGCGGCGTCGGCAAGACGACCACCACCGTCAACCTCGCCGCCGGCCTGGCACAGCTGGGCCACCGCGTGCTGATGGTCGACCTCGACCCGCAGGGCAACGCCACCATGGGCTCGGGCATCGACAAGCGCGCGCTCGAGGCCAGCGTGTACGACGTGCTGCTCGGCGCGACAGGCATCGCCCAGGCGCGCCGGCCCAGCCCGCACGGCGGCTACCACGTGCTGGGGGCCAACCGCGAGCTCGCCGGAGCCGAGGTGGAGCTGGTGCCGCTGGAGCAGCGCGAACGCCGCCTCAAGGCCGCCCTGGCCGCCGTGAAGGCCGAGTACGACTTCGTGCTCATCGACTGCCCGCCCAGCTTGAGCCTGCTCACGCTCAACGGCCTGTGCTCGGCCCACGGCGTGATCGTGCCCATGCAGTGCGAGTACTTCGCGCTCGAGGGCCTGTCGGACCTCGTCAACACCATCAAGCAGGTGCACGCCAACCTCAACCGCGAGCTCGAGATCATCGGCCTGCTGCGCGTGATGTTCGACCCGCGCATCACGCTGCAGCAGCAGGTG
>JBKDQY010000194.1:0-3360 GCA_046341655.1 Betaproteobacteria bacterium | reverse complement strand
CTCCTCGTCGCGGATCTCGCCGACCATGATGACGTCGGGGTCGGCACGCAGGAAGGCGCGCAGGGCCTTGGCGAAGTTCCAGCCGATGCGGGGGTTCACCTGCACCTGGCGCAGCCCGGGCTGGGTGATCTCCACCGGGTCCTCGGCCGACCAGCTCTTGCGCTCGGGCGTGTTGATGCTGCCCATCAGCGAGTGCAGCGTCGACAGCAGCAGGGGGCCCGTGAGGCTGGCCTCCACGGCGACGCGGGCCGGCTCCTCGTCGCGGATCTCGCCGACCATGATCACGTCGGGGTCGGCGCGCAGGAAGGCGCGCAGGGCCGTGGCGACGTTCCAGCCGATGCGGGGGTTCACCTGCACCTGGCGCAGCCCGGGCTGGGTGATCTCCACCGGGTCCTCGGCCGTCCAGATCTTGCGCTCGGGCGTGTTGATGCTGCCCATCAGCGAGTGCAGCGTCGTCGTCTTGCCGCTGCCGGTGGGTCCCGCGCACAGCAGCATGCCGAAGGGGCGGGCCGCCGCCTCGCGCACGCGCGCCAGGTTGGCTTCGGACAGGCCCAGCCTGTCCAGCGGCAGGGGCTTGCTGCCCTGCAGCAGGCGCAGCACGGCGTCCTCGAGGCCGCCGCTGGTGGGGATGGTGGCCACGCGCAGTTCCAGCCGCAGACCCTGCACGAACTTGCCGAAGCTGATCTTGCCGTCCTGCGGCTTGCGGCGCTCGCTGATGTCGAGGTCGCACATGATCTTCAGCCGCGCGATCAGCGCGCTGCGGTAGCCCGGGGGCAGCTCGAGGTAGGGCCGCATCAGGCCGTCCTTGCGGAAGCGGATGCGCACCTTCTCGCGCCCGGCGGGGCACTCGACGTGGATGTCGGAGACGCCCTGCGAGTGCGCCTCGACGATCATGGAGTTGATGAGCCGCACCAGCGAGTTGTCGCTCTGCTCGATGCTCTCGACCACCTCGTCGTCGCCGCCGGTGGCGGCGCTGCCCTCCATGGTCGCCAGCAGCCGGCTGGCGTCGCCGAGCTCGAAGTCCGCCATCGCGCCGCCATCGACGACGCGGCCGCCCTTGGGGTCGAGCGCACCCAGCCGCTCGTAGGCGCGGTCGACGGCGGCGTGCAGCACGCCGCTGCGCGCCAGCACCGGCACCAGCTTGCACTGCGCTGCGAACTCGACCTCCTCGAGCTTCCGGCGGTCGGACGGATCCTCCACCGCCACCACCAGCCGCCCGCCGCGGACGACCAGCGGCAATGCCGGCACGCGCGAGGCCACCGCGTACGGCAGCCGCATCAGCGATTCGGTGTCCGCGGGGAACTGGGCCACGTCCACCAGCGGGTAGCCCATCTTGCGGGCCAGCGCGGTCTGCAGGTCGGCGCGGTCGACCAGGCCCTTCCTCACGAGCAGCTCGCCCAGAGGCACGCTGCGGTCCTCGGCCTGCTGCACCAGGGCGAGCGACAGCTGCTCCTCGGTGACGTAGCCCAGGGCCACCAGCGCCTCGCCGATGCGCACCATGGGCATCTTCGACTGCTGCTCGATCGCCTCCTCGAGCTCGTCGCGCGTGACGATCTGGCGCACCACGAGCATGTCGCCAAGCTTGCGGCTGCGCAGGGCCTGCTGCTCGGCCAGCGTCTCGGCCAGCTGATCCTGCGACACCACCTCCTGCTGCAGCAGCGCCTGCCCCAGCAAGGGGCCGATCGTCGCTTGCGAGTAGGCCGCGCGCGGCACGAACCAGCGGCGCACCGAGCCTCGGTCGTCGAAGGGCTCGAACAGGTAAAGGCCCTCCGGCCGCTCGTGATGGCCGATGGTGTGGCCATGCCACGCCGCGCCCTGCAGGAAGTGCACGACGAACGGCAGCGACGCGCGCTCCCAGCCCGGCTCGCCCAGTCCGGGCAGTTCCACCGGCGCCAGCGCCTCCAGCGGCTCGATCAGGCACAGCCGCCGGAACTGGCCGGGGCGAACCGGCATGGGGCGCGACTGCCCGGAGGGGATGAGCTCGATCTCGTCGCGGTTCGGCTCGAACCGCGTCAGCCGGCCCTTGATGGCGTGGCCGTTGTGGCCCTCGATCGCCACGACGGGCGGCACGCCGAATGGGCTGGCCGCCGCGTAGCCGACCAGCTCGGGCGTTGGCCAGGGCCGCGGAACGGCCTCGCCCTCGGGCAGCAGCCGCAGCGGCGGTGTCGACAGGTCGGACATGGTCAGGATGCTAGGCAGCCCCGCGCCGCCCGATCGTCCGAACAACACGGCAAGCCGGGCCGATCTCCGGCCCGCACCGCGAGGGCGGCGGGCTCAGCCCCGCATCTGCTGCGGCAGTGCCGTCACCAGGCCCGGGAAGGCCCAGATCAGCCCCACGGCCGCGATCATCAGCAGGAAGAACGGGAACGCCGCCTTCGCGATCCAGCCGATGTCGCGCCCCGTCATGCCCTGCAGCACGAAGAGGTTGAAGCCCACCGGCGGCGTGATCTGCGCCATCTCGACCACCAGCACGATGAAGATGCCGAACCACAGCGGGTCGATGCCGGCGGCGGTGACGGTGGGCATGACCACGCCCATGGTCAGCACGACCATGCTGATGCCGTCGAGGAAGCACCCGAGCACGATGTAGAAGGCCATCAGCGCCAGCAGCAGCTGCCAGGGCTCGAGGCCCAGGCCGCCGATCCACTCCGCCAGATGGCGCGGCAGCCCTATGTAGCCCATGCTCAGCGTCAGGAAGGCCGCGCCGGCGAGGATGAGCGCGATCATGCAGAACAGGCGCGTGCCGCCGAAGAGGCTGTCCTTGAAGCTCTGCCAGTTCAGCGAGCCCTGCGCCGCGCTGACGACGAGCGCGCCCAGCACGCCCACGGCCGCGGCTTCGGTGGGGGTGGCGATGCCGCCGTAGATGCTGCCCAGCACGGCCGCGATCAGCAGCACCACCGGGATCAGGTGGCGCGACTCGGCCAATCTCGCGCGCAGCGGCAGCGGGGCGTCGGCCGGCGGCACGAGCGCCGGGTTGCGCAGCGCCCACACCACCAGGTAGCCCGAGAACAGCAGCGCCAGCAGGATGCCCGGCACCACGCCGGCGATGAACAGCTGCGCGATCGAGACATCGGCCGCCACGCCGTAGACGATCATGATGATCGACGGCGGGATCAGCAGGCCCAGCGTGCCGGCGCCGGCCAGCGAGCCGATGCTGATGCCATCGGGGTAGCCGCGGCGGGCCAGCTCTGGCAGGCTCATCTTGCCGATGGTGGCGCAGGTGGCGGCGCTGCTGCCCGACACCGCCGCGAAGATGGTGCAGCCCACCACGTTGACGTGCAGCAGCCGCCCCGGCAGGGCCTGCATCCAGGGCGCCAGGCCGCGGAACATGTCGGAGCTCAGCCGCGTGCGGAACAGGAT
>JBKDQY010000193.1:0-3987 GCA_046341655.1 Betaproteobacteria bacterium | reverse complement strand
CTTCGACAAGCTCAGCCCGAACGGAGGCGATCCCGCAGGCTTCAACGAGCTCAGCCTGAACGGAGGCGATCCCGCAGGCTTCGACGAGCTCAGCCCGAACGGAAGCGATCCCGCAGGCTTCGACAAGTTCAGCCCGAACGCAGCGCGGCGCGGCTCGTTCATGCCCGCCCCCCACGCATGAGCGCTCGGTTCTCGATGTCCACCCGCAGCACCATCGCCAGCGCCACCGCGTTCATCAGGATCGCGCTGCCGCCGTAGCTCATCAGCGGCAGCGTCAGCCCCTTGGTGGGCAGCACGCCCAGGTTCACGCCCATGTTGATGAAGGCCTGGAAGCCGATCCAGATGCCGATGCCCTGGCACAGCAGCCCGGCGAACACGCGGTCCAGCGCGATGGCCTGGCGGCCGATGCCGACGATGCGCCGCGTGAGCCAGAAGAAGGCGCCGATGACCGCCGCCACGCCCACGAAGCCCAGCTCCTCGCCGATCACGGCGAGCAGGAAGTCGGTGTGCGCCTCGGGCAGGTAGTGCAGCTTCTCCACGCTCGCGCCCAGGCCCTGTCCGAAGATCTCGCCACGGCCCAGCGCGATGAGGCTGTGCGTGAGCTGGTAGCCCTTGCCCTGCGCGTACTTCGGGTTCCACGGGTCCAGGTAGGCCAGGATGCGCTCGCGCCGCAGGTCGTCGAAGGCCAGGAACAGGCCCAGCACCAGCAGCATCACCAGCGCGATCAGGAAGAACATGCGCGCGTTGACCCCGCCCAGGAACAGGATGCCCATCGCGATGGTGGCGATCACGATGAAGGCGCCCATGTCGGGCTGGCGCAGCAGCAGCGCGCCCACGAACACCACCGCCACCACCATGGGCGTGACGGCGCGCCAGAAGTTCTCGCGCACGTCCATGCGCCGCACCATGTAGCTCGCGGCGTACAGCGCGATGGCCAGCTTGGCCAGCTCGCTGGGCTGGAAGTTCATGAAGCCCATCGGGATCCAGCGGCGCGCGTTGTTGACCACCTTGCCGATGAAGGGCAGCAGCACCGCCACCAGCAGCACCAGCGCGACGACGAAGACCCAGGGCGCGTTCTTCTCCCAGAACGACATCGGCAGCTGCACCGTCAGCAGCGCCGCGACGAAGGCCACGCCCAGGGCGATGAGGTGCTTCTGCAGGAAGAAGCCCTGCGTGATGCCCGCAAAGCGCGGGTTGTCGGCCATCGCGATGCTGGCCGAGTACACCATCACCAGCCCGAAGGCCGCGAGCGCGGCCACCACGGTGACGAGCTGGGTGTCGAAGCTGCTCAGGCGCACGGGCCGCGCGCCGGCCAGGTCGACGTGCTCGCGCACCGGCAGCGGGCCGCGGGCGCCCTCGCTGCCGCGGCGGCGCGCCAGCCGCGCGCGCAGCTGCGTCCACAGGCCCTGCAGCGCGCCGGCGGCGTTCATGCCAGGTCTCCCCGCTCGGCCGCCAATGCCTGCACGGCGGCCACGAAGACCTCGGCGCGGTGGGCGTAGTTGCGGAACATGTCCAGGCTGGCGCAGGCCGGGCTCAGCAGCACGGCGTCGCCGGGCCGGGCCTGTGCGAAGCACCAGGCGACGGCCCGCTCGAGCGAGTCGAAGCGCTGCAGCGGCAGCTCGCGCGCCAGCGGCTCGACAGCGGCCTCGATGGCCGGGGCGTCGCGGCCGATGGTGGCCACGGCGCGCGCGTGGTGGCGCAGCGGCGCGGCCAGCGGCGCGAAGTCCTGCCCCTTGCCGTCGCCGCCCAGGATGACCACCAGCCGCGCCGGCGCGAGGTCGGCGCCCAGGCCCTCCAGCGCGGCCACGGTGGCGCCGCCGTTGGTGCCCTTGCTGTCGTCGTAGAAGTCGACATCGCCCGAACCAGCCGAAACACGCGCCACGAACTGCACGCGGTGCGGCTCGCCGACGTACTCGCGCAGGCCGTGCAGCATCGGTGCCAGCGGGCAGCCGATGGCCGTGGCCAGCGCCAGCGCCGCCAGCGCGTTGGCCGCGTTGTGGCGGCCGCGCACGCGCAGCGCGTCGGCCGGCATCAGGCGCTGCAGGTGGATCTCGGGCTCCTCGCCCTTCTTGAGCCTGACGCCCTCTTCCAGCGGCAGCGCGCGCACCAGCCAGGCCATGCCGGCCTCGACGACGAGGCCGAAGTCGCCCGGCTCGCGCGGGGCGTCCAGGCCGAAGCGCACGGCGGCGCGCTCGGCCGACTTCGGCTTGCCCTTCTGCGGGCCCTTCTCGTGCAGCTCCGGGCGCGGCAGCAGGGCCTCGACCGCGGCGTCGTCGCGGTTGATCACGCACACCGCCCGCGTGCCGAAGATGCGCGCCTTGGCCGCGCCATAGGCGGCCATCGTGCCGTGCCAGTCGAGGTGGTCCTGCGTCAGGTTCAGGATCGCTGCGGCGTCGGGCTCGAAGCCCCAGGCGGCGCGCGACACGCCGCTGCCGCCGCCTTCGAGCTGGAAGCTCGAGAGCTCCAGCACCCACACCTCGGGCAGCGGCGTGGCGGGGTCGGCGTCGTGCGCCGCCAGCCGCCCGGCCAGCACGTCCAGCAGCGCCGGGCCGATGTTGCCGGCCATGGCCACCGTCTTGCCGGCGCGCTCCACCAGCAGCGCGGTCATCGCGGTGGTGGTCGTCTTGCCGTTGGTGCCGGTGATGGCCAGCACGCGCGGCGCATAGCCGCGCGCGGCCTTCAGGTCGGCCAGCGCGCGGGCGAACAGGTCCAGCTCGCCCAGCACCGCGATGCCGGTGGCGCGGGCCTCGGCCAGCAGCGGCGCGATGCGCTCGTCGGCCGGGGCCAGGCCGGGGCTCTTCAGCACCAGCTGGCAGCCCTGCAGCAGCGCGGCATCGGGCGTGCCGGAGCGCAGCGCCACCCCCGGGTGTTCGGCGGCCAGCGCCTCGGCACCGGGCGGCTGCTCGCGCGAGTCCCACACCGTCACCGCCGCGCCATGCCGCGCGCACCAGCGCGCCATGGCCAGGCCGCTGGTGCCGAGGCCCAGCACGAGCACGGGGGTCTGGTTGAGCCAGTCCATCGTGATCACCGGAGCTTCAGGCTCGCCAGCCCCACCAGGCACAGCAGCATGGTGATGATCCAGAAGCGCACCACCACCTGCGTCTCGGCCCAGCCCTTCTTCTCGAAGTGGTGGTGCAGCGGCGCCATCAGGAACACGCGCCGACCGGTGCCGTAGCGCCGCTTCGTGTACTTGAACCAGGCCACCTGGATCATCACGCTCAGGGCTTCGGCCACGAAGATGCCGCCCATGATGCCGAGCACGATCTCCTGGCGGGTGATGACGGCGATGGTGCCCAGCGCCCCGCCCAGCGCCAGCGCGCCGACGTCGCCCATGAACACCTGCGCCGGGTTGGCGTTGAACCACAGGAAGGCCAGCCCCGCGCCGGCCATGGCGGCGCAGAACACCAGCAGCTCGCCGGCGCCGGGGATGTGCGGGAACAGCAGGTAGCGCGAGAAGTCCGCCCGGCCCACGACGTAGGCGAACACGCCCAACGCGCTGCCCACCAGCACCACCGGCATGATGGCCAGGCCGTCCAGCCCGTCGGTGAAGTTCACCGCGTTGCTGGCGCCGACGATGACGAACCAGCTCAGCGCGATGAAGCCGAACACGCCCAGCGGGTAGCTGATGCTCTTGAAGAACGGCACCATCAGGTCGGCGCGCGGCGGCAGCTCGGTGCTGAACCCGCTGTCCACCCAGCGCAGGAACAGCTCGAGCACGCGCACGTTGCTGGTCTCGGCGACGCTGAAGGCCAGGTACAGCGCGGCCACCAGGCCGATCAGGCTCTGCCAGAAGAACTTCTCGCGGCTGCGCATGCCCTCCGGGTCCTTGTGCACGACCTTGCGGTAGTCGTCCACCCAGCCGATGGCGCCGAAGCCGAAGGTGACCAGCATCACCACCCAGACGAAGCGGTTGGTCCAGTCGAACCACAGCAGCGTGCTCACGCCGATGCCGATGAGCACCAGCACGCCGCCCATCGTGGGCGTGCC
>JBKDQY010000192.1:0-8649 GCA_046341655.1 Betaproteobacteria bacterium | reverse complement strand
TGCGAGTACTTCGCGCTCGAGGGCCTGTCGGACCTCGTCAACACCATCAAGCAGGTGCACGCCAACCTCAACCGCGAGCTCGAGATCATCGGCCTGCTGCGCGTGATGTTCGACCCGCGCATCACGCTGCAGCAGCAGGTGTCCGACCAGCTCAAGGCGCACTTCGGCGACAAGGTGTTCGACACCGTCATCCCGCGCAATGTGCGCCTGGCCGAGGCGCCCAGCTACGGCCAGCCCGGCGTGACCTTCGACCCCGCCAGCAAGGGCGCGCAAGCCTTCGTCGCCTTCGCGCGCGAGATGGCGGCGCGGCTGGGGCACAAGCCCGCCGCCGCGGCGCCCGCGGCCTGACGGCCCCGAGAAGCACCCGATGGCGCTGCCGGCCGCGCTGCTGTCGCGCGTGGAGGACGCCGGCCTCAACGCCAGCGCGCCGCCGGGCCAGTGGTGGATCGACGGCTGGCTGGTGCGCACCCTGCCCGGCAAGGCCCGCCGCGCGCGCTGCGTGAACGCGCTGATGCCGGGCGTGCTGCCGCTGGACGAACGCATCGCCGCCGCCGAGGCCGCCTGCGCGCGCGCCGGGGTGCCGCTGATCTTCCGCATCACCCCGTTCACGCAGCCGGCCGACCTGCCCGCGGCACTGCAGGCCCGCGGCTTCGAGGCGGTGGACCCGACACGGGTGCTGGTCGCACCCACCCTGCCCGCCGACGCGCCGCCCCCGGTGCCCGCGGGCCTGCGGCTGGAGCCGCTGGATGGCGACGCCTTCGCCGAGGCCGTGGGCGCGCTGCGCGGCTCGCCGCCCGGGCACCGCCGCAGCCACGCGCTGCGCCTGGCGCACTCGCCCGTGCCCTACCGCGGCCTGGTGCTGCGGCGGCCGGTCGACGGCGCCGTCATGGCCTGCGGGCAGGTGGCGACCGAGGCCCCACTGGCCGGGCTGTACGACGTCTTCACCCACCCCGAGGCCCGCAACCAGGGCCTGGCGCGGCTGCTGTGCGAGCACCTGCTGCTGCTGGGCGCGAGCCAGGGCGCAACCATGGCCTACCTGCAGGTGGATGCGGCCAACGGCCCGGCGCTGGCGGTGTACCGCCGGCTGGGCTTCGTCGACGGCTACGGCTACGAGTACCTCGAGCGCCCCGGCACCTGAGCGACCGGGCCGCCGGGGCTACAGCCCCAGGCCCTCGTCCAGCCCCAGGTGCACGTTCATGGCCTGCACCGCCGCACCGCTGGCGCCCTTGCCCAGGTTGTCCAGCCGCGCCACCAGCAGCGCCTGCGTGGCGTTGGCGAACACGAACAGGTCGGCGCGGTTGGTGTCGTTGCAGGCCTGCACGTCGAGGAAGCCCGCCTCCAGAGTGGCCGCGTCGCGCAGCGGCATCACGCGCACGAAGCGCTCGCCGGCGTAGCGCGCCGCCAGCGCCGCGTGCACGGCCTCGGGCGTGGTGCCCAGCGCCTGCGTGTGCAGCGGCACCGTCACCGCCAGCCCCTTGTAGAAGCTGGCCACCACGGGCATGAAGATCGGCGGCGTGCCCAGGCCCGTGTGCGCCATCATCTCGGGCAGGTGCTTGTGCGCCAGCCCCAGCGCGTAAGGCCGCGGCGACGTGAGCGCCTGCTCCATCGGAATAGCCTGGTATTGCTCGATCATCCTTTTGCCGCCGCCCGAATAGCCGGTGATGGACGTGGCGCTCAGCGGCGTCGCCGGCGGCACCAGGCCGGCGTCGAGCAGCGGCCGCAGCAGCAGGATGAAGGCGCTGGCGTGGCAGCCCGGGTTCGCGATGCGCTTCGCGCGGCGCAGGGCCTCGCGCTGGCCGGCGCAGAGTTCGGGCAGCCCGAACACCCAGCCCGGCGCCGTGCGGTGCGCGGTGCTGGCGTCGATCAGGCAGGTGCGCGGGTTCTCCACCAGCGCCACGGCCTCGCGCGCGGCGGCGTCGGGCAGGCACAGGAAGGCCACGTCGGCGGCGTTGAGCAGCCTTGCGCGCTCGGCGGCGTCCTTGCGCTTGTCGGCGGCGATCTTCAGCAGCTCGACGTCGCGGCGGCCGGCCAGCACTTCGTGGATGCGCAGGCCGGTCGTGCCTTCCTGGCCGTCGACGAACACGGTGAACGCCATCGCTGCCCCTTTCGCTCGCGGCCCGGCGCCGCCCATGATGCAATGTCGCACAGGATATACCCCATGGCCCCCAACACGCGCGTGCTCGTGCTGCCCGGCTGGCAGGACTCCGGCCCCGACCACTGGCAAAGCCGCTGGGAGCGGGCCCACGGCTTCGTGCGCGTGCAGCAGGCCGACTGGCTGACGCCGCGCCGCGGCGACTGGCTGGCCCGGCTGGACGAGGCCCTGCTCGCCGAAGCCGCGCCCGTGCGGCTGGCCGCGCACAGCCTGGGCTGCCAGCTGGTGGCGGCCTGGGCCGCGCACTCGCACCACACCGCGCGCGTGGCCGGCACGCTGCTGGTGGCGCCGCCCGACACCGAGCGCCCCGACACCCCCGGTGCCATCGCCGGCGCCTGGCGCCGCATCGAGCGCGGCCGGCTGCCCTTTGCCGCCACCGTGGTGGCCAGCAGCGACGACCCGTACTGCGCCATGGAGCGCGCCCGCGAGATGGCCGGCCACTGGGGCGCCCGCTTCGTGGACATCGGGGCACGCGGCCACGTCAACGCCGACAGCGGCCTGGGCGACTGGCCCGAGGGCCTGGCGCTGCTGCAGGCGCTGGAGCCGGCATGAAGCCGTCGGAGCAGGCCGTCGTCGTGATCGTGCTCGGCGCCCTGGCGGTGGTGTTGTCCGCCGTCTCCTGGGTGCTGGGGGTGATGTTCGTGCTCGGCGTGGCCGGCGCCTCGGCGATCGTGATCGTGTTCCTGCCGCGCTGGATCATCAGCCTGGGCGAGCGCGCGCACGGCGGCTGGCGCAGCCAGCTCTGGAAACGTGCCGAGGGACGCCACCACGCCTTCGCCGGCGTGCCCTTCGACATCGTCGACGACGGCCGCCACGTCTGGATGCACGGCGACGCGCTCAAGCGCGTGCTCGCGCGCCCCGAGGCCGACGACGTGCTGGCCGCGCGCATCAGCGGCAAGTGGAAGATCGACGGGCGCCAGCGCCTGTGGCTGCGCGTGGACGGCGTGGTCGAGCACCTCGCCAGCTTCCCCGGCCGCATGGACCCGCGCGTGCAGAGGCTGCGCCGCTGGCTGGAGCGCGACGTGATCTACCCCGCCGAGCGCCGCCACGCGCGCTGAGACAATCCGCCGCCATGGTCACCAAGAAACGCACGGGCCTGGGCCTCGGCCTCGAGGCCCTGCTCGGCCCCACCGCCCCCGAAACGCCCGCCGCCGAAGGCCCGCCGTCGGTGCTGCCGCTGTCGGCCCTGCGCCCGGGCGCCTACCAGCCGCGCACGCGCATGGACGAAGGCTCGCTGTACGAGCTGGCGCAGAGCATCCGCAGCCAGGGCGTGATGCAGCCCATTCTGGTGCGGCCGGTGGCGGAGCCGGGGCGCTACGAGATCATCGCCGGCGAGCGCCGCTTCCGCGCCGCGCAGCTGGCCGGCCTCGACGAGGTGCCGGTGCTCGTCAAGCCCGTGGCCGACGAGGCCGCGGCGGTGATGGCGCTGATCGAGAACATCCAGCGCGAGGACCTGAACCCGCTCGAGGAGGCGCAGGGCCTGCAGCGCCTGGTGCGCGACTTCGGGCTCACGCACGAGCAGGCGGCGCAGGCCGTGGGCCGCTCGCGCAGCGCCGCGAGCAACCTGCTGCGCCTGCTGAACCTGGCCGAGGCCGTGCAGCAGATGCTGATGGCCGGCGACCTCGAGATGGGCCACGCGCGCGCCCTGCTGGCCCTGCCCGCGGCCGAGCAGGTGATGGCGGCGCAGGCCGTGGTCGCCCGCAAGCTGAACGTGCGCGAGGCCGAGCGGCTGGTGGCGCGCCAGGCGCAGGCGGCGCAGGCCCAGGCGGCGCCGGCCAAGGCCCGCGCTGCCGCCAAGCCGCGCGACATCGCCCGGCTCGAGGAACGCCTGGCCGACGTGCTCACGGCGCCGGTGGAGATCCGCCTGCGCAAGGGCCGCGCCGGGCACGGCGAGATCGCCATCGCCTTCGCCAGCCTCGACGAGCTCGACGCGCTGCTCGACAAGCTCGGCGCCGCCGAGCGCTGAGCCGACGCGCCGGCCCTGCCGGCACCGGGTGAACCCGCCGCTGCCGCGGGCGCGCCGCTTGCTATCCTGCCCGGAACCACTTCCCACCGCATCACCACCCGGAGACCCCAGACCATGCCCAGGAACCTGACGCCCCAGCTGCTCGCCGCCGCGCTGATCGCCACCGCCGCCACCGCGGCGCAGGCCCAGCCCGCCGTCATCTACGACATGGGCGGCAAGTTCGACAAGAGCTTCAACCAGGCCGCCTTCGACGGCGCCGAGCGCTGGAAGAAGGAGTCGGGCAAGAACTACCTCGAGTTCGAGATCAGCAACCCCACGCAGCGCGAGCAGGCCAAGCGCCGCATGGCCGAGCGCGGCGCCAACCCCATCGTGGCCATCGGCTTCAGCCAGGGCTCGAGCCTCGAGAAGGTCGCGAAGGACTTCCCGAAGCTACAGTTCGCCATCATCGACAGCGTCGTCAACCTGCCCAACGTGCAGAGCATCGTCTTCAAGGAGCACGAGGGCAGCTTCCTCGTGGGCATGATGGCCGCCATGGCCAGCAAGACCGGCAAGGTGGGCTTCGTGGGCGGCATGGACATCCCGCTGATCCGCAAGTTCCAGTGCGGCTTCGAGCAGGGCGCGAAGTTCGTCAACCCCAAGGCCGAGGTCGTGGCCAACATGACCGGCACCACCCCCGCGGCCTGGAACGACCCCGCCCGCGGCGGCGAGCTCGCCAAGGCTCAGTTCGCCGCGGGCGTGGACGTCATCTTCGCCGCCGCCGGCGGCACCGGCCTGGGCGTGTACCAGGCGGCCAAGGACAACGGCCGCCTGGCCATCGGCGTGGACAGCAACCAGAACCACCTGCATCCGGGCACCATGCTCACCAGCATGGTCAAGCGCGTCGACGTGGCCGTCTACGAGGCCTTCAAGGGCGTGAAGCCGGGCGTGTCGTCGCTGGGCCTGAAGGAAGGCGGCGTCGACGTGGCGCTGGACGAGCACAACGCCCGGCTCGTGACCGCCGACATGCGCAAGCGCGTGGACGCCGCGCGCGCCGACATCGTCAGCGGCAAGGTCAAGGTCATCGACTTCATGGCGAACAACGCCTGCAGGTGACGCAGCCGCCGCCCCGAGGCTGAGATCTTGCGTGCTGGGAGCACGGCGCCGCCCGCGGTGGCGATGCGCCACATCGACAAGCGCTTCGGCGCCGTGCACGCCAACCGCGACGTGAACCTCACGGTCGAGGCCGGCACCGTGCACGGCATCGTCGGCGAGAACGGTGCCGGCAAGAGCACGCTGATGAGCATCCTGTACGGCTTCTACGAGGCCGACGGGGGCGAGATCGCCATCGACGGGCAGCCGGCGCGCATCCGCGGCTCGCGCGAGGCCATTCGCCTGGGCATCGGCATGGTGCACCAGCACTTCATGCTGGTGGACACCTTGAGCGCGCTCGACAACGTGATGCTCGGCGCCGAGCCCGGCTGGAGCCTGCCCGGGGCGCGCGCACAGGTGCGCACGCGGCTCGAGGCGCTGATGCACGAGACCGGGCTGCTGGTAAACCTCGACGCCGAGGTGCACGCGCTGCCGGTGGGCGAGCGCCAGCGGCTGGAGATCCTCAAGGCCCTGTTCCGCGGCGCCCGCATCCTCGTGCTCGACGAGCCCACCGCCGTGCTCACGCCGGCCGAGACCGGGCAACTGTTCGACACGCTCCGCGGCCTGCGCGCGCGCGGCACCACGGTGCTGCTGATCACGCACAAGCTCAAGGAGATCATGGCCCTGTGCGACGCCGTCACGGTGATGCGCGGCGGCGAGGTGGTGCTGGACTGCGCCATCGGCGAGACTTCCATCGACGGCCTGGCCGAGGCCATGGTGGGCCGCCGCGTCAACATCGGCCGCGACGGCACGGCCGCGCGAGAGCCCGGCCCCGTGCTGCTGCGCGCCTCGAACCTGCGCTGGGCCGACGAGCTGGGCGTGCCACGGCTGGCCGACGTGTCGCTGGCGCTGCACGCCGGCGAGATCGTCGGCATCGCCGGCGTCTCGGGCAACGGCCAGGGCGAGCTGCTCGACGCACTGTCGGGCCTGCTGGTGCCGCAGGCCGGCACGCTGGAGCTCGGCGCCCGGAGCTTCGAGCCCGCGCACTGGCTCGACCCGCGCACCGCGCGCGCGCTGCGCGTGGCCCACGTGCCCGAGGACCGCCACCGGCGCGGCCTGGTGCTGCCCTTCGACGCCTGGGAGTCGGCCGCGCTGGGCTACCACGCCGCACCCCGCTACACCACCCGCGCCCTGCTGGCCTGGATGCGCCGCCGCGCCATGCGCGAGGACTGCGCCGCGATGATGGAGCGCTACGACGTCCGCCCCCGCGACCCGATGCTGCGCAGCAGCAAGTTCAGCGGCGGCAACCAGCAGAAGCTGGTGCTCGCGCGCGAGGCCCACGCCGGCTCGGGCGGCGAGCGGCCGCCGCAGGTGCTGCTGGAGGGCCAGCCCACGCGCGGTGTCGACATCGGCGCCATCGAGTTCATCCACGGCCGCCTGCGCGCGCTGCGCGACGCCGGCGGCGCCGTGCTGGTGGTGTCCTCCGAGCTCGACGAGATCCTGGCGCTGTCCGACCGCGTGGTCGTCATGAACGCCGGCCGCGTGGCCGGCGAGCTGCCGATCGCGCAGTGCAGCGAGGCGGCGCTGGGCCGGCTGATGGGAGGGGCGCATTGAAGCGGCTTCGCCATCAGGCGCATCCACGAACCGTTCGGGCTGAGCCTGTCGAAGCCCCGTGCGGACCACGGGGGCTTCGACAGGCTCAGCCCGAACGGATCCAGACACTCGAGCGCGACCTGGCATGAGCCAACCCATCGAACTGCCGCGCTGGATGGACGTGGCCGTGCTGCCGGCCGTCAACCTGGCCATCGCCCTGCTGGTGGCCGGCGGCGTGACGTTGCTGGTGGGCTTCGACCCGGCGCAGGTGCTGGCGCTGCTGGCCAAGGGCGCCTTCGGCTCGCAGGCCGGCATCAGCTACACGCTGTACTACGCCACCACCTTCGTGTTCACGGGACTGGCGGTGGCCATCGCGTTCCACGGCGGCCTGTTCAACATCGGCGGCGAGGGCCAGGCCATCATGGGCGGGCTGGGCGCGGGCCTCGTGGCGCTGGCGCTGGGCGCCCACCTGCCGGCGGTGCTGATGCTGCCGCTGATGGTGCTGGCCGCCGCGGCCTTCGGCGGCGCCTGGGGCGCGGTGCCGGGGGCGCTGCAGGCCTGGCGCGGCAGCCACACGGTCATCACGACCATCATGTTCAACTTCATCGCCTCGGCGCTGCTGGCCTACCTGCTGGTGGGCGTGCTGAAGGAGCCGGGCAACATGACGCCCGAGAGCCGCGCCTTCGACCCGAGCGCGAAGATGCCCGGCGTGCACGAGTTGCTGGGCGCCCTGGGCATCGAGTGGCCGCGCACGCCGCTGAACCTGACGGTGTTCATCGCCGCCGCCGCCGCCTGGCTGGCGTGGCTGGTGCTCTGGCGCAGCCGCGGCGGCTTCGCGCTGCGCGCCGTGGGCTTCTCGCCCGGCGCGGCCGTGTACGCCGGCATCCGGCCGCAGCGGCTGGTGGTGGCCAGCATGGCCGCCGCCGGTGCGCTGGGCGGCCTGGTGGGCGTCAACGAGATCGCCGGCGTGCACGGCCGGCTGCTGCCCGACTTCGTGGCTGGCGCGGGCTTCGCCGGCATCGCCGTCAGCCTGATCGGCCGCAACCACCCGGGCGGCATCGTGCTGGCGGCGCTGCTGTTCGGCGCGCTGTACCAGGGCGGCAGCGAGCTGGCCTTCGAGATCAGCGGCTTCAGCCGCGACATGGTGTTCATGCTGCAGGGCCTGATCGTGCTGTTCGCGGGCGCCATGGCGCAGGTGGCGGCACCGGCGCTGCTCCGGCTGTACCGGGCCGCCGGCGGAGGGGCTGCGCGTGGATGAGGTGCTGATCGGCAGCATCGTCGCCAGCACGCTGCGCGTGAGCGTGCCGCTGATCCTGTGCGCCCTGGCCGGCGTGCTGTGCGAGCGCGCCGGCGTCATCGACCTGGGCCTGGAGGGCAAGATGCTGGCCACGGCGTTTGCCACCGCGGCGGTGGGCGTGGCCACCGGCAGCCTGGCGCTGGCGCTGCTGGCGGCGGTGGCCGTGGGGCTGGCGCTGTCGATGCTGCACGGCTACGCGTGCGTCAGCCACCGCGGCGACCAGGTCGTGCTGGGCATGGCCATCACGATGACGGCAGCGGGCCTGACGGTGGTGCTGGGCATCGCGTGGTTCTCGCTGGGCGGCCAGACGCCGCCGGTGCCCGAGGGCGTGCGCCTGGACGGCTGGCTCGGCGGCCTGGGCGAGGCGCTGAAGGCCGTCCCCGTCGTGGGCACCACGCTGGCGCTGGCCTTCACGGGCCACAACGCCATGGTCTACGGCGCGCTGGCGCTGGTGGTGGCGGTGTGGTGGCTGCTGTACCGCACGCGCTTCGGGCTGCGGCTGCGCGCCGCCGGCGAGAACCCGGCCATGGTCGACGCCGCCGGCGTCAGCGTGAAGGCGCTGCGCTACCAGGC
>JBKDQY010000191.1:0-9022 GCA_046341655.1 Betaproteobacteria bacterium | reverse complement strand
CGAAGCTCCTGACCCACCTCGTAGTCATCGAAGACGCGGTTGAGCAGGTCCGCCGTCGATGAAGACCAGCCCCGTTCGAACTGGCCCATTCCATGGACCAAGAAGATCTGGTGTTTGGGCATGCTCGCTCCTCCTCGTTGTGGCACTCATGGTGCTGGGGCATGCTGCCGCGGACGCGGCCGCGGCGCAATGGGTAACGACGTGTGGGTCGTCCCCAGAACTCGTGAGGCGCCCAACAGCGCCGGTCTGTAGGGCTGACCATCAGGGCTGCGCGGCTGGCATAGGGCGCCATCCGCAACTCGCAGTGTTTCGCTGCATGACGACTCGAGCCTCCAGACCATTCGCTGGCCGCAGCCGAGTCACCGGGTCACGCCCCTCACCGATCCGGTGAATGCAAGGTCGGGCGGCGCCCTTGTCAGCGCGGCCACCGTGGATAGCATGGGCAGCGTCAGAGGCTTTGGACCCGTACCTGAGAGTCAAGCACCCGGGCGTCTGCTCGGGATGCGGGTCGATCGGCTTTCGTTGCATCACGGATGCACCCAGGCACATCGGCGCGGGACTGCCCTGGCGGGCGCAGCAGATCGGCGCCGTGTTGGCGCGTTCCGACGACATGCTGATGAACCGCCATACGCAGATGAAGCGCTTCTTGCGCGAGCGCTTCAAGGACAGCGGCCTGGTGGCCCTAGGCGAACGGGCAGGTGCATGCCGGTCGAACTTCTCGGACTGGATCAACGACAAGACCGGGCGGACCTCGTTGGGGCAGCTTCTGGACTTGGCGGCCGCGGAGGGTGTCTCGCTGCTGAGCCTGATGGAAGGCCGGTGGGAGCCCGTACCGACCACGAATCAGGACCGGGTGCCACGGCGCGAGCAGAAGTCCACCCGTCAGGTTCCCCACGAAGTCCTGCGCGAAGCCATGACCAAGGCTCTCAAGGAAGGGCGCTGTGCCAGCGACGTCGCGTATCAATTTGGCATCGACACCGGGACGCTGGCCAACGCCCACCCCGATCTGTATCAGCAACTGCGCAAGGACACGTGCGACCGCCAGCAGCTGGAGGACGAAAAACGACACCGGGAGGCCCTGGAGGAAGCGGAATCGATCGCCTGCCGGCTGCTGGCCTGCGGCAAGGTCCCGAGTCTGCGCAGGGCCAGCGAGCTCACCAAGTCCGACTGGTACCCGTCCCAACTTCGGGCGCAGGCTCTGATGGTGATCCGCCACACCCTGAACGAGAAGGCGCCGCCGCGCAACGCCAAGATCGGCAAGGCCATGGTCGATGCCGCAGCGCAAGTGGCTCAACGGCTGGCGCGGGAGTCGGGTGCGGCGCCAGTCGCCATGGCCCACTGATCCGCAGCGGTTGCTCCTCGAAGGGGAGCCGCGGTCGTTCGTGCTTCCGGCCCCTCGACACCCTGCCTGCAGCGGGGTGTCTTGACTACCGGCTGATTCAACTCGACACGCCAACCGCGCGCCTCAGCGAGCAAACCCGCTAGCGCAAAACGTGGCACAAGTTGCGCCGGGGCCGGAATTGCGCATAACAGCGCGATTGCGCCAAGTTATGGGCAACTTCACAGGATTGGTGGTGCCCAAGCACGGATCAAACTGGCGCGACCGGCAGGGATCGAACCTGCAACGCAGCCTTCGGAGGGCTGCATGATATCCATTTCACCACGGTCGCCGCGCGGCCGAGCCAGCGATTCTAGCCCGCGGCGGCCTCGTGTCAGGCTGCTGCAGGGGCGGCTCCTATAATCGACCGGTTTTGTCCGGCACAGCCGCCGCGCGGGCCCAGGCCCCGGCAGCCGCGCCGCCCGCAGCACCCGAGCAGCACCACGGCACCACGATGAGCGAGCAGCACCCCGCGCCCGAGACCCACGAAGGCCCCCACGAAGGCCCGATCCGCACCGCCAAGCAGCTGATCGCGACCGTGGTCGCATCGTTCGTGGTGCCGGTGGTGGCGATCATCCTGCTCGCCAACTACGTCGATTTCGGCGCCAAGCCGGCCGCCGGCACCGATGCGCTGGCCGCCGAGGCCGTGGCCAAGCGCATCCAGCGCGTGGGCACGGTCGAGATCCGCGACGCTTCGGCCCCCGCCGTGCTGCGCACGGGCGAGCAGGTCTACCAGGCGGCCTGCACGGCCTGCCACGCCGCCGGCGCCGCCGGCGCACCCAAGACCGGCGATGCCGCCGCCTGGGCCCCGCGCATCAAGACGGGCTACGAGGCGCTGCTGAACTCGGCGCTCAAGGGCAAGGGCGCCATGGCGGCGCAGGGTGGCGGCGAGTACAGCGACGTCGAGATCGGCCGCGCCGTCGTCTACCTGGCCAACAAGGGCGGTGCGAGCTTCCCCGAGCCGGCCGCCCCGGCGCCGGCCGCCGCGGCCTCGAAGTGAGCCCGGAACCGCGGCCCGATCAGGGCTGCGGCAGCAGCTGGTAGCCGAAGCGCGTGGGCATCTGCGCGAACGGCAGTTCGACGGGCGCCCAGGCGCCCGTTTCGCTGTGCCCAGCGCCTTCCTGCAGCGCCGCCTCCACCGCGCCCGCGGCCAGGGCCATGTCGGCCGTGTGCACCAGCCCGAAGCCGAGCGCGGTGTCGGCGAACAGGCGGCCGTGTTCGTCCAGCCAGGCCTGCCGCAGCGCACCGGCGGCCTGCCCGGTGTGGGCCACCAGCGGGAAGCCCGGCGCGTCCTGCACGCGCCACACGTAGGGCGCGGCCTCCAGTTGCACGTACACGCGCTGCGGGCCGTTCTGGAAGAACCAGGCGCCGCGCTCGTCGGCCGCGTAGTTGCGGTGGATGAAGTCGCGCAGCTTCTCGTGCGCGATGCGGCTGCCCTTCACGGCCGGGACGGGCCCGGCCCGCTGCACGCGCTCGTCGCGCATGTACCACTCGCCGCGCGCGTCCAGCGCCAGCCAGCCGTGGCAGTGCGGCACGTGGGGCCACTTCCTCAGCGCCGCCTTGACGATCTCGTCCATGCCCCGATGCTCGCTCAGGCGTGCGCGGCCAGCCAGCCGGCCACGGCCGCGGGCATCTGCTGCACCCGCCCCGGGAAGCCGCCGTGCGGAAAGCCCACGTGGCCGCCGCCTGCCGGCCGCCAGAGGCTGACGAAGCGGCCGGCCTGCTGCGGCCCGGGCAGCTCGTGCGCGGGCACGAAGGGGTCGTTGCCGGCGTTCAGCACCAGCGCCGGCACGCGCAGGCGCCCCAGGTGCGGCGCCGCCGAGGCCCGCGCCCAGTAGTCGGCCGTGCCGGCAAAGCCGTGCAGCGGCGCCGTGAAGGCGTCGTCGAAGGCGAAGATGGTGCGTGCCGCGGCCACGCGCTCGCGGTCGAACAGGCCCGGGTGCTGCCGCCACTTCTGCAGCGCCTTGGGGATCATGGTCGACAGGAACATGCGCGCATAGACGAGCCGGTTGAAGCCACGGTCGATGGCGCGGCCGGCCGAGGCCAGGTCGATGGGCGAGCACACCGCGGCCACCGCGGCCGTGGTGGCCGCGGCCGTGTCGCCCGCTTCCTGCGCCCAGCGCAGCAGCGCATTGCCGCCCAGCGAGATGCCCACCGCCAGCAGCGGCTGCGGGCTCGCGGCGCGCAGCCGCTGCAGGATCCAGCCGATCTCCTCGAAGTCGCCCGAGTGGTAGGCGCGCGGCCCACGGTTGAGCTCGCCGCTGCAGCCGCGGAAGTGCGGCACGCTGAAGGCCCAGCCGCGCCCGCGCGCCACCGCCGCGAAGGCCTGCGCGTACTGGCTGGCGCTGCTGCCCTCGAGGCCGTGGAACAGCACCAGCCGACGCGGTGCGGCGGTCGCGCCCTGCAGGTGGTCGACGTCGATGAAGTCGCCATCGGGCGTGGCCCAGCGCTCGCGCTCGAAGCGCGGCGCCTCGCCCTCGAAGCGGCGCGCGTGCAGCGCGGCCCAGATGGTCTGCGCGTTGCCGCCGGGCAGCCAGGCGGGCGGCCGGTAGTCGAAGCCCGCGGCCATCCCCGTCAATGCAGGGTGTTCGGAGCGTCGTGCCGCAGCGGCTCGGCCGGCTCCTGCGGCTCGGCAGGGCTGGCGTGGTGGGCGACGATGCGCCAGCCCCGGCCCGTCTTGACGTACACGTTGGTGGCCACCACCCAGCCCACCTGCCGGCCCTCGGGCGTGAGCACCTCGATGCGCTCGACCAGGTGGTGCACGGCGCTGCCCATCTGCTGCAGCCGGTGCACCTGCTCGGGCATCACCGGGATGCCGCTGCTGGCGAAGATGGCCTCGAAGCTGGCGCGGATGGCGGACGGCCCCACGAGCCGGCCGCCTCCGCCCGGGTGCACGCACACGATCTCGTCGTCGTCGGCCCACAGGGCCATCAGCGCCTCGAGGTCGCCGCGCTGCAGCGCCTCGTAGAACGCGGCCTCGACGTCGTCGGGGCTGGCGAACAGCGCGGCGGCGGGCGGGGGTGGCATGGCGGCGGCCCGGGCTTGCGGCGCTTCAGCGGAAGACCACGCACTTGCGGCCGTCGACCAGCACGCGGTGCTCCAGGTGCCAGCGCACGGCGCGCGCCAGCACCATGCACTCGATGTCGCGGCCCGCGGCGGTGAAGTCCTCGGCCGACATCGTGTGGTCCACGCGCTGCACGTCCTGCTCGATGATGGGGCCCTCGTCGAGGTCGGCCGTCACGTAGTGCGCGGTGGCGCCGATGAGCTTGACGCCCCGCGCGTGCGCCTGGAAGTAGGGCCGCGCGCCCTTGAAGCTGGGCAGGAAGCTGTGGTGGATGTTGATGGCACGGCCGGCCAGCGCCGTGCACAGCTCGGGGCTGAGGATCTGCATGTAGCGCGCGAGCACGACGAGGTCGATGCGCTCGCGCTCGACCAGGGCCTCGACCTCGCGCTCCTGCGCGCGCTTGGCGTCGGCGCCGCTGCCCGCCTTCAGCGGCAGGTGGTGGAAGGGGATTCCGTAGCTGTCGGCCAGCGAGCGGTGGGTCTCGTGGTTGCTCACGATGGCCGGGATGTCGGCCGCCAGCGAGCCGCTCTTCCAGCGGAACAGCAGGTCGTTCAGGCAGTGGCCGTGCTGGCTCACCATCAGCAGCACCCGCGGCCGCGTGGCCAGGGCGTGCAAGCGCGCCGCCATGCCGAACTGCTGCACGGTGTGCGCGAACAGGCCCTGCAGCGTGGCCACGCTGGCCAGCTGCGGCGGCGCCTGGAAGTGCACGCGCATGAAGAACAGGCCGGTCGCGCCCTCGCCGTCGAGGTCGCCAAACTGCTGCGAGTCGACGATGTTGCAGCCGGCCTGGTACAGCAGGCCGGAGACCGCGTGCACGATGCCCTTGGCATCGGGGCAGGTCACGGTCAGCACGAATTGGCGGTCGAGGCTCATCGGCCGGGATTGTAGGGATCGCCCTGATGCCGCCTTGGGAACGGGCCACCAGGGCTGTCTATGTAGTTTGGCTACGAAACTTTTAGCGACTACAGGGCGACTACACGAACTCGGCGCGGGTTTGCCCGGTGTAAACATGTAGTTTTGCTTCAATAGCATGCGCGGCGATCGCTGGAGAGTCGACCGATGACGCTGTTGTGGAACGGGCTGCGCGCCCGCCTGGCCCCGTGCTTCGCGGGCCTGATGCTGGTGTTGCTGGCCGCCTGCGGCGGCGGGGGGGGTGGTGGGGCCGAGACGCCGGCGCCGCCCGTGGCCCCGCCGACCGACGCGCGGCTGGCCCTGGGCGACGGCGCCTGGCAGACCGTGCTGAGCGCCGTGCCCGCGGCGCCGGGCGGAGGCGGTGGCGGCGGAGGCGGCGCCACGCCCACCACGCTGACCATCCACTACAAGCGCACCGCCGGCGACTACGACGGCTGGACGCTGCACACCTGGGACGCCGCCGTCGAGACCACCTGGACGGCCGGCCGCACGGGCACGGCCACGGCCTTCGGTCGCAGCTACGAGGTGCCGCTCGCGGCCACCAGCGGCAGCGTCGGCTACATCTTCCACAAGGGCGACGACAAGGACCACGCCGGCGCCGACCAGCGCTACACGCTGCAGCCCGGCCGCAACGAGATCTGGCGCATCCAGGGCGACTCCGCCACCTACACGCGCAACCCCGAGGGCGCCGCCACGCCCGACATCCGCACGCTGCGCGTGCACTACAAGCGCTTCGCGGGCGACTACGCCGGCTGGGGCCTGCACCTGTGGCCCACGAGTGGCATCGACACCAGCCGCCTGCCGGCGGGCGTGGCCATCGACCAGTGGACCAACCCCGTGCGCTTCGACCAGATGCCCGGCTACGCCGCCGGCAGCGGCGAGGTGGTGTTCGACATCCCGGTGCTCAATCCCACGGGCGACGCCACGCGCACCGGCGTGGAGTTCATCATCCACGGCCTGCCGCCCAACCAGGACGACAAGGACGGCCGGCCCGACAACATCCGCGTCGCCTTCGGCAGCCTCACCATCAGCGGTCAGGTGGGCCAGGTGTGGCTGGTGCAGGGCGACCCCACCGTCTACCTGAGCCCGCCCGACACGCGCCGTGCCAGCACGCGCGACGCGCGCGCCTTCTGGCTCGACCGTTCGCTCATCCAGTGGCCGCGCGTGGCCGCCGGCGGCACGGTGAAGCTCTACCACTCGGCCACCGGGCAGATCCTGGCACCGCTGGACGGCACCGTGAGCGGGGCCGACGGCGCCGTGACGCTCGGCGTCTTCACCGGCACCGTTCCGGCGGCGCTGCGCGAGCGCTTCAAGTGGATCGACGCCGGCGCCGTGTTCAGCGTGCCCGCGGCCGACCAGTCGCGCGTGCCGGCGCTGCTGAAGAGCCAGCTCGTCATCGTGCAGGAAGACGCCGCCGGCAAGGTGCAGAACGCCACCACGCTGCAAGTGCCGGGCGTGCTCGATGACCTCTATGACACGGCCGCCGACGTGCGCGACCTCGGCGTCACCGTCGGCGGCTTCGGCACGCGCTTCAAGCTGTGGGCGCCGACGGCGCAGAAGGTCTACGTCTTCACCTACGAGACGCCCACCAGCGCCGCCGCCACCGTCGACGAGATGGAGATGGACCCCGCCACCGGCGTGTGGAGCGCCACGCGCGCGGCCGACCTCAGCGGCCGCTACTACCGCTACGGCGTGGAGGTGTTCGTGCGCGGCGTGGGCGTGGTGCGCAACCTCGTCACCGACCCGTACTCCGTGAGCCTGTCCACCAACAGCAAGCGCAGCTGGATCGGCAGCCTGCAGTCGGCGGCCACCAAGCCAGCGGGCTGGGATGCGTCAGCCGTGCCCGCGCGCGTGGCCGCCGCCACCGACATGGTGGTGTACGAACTGCACCCGCGCGACTTCTCGGTGGGCGACACCACCGTGCCGGTGGCCGAGCGCGGCAAGTACACGGCCTTCGCGCGCAGCGACAGCGCCGGCATGCGCCACCTGCGGAGCCTGGCCGAGGCCGGCGTGACCGACGTGCACCTGCTGCCGGTGTTCGACATCGCCAGCGTGCCCGAGACCGGCTGCACCACGCCCAGCCCGGGCGGCGCGCCCGACAGCGAGGCGCAGCAGGCGGCCGTGAGCGCCGGCGCCGCTGGCGACTGCTTCAACTGGGGCTACGACCCGCTGCACTTCAACGCGCCCGAGGGCAGCTACAGCAGCAACCCCGCCGACGGCGCGGCGCGCGTGCGCGAGTTCCGCCAGATGGTGATGGGCCTGCACGCCGCCGGCCTGCGCGTGGGCATGGACGTGGTCTACAACCACACCACCGCCAGCGGCCAGAACGAGAACAGCGTGCTCGACCGCGTGGTGCCGGGCTACTACCACCGGCTTACGGCCGACGGCACGGTCACCAACAGCACCTGCTGCGACAACACGGCGCCCGAGCACCGGATGATGGGCCAGCTGATGATCGACTCGGCAGCGCTGTGGGCGCGCGAGTACAGGATCGCGAGCTTCCGCTTCGACCTGATGGGCCACCTGCCGCGACCGGTGATGGAGAGCCTGCGCGACGCGGTCAACGCCGCCGCCGGCCGCGAGGTGCAGCTGTTCGGCGAGGGTTGGAATTTCGGCGAGGTGACCAACGACGCGCGCTTCGTGCAGGCGCGGCAGGGCGGCCTGGCCGGCAGCCGCATCGGCGCCTTCGGCGACAAGCTGCGCGACGCCGTGCGCGGCGGCGGCTGCTGCGACAGCGGCGGCGCGCTCGTCTCCGAGCAGGGCTGGATCAACGGCCTGCACTACGCCCCCAACGCCAGCGCGGGCAGCCGGCCGCTGAACGACCTGCGCTGGCGCGGCGACCTCATCAAGGGCGGCCTGGCCGGCAGCATCGAGGACTTCACGCTGCTCACGCACTGGGACACCACCGTGCAGCTGAAGGACCTGGGCGGCGTCGGCTTCGCGCGCCAGCCCGACGAGGTGGTGAACTACGTCGAGAACCACGACAACCTGACGCTGTACGACATCAACGCGCTGAAGCTGCCGCGCGGCACCAGCGCCGCCGACCGGGCGCGCGTGCAGATCCTGGGCGTCTCCACCGTGGCCTTCGCGCAGGGCATCGCCTATGTGCACGCGGGCGTGGAGTTTCTGCGCAGCAAGAGCCTGGACCGCAACAGCTACGACAGCGGCGACTGGTTCAACGCCTACGATCCCACGGGCGCCACGCACAATTTCGGCGTCGGCCTGCCGCGCGCGGCCGACAACGGCGCCGACTGGGCGCTGCTCAGGCCCTTCCTGGCCGATGCCGCGCTGAAGATGGACGCCGGCACCATCGCGTGGACGCAGGGCGCCTTCAAGGACCTGCTGAAGATCCGGGCCAGCACGACGCTGCTGCGCCTGCGCACGGCGGCCGACATCCGCGCGCGCCTGCGCTTCCACAACCTCGGCTCGTCGCAGCAGCCCACGCTGCTGGTGGGCCACGTCGACGGCGCGGGCTACGCCGGCGCCAACTTCGCCGAGCTGGCCTACTTCATCAACGCCGGCCTGACCGACGCGACCGTGGCGGTGCCGGCGCTGGCCGGCAAGGCCTTCGAGCTGCACCCGGTGCACGTGACCGGCACCGACCGACGCGCCGCCACGGCCACCGTGGCCACGGCCAGCGGCAGCTTCACGATCCCGGCGCGCACGGC
>JBKDQY010000190.1:0-9861 GCA_046341655.1 Betaproteobacteria bacterium | reverse complement strand
GCCTCCTTCGTGACGATGGGGCCCATCTCGGCGTCGGCCTCCAGGCCGTTCTTCACCTTCAGCGTGCGGGCGCGCTCGGCCAGCAGCGGCACGATGCGATCGGCCACGTCGCCCACCAGCACCGCCACGCTGATGGCCATGCAGCGCTCGCCGGCGCTGCCGTAGGCGCTGCCGACGAGGGCGTCGACGGCCTGCGCCAGATCGGCGTCGGGCATCACCACCAGGTGGTTCTTGGCACCGCCCAGGGCCTGCACGCGCTTGCCGTGGCGGGCGCCGGTCTCGTAGACGTGCTGCGCGATCGGCGTGCTGCCGACGAAGCTGATGGCGGCCACGTCCGGGTGCTGCAGCAGCCGGTCGACGGCGACCTTGTCGCCCTGCACCACGCTGAACACGCCGTCGGGCAAGCCGGCCTGCCGGAGCAGGTCGGCCATGAAGAGGCTGGGGCTGGGGTCGCGCTCGCTGGGCTTGAGGATGAAGGCGTTGCCGCAGGCCAGCGCCACCGGGAACATCCAGCACGGCACCATGCACGGGAAGTTGAAGGGCGTGATGCCGGCCACCACGCCCAGGGGCTGCCGCATCGTCCAGTTGTCGATGCCGGTGGAGACCTGCTCGGTGTAGTCGCCCTTGAGCAGCTGCGGCACGCCGCAGGCGAACTCGATGATGTCGATGCCGCGCATGACCTCGCCCTGCGCGTCGGAGAACACCTTGCCGTGCTCGGCGGTGATCATGGCGGCCAGCGTGTCCTTGTGCTCGTTCATCAGCGCCAGGAAGCGGTTGAGCACGCGGGCGCGGCGGATGGGCGGCATCTCGCCCCAGGCGGGCTGCGCGGCCCCGGCGGCGGCCACGGCGGCGTCGACGTCGGCGGCCTCGGCCCGCAGCACGCGGCGCGCCGCGGCGCCCGTGGCGGGGTTCCACACCGTCTGCGAGCGGCTGCCGCTGCCGCGGTGCGGCGCGCCGGCGATCCAGTGGCCGACGTCGAGGTTCTGCGTGAAGGCTTCGGGGGCACCCATGGCGGACTCCGCGTGGTCTTGTGTAGTGGCGGCAACCGGGCAGTCTATGCCGTCGGGCGCGCCCTTGCTGGCGAGGGCCCGGCCGGCCCCGCGGGGCCGGCAGAGATTTTTCGGCCCGACGGTCGCTCGCGGGCGCCGGCTCTGCCACCATGCGGAACTTCCTTCGCCCCACCCGCCCATGGCCGCGCTCAGCGACGACGACATCACCCGCCTGCAGACCCTGCTCGACGAGCTGCCCGCGCCGCTGCAGCCGATGGACGTGAGCGCGCTCGACGGCTTCCTGTGCGGGGTGCTGCTGCAGCCGCGGCCGGTGCCGCCGGCGCGATGGCTGCCGCACGTGTTCGACATCGACGGCCGCCCGCCGCCGGCAGGGGCGGCGGCCGACAAGATCCGCACGCTGGCCACGCGCCGCCACACCGAGCTCGACGCCGCCATCGGCCGCCGCGACTGGTTCGACCCCTGGGTGTACCCGCTGGAAGCCGACGACGGCGAGCCCGCGCCGCCCTCGGACTGCCTGCTGCCCTGGGTGGCCGGCTTCGCCACCGCCACCCAGCTGTTCCCCGACCTGACGGCGCTCGACCACCCGGACCTGGTGGAGCCGCTGGCGCTGCTGTTCATGCACGTGGACCCCGACGACCTCGAGGACGCCGACGCCCTGCTGGCCATGATCGAGACGCTGGAGCCGCCCGCCGACCTGGCCGAGGCCGTGCAGGACACCGTGCGCGCGCTGATGCTCATCGCCGACGTGACGCGCCCGCGAGCCACCCCAGCCACCCGCCCGCGGCCGGGCGCGCGCCGGCCCGCCGCCGGCCGCGCCCCCGCATCCACCCGCCGCAACCCCCGGAGCCCCCGATGACCACCCCCCGCTCGCGCGCCACCCTGGGCGTGCTCGCCAGCCTCGCCCTGCTCGCCCCCGCCGCACGGGGCGCCGACACCACGCCCGAACCCCCGCCCCCGCCGCGCTACAGCGCCCCGGCGCCGGCCCCGCTGGCCACGGCCCAGGGCCACATACAGGCCGCGCGCTGGCCCGAGGCCCTGGCCGAACTGCGCCGGCTGAACCTGGAGCGCAACGCCGACTGGAACAACCTCATGGGCTACGTGCTGCGCAAGCAGGCCACGCCCGACCTCGACGGGGCGCAGCGCTTCTACGACGCCGCGCTGCGCATCGACCCCAACCACCTGGGCGCGCTGGAGTACGTGGGTGAGCTGGCGCTCACCCGCAAGGACCTGCCCGCCGCCGAGGCCTACCTGGCGCGGCTGCAGCGCGCCTGCGGCATCGCCAACCCCTGCGTGCCGCTGGACACGCTCAAGAAGGCGGTGGCGGCCTACAAGGCCGGGGGCAAGTGAGGACGAGGATTCGCATCTACGTGCTCGCTCACTGCGTGCCGAACACCGCGCGGGCGTGCAGGCCCAGGCCCTGGGCGACGCTGGCGAAGCGGTCGCCGCGCACGCGCACGGCCGCCGGGAACGCCGCGGCGATGCGCTCCACCAGCGGCGCCAGGCCCGTGGAGCCGCCGGTGAAGTAGAGGTCCTGCACGGCGCCGGGCGCCACGCCGGCCAGGCGGGCCGTCTCCACGGCCGCGGCCACGATCGCGGCGAGGTCGGCCTCCAGGGCCGCGGCGGCGTCGGCCTCGCGCAGCAGCGTCGCCAGGCCCGGCTCCACCAGGCCCAGGTCGACCGGTGCCAGCCCGCGCTGCGCAACCTCGATCTTCGCCGCCTCGGCCGCCGCGGCCAGCGCGTGGCCCAGGCGCTCCTCGAGCACCGTGAGCAGCCGCGCGTGGTGGCGCGGCTCGGCGTACCAGCTTTTCATGCCGCGCAGCTCGGCCACGCGCGCCGGCGCGTAGACGGTGTTGATCAGGTGCCAGGTGGCCAGGTCGAAGTAGATGCCGCTCGGCAGCTCGGCCGTGGGCGTGCCCGGGGGGTCGCCCCGGCGCGGCGCGCGGTGCGAGCGGTAGCCCATCAGCGGCAGGATGGCGGCCAGCTCGACGTGGCGGTCGAAGTCGGTGCCGGCCTTGTGCACGCCGTGGCTGGCCAGGATGTCGTCGCGGCGGTCGGGCCGGCCCCGGCGCGCCGGGCCCACGCGCACCAGCGAGAAGTCGGAGGTCCCGCCGCCGATGTCGGCCACCAGCACCAGGCGCTCGCCGGCCACCTGGGCCTCGTGGTCCAGCGCCGCGGCGATGGGCTCGTACTGGAACTGCAGCTCGGCGAAGCCGGCGGCTCGGGCCGCGTCCTCCAGCGCCGCCTGGGCCTGCGCATCGCGCGCCGGGTCGTCGTCGACGAAGAACACCGGCCGCCCCAGGACCACGCGGCTCAGCGGCACCCCGGCGTGGGCTTCGGCGCGCGCCCTCAGCTCGCGCAGGTAGCCGGTGACGACATCGCGGTAGCGCACGGCGCGCCCGCCGCCCACCTCGGTGCGCTGGTCGAGCAGGCTCGAGCCCAGCAGGCTCTTCATGGACCGCATCAGCCGGCCCTCGACCCCTTCGACATAGGCCCCGATGGCGGCGCGGCCCACCAGGCGCTCGGGCTCCAGGCGCTGGGGCGGGGTGTCGGCGCGGTAGAACACCGCGGTGGGCATGGTGCGCTCGGCGCCTTCCAGCGGCACCAGGTCGACGCCGCCGCCCGCGGCCGGCAGCGCCGCCGCCGAGTTGGAGGTGCCGAAGTCGATCGCCACGAATCCCGCCATCGCCGCACCCCCGGGGCCGTGAAGGGGCGCGATTCTAGGAGCGTCGCCGACGGGCGATGACAGTGCCGTGAACTGGCCCACGGCCGGGGCCCTGTTCGGGGTCTTGCGCGATGCGGAAGGGGCCGACACTCCGGTGCACGCCCCGCCACCCTGCCGCCGAGGTGCCCGATGAAGAAGGCTGAACGCTCACCGAACCGCTGGTTTGCGGCCTGGCGCGCGCGGCCGCTGCCGGCCCCGGCACCCGACCCCGCCGACTGCGGCACGGCCTTCGGGCTGGAGCTCAGCCTGCCGAACTCCGAAGCCGCCACCACCGGCCCGGCCGCGCCGCCCCAGGGCTGGCGCGAACGCTGGGTGCGGCGACGCCGGCCCGCCTGAAGGCAGCGAACCCTGCGGTCTTTCGGCGACCGCGCCGTCGAAAGACGACCGGGGAAACATAAAATGCGGTTCATGAGCCGCCTGTCGTTCAAGGAACAAGTGCTTCGCGTCCGCGAGGACGCCATCATCGCCGCCGTCAACCGCCTGCTGGCCGACAAGGGGTTCGACCTCATGACGGTCGACGAGGTGGCCGCCGACGTCGGCATCGCCAAGGCCAGCCTTTACAAGCACTTCCCCTCGAAGGAAGCGCTGGCCGCCGCGGCCATGGTGAGGCTGCTGGAGCGCGCGCTGGCGATGATCGACCAGCTCAGCGCCCGCGAGGGCCAGCGCGCGGTGGACCGCCTGATGGCCGTTTCGCGCTGGGCGCTGGAGATGCAGCTCGGCGGCGAGATGCCCACCGTGCCCTCGCAGAACAGCTCGCTGCGCGCCGAGCTGCTGGCGCACAAGACCTACCTCGACCTGCTGATGCGGGCGTCGGACCGCCTGGGTGCGTGGATCGTGCAGGCGCAGGCCGACGGCGACATCGACCCCGCGCTGCCGCCCGAGCTGGTGCTCTACACCGTCTACGCCCGCGCCTGCGACCCCGTGCCCGCCTTCCTGAAGGCCGGCGGCGCGTTCACCGACGCGCAGATCGTCGAGCTCGTGCAGCGCACCTGCTGGAACGGCCTGCGCCCCGCCCCCCAGGGCTGATCGCGCGCGGCGGGCCCGGCTCACACGGGCAGCAGCGAGGTGCTCTTGACCTCCTCCATCACGGCGTAGGTGCGCGTCTCGCGCACGCCGGGCAGCGTCCAGATGACGCTGCCGATGAACGCGCGGTAGGCGGCCATGTCGGCCACGCGCGTCTTCAGCAGGTAGTCGAAGCCGCCGGCCACCAGGTGGGCCTCGAGGATCTCCGGGCGCACCTGCACCGCGGCCTTGAAGCTGTCCATCACGTCGTGCACCGTGCGGTCGAGCAGGATCTCCACGAACACCAGCAGGCCCTGCCCGAGCTTGGCCGGGTTCAGGCGCGCCTCGTAGCCCAGGATGTAGCCCTCGCGCGTGAGCCGCTTGACGCGCTCGAGCACCGCGGTGGGCGACAGATGCACCTCCTCGGCGAGCTTGAGGTTGCTGATGCGGCCGTCGGCCTGCAGCACGCGCAGGATGCGGCGGTCGATCTTGTCGAGGCCGCGCTCGCGGCCGGGGCCGTCATTGTCGGTTCGGGTGTCCATGGCGAAGGATTCTCCGGCAGGCGGGGCGATTTCCGAATCGCGTGCGGCGCGGCGCGGCCTAAGCTGCGCATCCTTCGCAGTCTGCCGCCGTCGTCGCCATGAGCACTCCCCTCGACCCCGCCCCGCGCCTGCCCTTCCCGTACCGGCCCGAGCCCGAGGTGGTGGCCGCTCTGCTGCAGCGGCTGCACGGCCGGCTGGACTGGGCGGCGGCGGTGGCGCAAGCCACGCCCTGGGTGCGCGCGGTGCGCGAGCACCCCGCGCCGTTCTGGGCGCTGGAGAGCCTGCTGCGCGAGTACCCCATCTCCAGCAGCGAGGGCCTGGCGCTGATGCGGCTGGCCGAGGCGCTGCTGCGCGTGCCCGACGCCGAGACCGCCATCGCGCTGACCGCCGACCAGCTCGGCCGCGCCGACTTCGACGGCGAGGGCGCCGGCAGCGAAGGCCCGCACAAGATGCTCGCGCAGATCTCGGCCAGCGCCATCGCGCTGTCGAAGCGCTTCCTGCCCGACAGCGACAACCCGCCCGGCCTGCTGCAGCGCCTGGGCTCGCGCACGGTGGTGGCAGCCACCGTGCGCGCCATCCAGCTGCTGGGCCGGCAGTTCGTGCTCGGCCGCACCATCGGCGAGGCCATGGACGAGGCCGCCGCGCAGCGCCAGGCCCAACCGCGCCTGACCTTCAGCTACGACATGCTCGGCGAGGGCGCCCGTACCGAACCCGACGCCGAGCGCTACCTGGCCAGCTACCGGAACGCGCTGCGCGCCATCGCCAGCGGGCGAGTGGCCGACGGCACGGCGGCGGCCACGGGCGGGTCCCCCGGCCGTGGCCGAGCCCCCTCGGGGGGTGGCGACCGGAGGGAGCCTGGGGGCCCGACGGACTCGGATGGCATCAGCATCAAGCTCTCGGCGCTGTTCACGCGCTACGAGGACGCGCAGCGCGAGCGCGTGGCCGCGGTGCTGCTGCCGCGCGTGCGCGCGCTGCTCGACGAGGCCGCGGCCGCGAACCTGAACCTGACGATCGACGCCGAGGAGAGCGACCGGCTCGAGCTGTCGCTGGCGCTGTTCGAGGCGCTGGCCGCGCACGTCGCCGCCAAGCACCCGCGGTGGCAGGGCTTCGGGCTGGCGGTGCAGGCTTACCAGACGCGGGCGCTGGAGGTCGTCGACGAGGTGGCGCGCATCGCCCGCGCCCACGCCCTGCGCTTCATGGTGCGGCTGGTCAAGGGCGCCTACTGGGATGGCGAGGTCAAGCGCACGCAGGAGGCCGGCCTCCCGGGCTACCCGGTGTTCACGCACAAGCACCACACCGACGCCAGCTACCTGGCCTGCGCGGCGCGGCTGATCGAGCACCACGACGTGATCTACCCGCAGTTCGCCACGCACAACGCCGGCACCATCGCGGCCATCGTGCAGATGGCCCGGGCACGGGGCGCGGCTTTCGAACTGCAGCGGCTGCACGGCATGGGCGAGGGCGTATACCGCGAGGTGCTGGCCGGCGGGGCGGGGGCGCCGCCGCTGCGCATCTACGCACCCGTGGGCGAGCACCGCGACCTGCTGGCCTACCTGGTGCGCCGCCTGCTCGAGAACGGCGCCAACAGCAGCTTCGTGCACCAGCTGGCCGACGCCAGCGTGGCGCCCGAGGCGCTGCTGGCCTCGCCGCTGCAGGCCGCCGTGGCCACGCAGGCCGCGCCGGGGCTGCCACTGCCGGTGGCGCTGTACGGCCCGGGCCGCGCCAACTCCGGCGGCGCGGACCTGGCCTGCGTGGCGCAGCGCGCGCCGCTCGAGGCCGCCGTCGCGTTGGCGCGCGTGGCGCCGCCGACCATGGACACGCCGACCGACGTCGACGCCGCGATGCAGCGCCTGCACCGCGGCTTCGAGGCCTGGCACCGGCGCCCGCTGGCAGAGCGCGCCGCCATCCTGCGCGCGGCGGCCGACGCGCTGGACGCGCGCCTGCCCGAGTTCTGCGGCCTGCTCGTCAAGGAGGCGCACAAGACGCTGGGCGACTGCGTGGCCGAGGTGCGCGAGGCGGTGGACTTCTGCCGCTACTACGCCGGCCAGGCCGAGGAGCGGCTGGCCGAACAGGCGCTGCCCGGCCCCACCGGCGAGCGCAACGTGCTGCGCCTGAAGGGCCGTGGCGTGTTCGTCTGCATCAGCCCGTGGAACTTCCCGCTGGCCATCTTCGCCGGCCAGGTGGTGGCGGCGCTGGTGACCGGCAACACGGTGGCCGCCAAGCCGGCCGAGCAGACGCCGGTGGTGGCGGCGCGCTTCGTCGAGCTGCTGCACCGCGCCGGCGTGCCGGCCGACGCGCTGGCGCTGCTGCACGGCCTGGGCGAGACGGTGGGCGCCGCGCTGGTGGCGCACCCGCACACCGCCGGCGTGTGCTTCACCGGCAGCACCGCGGTGGCACGTCTGATCAACCGCACGCTCGCGGCCAAGGACGGCCCGATCGTGCCGCTCATCGCCGAGACCGGCGGCCTCAACGCCATGGTGGTGGACAGCACGGCCCTGCCCGAGCAGGTGGTCGACGCCGTGGTGCAGAGCGCCTTCCGCAGCGCCGGGCAGCGCTGCAGCGCGCTGCGCCTGCTGGTGCTGCACGAGGCCTCGGCCGACGGCGTGATCGAGATGCTCAGGGGCGCGATGGCCGAGCTGGTGGTGGGCGACCCCGCGCAACTGGCCACGGACGTGGGCCCGCTGATCGACGACGAGGCCTTCGAAGCCGTCTCGGCGGCCGTGCAGCGCCTGGAGCGCGAGGCCCGGCTGCTCGCCCGCACGCCGGTGGACGCGGCGGCCTTCACGCGCCCGATGCCCCATCTCGTGGCGCCGGTGGCCTTCGAGATCGGCCGCATCGCCGACCTGCAGGCCGAGGTCTTCGGCCCCGTGCTGCACGTGGTGCGCTGGGGTCCCGGGCAGGCGGCGCAGACGGTCGACGAGGTGGTGGCGCAGGTCAACGCGCTGGGCTACGGCCTCACTCTGGGCGTGCAGACGCGCATCGACACGCGCGCCGAGCGCATCGCGGCTGCCGCGCGCGTGGGCAACGTCTACGTCAACCGCAACATGATCGGCGCCGTGGTGGGCGTGCAGCCCTTCGGCGGCGAAGGCCTGAGCGGCACCGGCCCGAAGGCCGGCGGGCCGCACTATCTGTATCGCTTCTGCGCCGAGCAGACGGTGACGGTCAACACCGCCGCTGCCGGCGGCAACGCCGAGCTGCTGGCGGGGCTGGACTGAGCGTGCAGGCGCTCAGTTGAGGTACATGCCCAGGTAGCGCCGGCCGTGGCTGACCACGGCCGCGTCGGGGCAGGCGTCGAACCACTCGATCAGCTGCTTGCGCGCGCGCTCGCGGTGAGGCCGGCCCTCGGCCTTGTCGCGCAGCACCACCTCGAGCAGGTTGTCGAAGGCGGCCTTCCAGTCGCCCTCGAACACCTGCCAGGCGCCCAGCGCGAAGCGGGCTTCGAAATCGCGCGGGTCGGCGGCCACGCGGGCGGCCAGGGCCTTCGGGTCGCCGGCCGGGCGGTTGGCCAGCAGCGCCAGGCGCTTGCGCAGCGCGGCGTCGCGCTCGCCGCGCTCGGCGGCGGGTACGCGGTCGAGCAGCGCCGTCACCTCGGCGAGATCGGCGTTGCGCGCCAGCAGCCGGTCGGCCAGCGCGGCCGTCACGTCGGGGTGGCCGGGCACCATCTGCAGGGCCTCGGCGAGCAGGGTCTCGGCGTCCTCGGCCGGGGCGGCGGCGGCTTCTTCGAGCAAGGCCTGCACGGGGTCGGCCGGCGGCCGTAGGTGCTTGTCGAGGAAGGCGCGGATCTGGCCCTCGGGCAGCGCGCCGGTGAACTGGTCGACCGGCCGGCCGCCGACGAACAGCACCACCAGCGGGATGCTGCGGATGCGCAGCGCGGCGCTGAGGTTGGGCGCCTCGTCGGTGTTGATCTTGGCCAGCTCGAAGGCGCCGCCGTAGGCCTCGGTGATGCGCTCCAGCAGCGGCCCGAGGCTGCGGCAGGGCCCGCACCAGGGCGCCCAGCAGTCCAGCAGCACCGGCACTTCGAGCGAGCGCTCGAGCACGCGGGCCTGGAAGTCGGCCTCGGTGACGTCGTACACCAGCGGGGCCTGAGCCGCCGCAGGCGCAGCAGGAGACACCGACGAGCCGAACGAGGGTTGCGCGGCGCCGGTGGCGTAGGGGTCGTGGGCGGCGAAGGGATTGCGCGGCGTGTTCATGGGCCGATTGTGGCCAATCCTGGCCCGCACCCGCCGCAGGCAGTGCGGGCCGCAGGGGCGACGGCTAGCGGCCCTTGGCGGTCGTTCGCGGCGATCCGTTCGGGCTGAGCCCGTCGAAGCCGCGCGCGCTTGCGGCATCGCGCGTCGCGGCAGGCGGTGCCCCCAAACCCGTTCGGGCTGAGCCTGTCGAAGCCTCGCACGCTTGCGGCACGGCGCGGCAACGGGCTGTGCGGGCGGGGGCTGCGGCGTGAATTGAAGCGGTCGGCCCTGCGGGCCGACTCCCCTGCGATGCTCGGGCTCATGGCCCGCCGCAAAACTCGCTGCGTTCGCTGCGCGAACTCCGCTCGAACAGTTGCGGCGAGTCAGTCCACGAAGCGCGCTGCGCGCGCGGCCAT
>JBKDQY010000189.1:0-4952 GCA_046341655.1 Betaproteobacteria bacterium | reverse complement strand
TGTCGGCCCAGCGGCCGCTGTCCTTCGGCCCGATCTCCGACATCGACTTCGGCGCCAACATCAGCGACCGCACCAAGACGCGCACCGCCGCCGAGGGTCGCCTGGTCATCAAGGGCAGCGTGACCGCCAGCGGCACCGTGCTCGACCCCTACGCCGCCGTCAACGTGCCGAACCCGGGCGTGGGCACGGCCGGCACCACCGGCCTGCCGATCATCACCTGGGACCCGCAGGGCTCGCTGGGCACGATCTACGAACTGCCCCCGAAGGTGGACAAGGACATCCTGAACAAGGACTGGGCGGTCAAGGAGAAGGTCAACACCTTCTACGCGCAGGGCGGCATCGACACCGAGCTGTTCGGCCGCGGGCTGCGGGGCAACGTGGGTGTGCAGCTGGTGCAGACCGACCAGACCGGATCAGGCTTCGTCGTCAACCCGTCCACCTGCACGGGCAACACGCCGGCCACCTGCCCGTCCAAGCGCATCGACATCAACCACAGCTACAACGACGTCCTGCCCAGCCTGAACCTGAACCTGGACTTGCCGGCCGACAGCGTGCTGCGTCTGGGTGTGGCCAAGGTGATGTCGCGGGCGAGCATGGCCGACCTGCGCGCCAGCTCGACCTTCGACCTCAACGCCGGGGCGACGGGCGGCCCGCGCCTGGAAGGCAGCGGCGGCAACCCGTTCCTGGAGCCGTTCCGCGCCACGCAAGCCGACCTGTCGTTCGAGAAGTACTTCGGCGGCAACAAGGGCTACGTCTCCGTGGCGGCGTTCTACAAGGACCTGCGCACCTACGTGTACCGCCAGACCCAGGCGGTCGACTTCTCGCGCTACGGCGTGGCGCTGCCCGCGGGCGTGAACAAGATCGGCCTGTACACGCAGCCGGCCAACGGCACCGGTGGCCGCCTCAGCGGCACCGAGCTGACGGTGTCGGTGCCCTTCGGGTTCTTCGTCAAGGCGCTCGACGGCTTCGGCGTGCAGTTCAACCACAGCACGACCGACAGCTCCGTGAACATCCCGACCTCGGGCCTGAACACGCAGGACATCGGCGCGGCCACGACCGTGCCGCTGCCGGGCCTGTCGAAGAACGTCACCAACACCCGCGTCTACTTCGAGAAGTGGGGCTTCCAGGTGGCCTGGGCGCAGCGCAAGCGCTCGGCCTTCCTGGGCGAGGTGTCGGACTTCCAGGACAACCGCCAGCTCACCTTCGTGGCGCCCGAGACCACCCAGGACCTGCAGGTCTCCTACGAGATCCAGAGCGGCTTCCTCAAGGGCCTGTCCTTCAACGGCCAGATCCGCAACATGACCAACGCCGAGTTCAAGCGCTACAGCAACACGCCCGACAACATCGTCGAGCGCGTGAAGTACGGCAAGACCTACACGCTGGGCCTGAACTACAAGCTCTGACGTCCCGGGTGCGCCGTACCCGGCGCCCGCCCTCGAGCCCCGCACGGCCACCCCGGCGCGGGGCTTTTTTCCGGGTCGATCCCGCTTCGGTGCGGGTCGGCCCGGAACGGCGCCGCATGTCAGCATCACGGCCCGCGCGAGCGAAGGGATCCTATCCATGCAAGCTGAAACCACATCCGCCGGCGGCCAGGCGCCGATCCAGGGCGTGGTCATCGTCGGCGGCGGCACCGCCGGCTGGATGACCGCGGCCATGATGGCCAAGGTGCTGCAGGGCAAGTACCGCATCACGCTGGTCGAGAGCGACGACATCGGCACCGTCGGCGTCGGCGAGGCCACGATCCCGCCGATCAAGCTGTTCAACAAGATCCTCGAGATCGACGAGGACGAGTTCATCCGCGAGACGATGGGCAGCTTCAAGCTGGGCATCGAGTTCGTGAACTGGCGGCAGCTCGGCGACCGCTACATCCACGGCTTCGGCGTCTTCGGCCAGGAGCTGTGGACGGTGGAGTTCCACCAGTACTGGCTGAAGATGTGGCTGGCGGGCAAGGCGCCCGACCTCGAGCACTTCAGCATCACGCGAATGGCCAGCCGGGCCAACAAGTTCATGCGGCCGGCGCTGGACATGCCCAAGTCGCCGCTGTCGCAGATCACCTACGCCTTCCACTTCGACGCCGGCCTCTACGCGCGCTACCTGCGCAAGTACGCCGAGGCGCGCGGCGTGCAGCGCATCGAGGGCCAGATCCAGCACGTGCAGCTGCGGGCAGCCGACGGCTTCGTCGAGTCGGTGCAGCTCAAGGACGGCACCCGCGTGGCCGGCGAGCTGTTCATCGACTGCTCGGGCTTCCGCGGCCTGCTCATCGAGCAGGCGCTGGGCACCGGCTACGACGACTGGACGCACTGGCTGCCCTGCGACCGCGCCGTGGCCGTGCCCTGCGAGAACGCTCCCGAGCTCACCCCCTACACCCGCAGCACGGCGCACCGCGCAGGCTGGCAGTGGCGCATCCCGCTGCAGCACCGCACCGGCAACGGCCACGTATACTGCAGCCGCCACGTCAGCGACGACGAGGCCACCGCCACGCTGCTGGCCAACCTCGACGGCAAGGCGCTGGCCGAGCCGCGGCTGCTGAAGTTCACCACCGGCAAGCGCAGGAAGAACTGGAACCGCAACGTCGTGGCCGTGGGCCTGGCCAGCGGATTCATGGAGCCGCTGGAGAGCACCAGCATCCACCTCATCCAGACCGCCATCGGCAAGCTGATGACGATGTTCCCGGCGCGCGGCTTCAGCCAGCCCGACATCGACGAGTTCAACGCGCAGATGGACTTCGAGTACACGCGCATCCGCGACTTCATCATCCTGCACTACCACCTGAACGAGCGCACCGACTCGCCGTTCTGGACCGCCTGCCGCGAAATGAGCGTGCCCGAGCCGCTGAAGAAGCGCATGGCCCTGTACAAGAGCCACGGCCGCATCTTCCGCGAGCACACCGAGTTGTTCACCGAGGTGAGCTGGCTGCAGGTGCTGCACGGCCAGGGCCTCAGGCCCGACGGCTACAACCCGCTCGTGGACATCTACCCGGAAGACGAGATCAAGGCCTTCCTCGACGGCATCCGGGGCGTCATCGCCAAGTGCGTGGACGTGATGCCGGGCCACGCCCAGTTCATCGCGCAGCATTGCGCGGCCCGCCGGGCCCTGTAGGCGGGCGGGGGCCGGCCGGTCGAGGGCATGCAACCAGGAGGACACCAATGACATCGATCACCCGCCGAGGCGCACTGACCACGGCCGCCGCGCTGGCGCTGCCAGGCCTGGCCGGCGCGCAGCCGGCCGCGCCGGCGTCCGCGCGGTCCCTGCCGGCCGAGCTGTTCTTCGAGAACCGCTCCTTCATCGACGCGACCTTGTCGCCCTCGGGCCAGCACGTGGCGGTGGTGGTGGGCTCGGCCGAGCACCGGCACGCGCTGGTCATCATGGAACTGGCCACGCGCAAGCTCACGCCGGTGGCCCGCCTGACCGACCTGGACATCGGCTGGGTGCGCTGGGTCACCGACGACCGCGTGGTGTTCCGCGGCTACGACATGCGCAACTCCCTGGGGCGCAGCCTCGGCGCGACGAACCTGCAGGCGGTCGACATCGACGGCGGCCGCTACCGCACGCTCGACCAGCGCTGGGGCATGCGGGCCTTGCCGACACCCGGCGCGCAACAGGACGGCTGGCTGCACGTGGCACGCTGGGAGGCCCAGGACTTCGGCGAACTGATGCGCGTGGACACGCGCTCGAGCCGCCTCGAAGAGGCCCGCCACCCGCCGCGCGCGAACGCCTGGCTGCTGGACGGCGCGGGCGAGCGGCGCGGCGTGCTCACGCTGCGCGACGACCGCGCGGCGCTGCAGTGGCGCGATCCCGCGGGTACCTGGCGGGTGCTGCGCGAGGACCACCGCTACACGGGGCAGCTGCCGGAGATGCTGGCCGTGCTGCCCGACGGCCAGTGGCTGGTAAGCAGCGCCCAGGGCCGCGACACCCAGGCCCTGTACCGATTCGACCCCGCAACCAACCGGCTGGCCGACAAGCCGCTGGTGGCGGCAGAGGGTTTCGACGTCCAGCCGCACGAGCTGGTCTGGCGCGACGACCGACTCGTGGGCCTGCGCTTCTTCACCGACGCCGAGGTGACGGCCTGGCTCGACCCGGACATGAAGGCCCTGCAGGCCGAGGTCGACCAGCGCCTGGGCGCCACGGTGAACGTGGTGACCCCGCCGCGCCGCGGGAGCGCCCCGCACGCGCTCGTCAAGGCCTACTCCGACGTGCACCCGGCACGCTACTTCGCCTGGCATCGCAGCGAGCGTACGCTCACGCTGCTGGGGCAGGAGCGGCCGCGCGTGCAGCCGGCGCAGATGGCGCCGATGGACTTCGTGCGCTACCCGGCGCGCGACGGACTGTCCATCCCGGCCTACCTGACGCTGCCGCCAGGCGGCGCCAAGAAGAACCTGCCGCTCGTGGTGTACGTGCACGGCGGGCCCTGGTTGCGCGGGGCCACCTGGGGTTGGGATGCCGAGGTGCAGTTCCTGGCCTCGCGCGGCTATGCGGTGCTGCAGCCCGAGTTCCGCGGCAGCACCGGCTTCGGCGACCGTCACTTCCGCGCGAGCTTCAAGCAGTGGGGCCTGGCCATGCAGGACGACCTGACCGACGGCGCGCGTTGGGCCATCGCGCAGGGCGTGGCCGACCCGAAGCGCGTGGCGATCATGGGCGCCAGCTACGGCGGCTACGCGACGCTGATGGGACTGGTGAAGGAGCCCGAGCTGTTCCGCTGCGGCGTGTGCTGGGTGGGCGTGAGCGACATCGAGCTCATGTTCGCCGCGCACTGGAGCGACTTCCCCGGCGTGTGGAAGGACCACGGCATGCCGCAGCTCATCGGCGACCGCGTGAAGGACGCCGAGCAGCTGCGCGCCACCTCGCCGCTGCAGCAGGCCGCGCGCATCCGCAACCCGCTGCTCATCGGCCACGGCCGCCTGGACAAGCGCGTGCCCATCGAGCACGGGCGCCGCATGTTCGACGCCGTCAAG
>JBKDQY010000188.1:0-5616 GCA_046341655.1 Betaproteobacteria bacterium | reverse complement strand
CGCGCGCCGGGTCGAAGTAGTCGAGCGCGCGCGTGATCAGCAGGTAGGTGTTGGCGTCGAAGTAGCCGCTGAACTTGTCGCCCTGGTGGCGCAGGTAGCTCTCGACCGCGAACTCGATGTCCAGCGTGCTGTAGGCCAGCGGCGCGTGCTCGCCGCGCTGCAGGCGGCGGCCAAAGCGCGCCTCCATCGAGTCGTCCGAGAGATACGTGATGTGGCCCAGCATGCGCGCCACGCGCAGCCCGCGCTGCGGCACCACCCCGTGGGTGTAGAAGTGGCCGCCGTGGAAGTCGGGGTCGGTGACGATGGCGCGCCGTGCCACCTCGTTGAAGGCGATGTTCTGCGCCGACAGGTTGGGCGCGGTGGCGATGGCCGCCACGGCGCGCACGCGGGCCGGGTGGCGCAGCGCCCAGGCCAGTGCCTGCATGCCGCCCAGGCTGCCGCCCAGCACGGCCGCGAGCTGCGCGATGCCCAGGTGGTCGAGCAGCCGGGCCTGCGCGTCCACCCAGTCCTCCACCGTCACCACCGGGAAGTCCGAGCCCCAGGGCCGGCCGGTGGCCGGGTTGGGGTGCATCGGCCCGGTGCTGCCGAAGCAGGAACCGGGGTTGTTGACGCCGATGACGAAGAAGCGGTCGGTGTCCAGCGGCTTGCCGGGGCCAATGAGGTTGTCCCACCAGCCCACGCTGCCGTCGGGCGCCGTGCCGGCCACGTGGTGGCTGGCGTTGAGCGCGTGGCACACCAGCACGGCGTTGCTGCGCGCGGCGTTCAGCGTGCCGTAGGTCTCGTAGACCAGTTCGCAGCCCGGCAGCACGGCCCCGCTCTGCAGCGGCAGCGGTGCTTCGAGGCGCACTCTTTGTGGCGTGACGGAGCCGACCGAACCCATGAAGAAACCCGGTGCCGCGGGCAACGCGGACACCGGGTGACGGGCGTCCTGTTTAGCGGCATTTGTTGAAGCGCCCGCAATCCGGATCAAATCGGCGCTGAGGGCGCGGAGTATAGCCAGCGCCTAACATCCGCCCGGTGGCACGGCCGCGGGGCCGGGTCGACCCGAAAGGCCTGCCGAACGATGAACCCGACCGAGATCCCCGGTTTCGAGGGCTTCGAGCCGCTGGACCTGCTGGTGCAGGGCCGGCACGTCCGCGGCCGCCTGGGCGGGCGGCCCGACGCGCCGCCGCTGCTGCTGCTGCACGGCTTCCCGCAGACGCACGCGATGTGGCACCGCGTGGCGCCGATCCTCGCGCCGCACTTCCGCCTCGTGCTGCCCGACCTGCGCGGCTACGGCGACAGCGAGGCCGCCCCCGACGAGCCCGAGAACCGGCAGATGGGCAAGCGCGCCATGGCCGCCGACCTGCGCGCGCTGATGCGGCAGCTCGGCCACGAGCGCTTCGCCGTCGCCGGCCACGACCGCGGCGGCCGCGTGGCGCACCGGCTGGCGCTGGATGCGCCCGAGGCGGTGTCGCGGCTGGCCGTGCTCGACATCGCGCCCACGCTGGACATGCTCGAAGGCGCCGACTGGCGCTTCGGCCGCGCCTACTACCACTGGTTCTTCCTGGCGCAGCCGGCACCCGAGCCCGAGCGGCTGATCGCCGCCGACCCCGTGCGCTACCTGCACCGCAAGCTGGGCGGCTGGGGGGCGGGGTCGCTGGCGCACCTGCACCCGGCGGCGGTGGCCGAATACGAGCGCTGCATGGCCAGGCCCGAGGTCGTGCACGCCATGTGCGAGGACTACCGCGCCGCCTTCACCTGCGACATGGCGCTGGACCGCGAAAGCCGCGCCGCTGGCGTGCGCCTGCGCTGCGAGCTGCTGGTGCTGTGGGGCGGGCGCGGCGTCGTGCAGGCGCTGTTCGACCCGATGGCGCTGTGGCGCGCGGCCAGCGCCGATGCGGCGGCGGTGCAGGGCGAGGCGCTGGACTGCGGTCACTACCTGCCCGAGGAACAGCCCGAGGCCACCGCCGCGCGGCTGCTGCGCTTCTTCAGCCACCCGGCCTGACCCCCGATAAGCCGCCATGCACGACTGGCTCCGCCGCATCGACCAGCACTTCCCGGTGCGCTACACGGCGTGGCTGCTGTCGGCCCTGCTGGCGCTGCTGGGCGGCCTGGGCTGGGTGCTCGGCGGCCAGGGCATCCTGGGCCTGGCTGCGCTCGCCGGCCTGTTCCTCACCGGCCTGGGCTGGCGCGACACGCGCCAGACGCGCCACTCGGTGCTGCGCAACTACCCCGTCATCGGGCACCTGCGCTTCCTGCTGGAATTCATCCGGCCCGAGATGCGCCAGTACTTCATCGAGTCCGACAACGAGGCGGCGCCGTTCTCGCGCCAGCAGCGCAGCCTGGTATACCAGCGCGCCAAGGGCGACGCCGACAAGCGGCCCTTCGGCACCCAGCTCGACGTGCACGCCGAGGGCTACGAGTGGATCAACCACTCGGTGGCGCCCTCGGTCATCGCCAGCCACGACTTCCGCATCACCGTGGGCGAGGGCGGCACCGGCTGCACCCAGCCCTACAGCGCCAGCGTCTTCAACATCTCGGCGATGAGCTTCGGCGCGCTCAGCGCCAATGCCATCCTGGCGCTGAACGGCGGCGCCCGCAGGGGCGGCTTCGCGCACGACACCGGCGAAGGCAGCATCAGCCAGCACCACCGCGTGCACGGCGGCGACCTGATCTGGGAGATCGGCAGCGGCTACTTCGGCTGCCGCGACGAAGCCGGGCGCTTCAGCGAGGAGCGCTTCGCTGCCAACGCGCTGGATCCGCAGGTGAAGATGATCGAGCTCAAGCTGAGCCAGGGGGCCAAGCCCGGGCACGGCGGCGTGCTGCCGGGGCCGAAGGTCACGGCCGAGATCGCCGCCGCGCGCGGCGTGCCCGCGGGCGTGGACTGCGTGAGCCCGGCCCGCCACTCGGCTTTTGCCACGCCGGCGGAGATGCTGCGCTTCATCGAGCGGCTGCGGCGCCTGTCGGGCGGCAAGCCCGTTGGCTTCAAGTTCTGCATCGGCCACCCCTGGGAGTGGTTCGCGCTGTGCAAGGCCATGCTGGAGACCGGCCTGCTGCCCGACTTCATCGTCGTCGACGGCGCCGAGGGCGGCACGGGGGCGGCGCCGCTGGAGTTCACCGACCACGTCGGCGCGCCGCTGCAGGAGGGCCTTCTGCTCGTGCACAACACGCTGGTGGGGCTGAACCTGCGCCACCGCATCCGCATCGGCGCGGCGGGCAAGGTGGTCAGCGCCTTCGACATCGCGCGCTGCATGGCGCTGGGTGCCGACTGGTGCAACTCGGCTCGCGGCTTCATGTTCGCCCTCGGCTGCATCCAGGCCCAGGCCTGCCACACCGGCGCCTGCCCCACGGGCGTGACGACGCAGGACCCGCGCCGCCAGCAGGCGCTGGTGGTGCCCACCAAGCTGGAGCGGGTCTGGCGCTTCCACCAGCACACGCTGATGGCGCTGAAGGAACTGGTGCAGGCCGCGGGCCTGCAGCACCCGGGCGAGATCACGGCCAGCCACATCGTGCGCCGCGTGTCGCAGGGCGACGTCAGGCTGCTGGCCAACCAGCTGCCCTTCCTGAAGCCGGGCGCGCTGCTCGCGGCCGTCGAGGGGCGCGGAGAGTGGCCGCACAACGTCTACCGCCAGTACTGGCCGCTCGCGCAGAGCGGCAGCTTCCAGCCGGTGGTGGGCTGAAGGCCCCGGCCCGAGCGGGCGATCAGCCCGGCGGGGCCGTGTCGATGTAGCTCGGCCGCGTGGCGAGCTTCTCGTGCCACTTGGCCAGGTTGGGGTGCGTGCCGCGCCAGTCGATCTGCGGGAAGCGGAAGTCGAGGTAGCCCAGGGCGCAGCCCACCGCGATGTCGGCCAGCGTGAGGTGCGCGCCGTTGCACCACGCCTTGTCGCCGAGGCCCAGCGCCATGCTGCGCACGGCGGCGTGCACGCGGCTCATCTGGCGGTCGATCCAGGCCTGCGAGCGCTGCTCGGCGCTGCGGCCGGGCCAGGTGGCCTCCAGGCGCGCCAGGATGGAGGCGTCGAGCATGCCGTCGGCCAGGGCTTCCCAGGTCTTGACCTCGATGCGCTCGCGGCCGGTGGGCGGGATCAGCTTGCCCACGGGGCTGAGCGTGTCGAGGTACTCGACGATCACGCGCGAATCGAACACCGCCTCGCCGCCGTCGAGCACCAGGCAGGGCACCTTGCCCAGCGGGTTGCTCTTGAGGATGTCGTCGCTGCCCCAGACGTCCTCGGGCACGAACTGCGCGTCGAGCTTCTTCTCGGCCATCACCATGCGCACCTTGCGCACGTAGGGGCTGGTCAGTGATCCGATCAGTTTCATCGTGCTTTCGCGCGGCGGTGCCGGGCCGTCGCGCCTCGTCCCTGGTTGCGGTCCATTCTAGCCAGCGGGGTCTTCCGTCGCGGCCCACGGCTGTCGCGTGAAGTCCACGGCATCGGGGCGCCCCGGCAGCGACAGGTGCGCCTCGGCCGGGGCCATGCGCGACAGCACGGTGCCGCCGCGCACCACGGCCAGGCGCGCCGCGCGCAGGCGGAGGGCCTCCTGCGGGGATCGCGCCTGCAGCAGCACGGCGTCGGCGCGGCATCCCACGTCCAGGCCATAGCCCTGCAGTCCCAGGATGCGTGCCGGGTTCGTGGTCACGGCCTCGAAGCAGCGGCGCTGAGCGGCCTGCCCCGTCATCTGAGCGACGTGCAGGCCCATCGATGCCACTTCCAGCATGTCGGCCGAGCCCAGCGCGTACCAGGGGTCCATCACGCAGTCGTGGCCGAAGGCCACGGTGATGCCGGCGTCCATGAGCTCGGGAACACGCGTCATGCCGCGGCGCCGCGGGTAGCCGTCGTAGCGGCCCTGCAGCGTGATGTTAATCAGCGGGTTGGCCACCGCGTGCACGCCGCTGTCGGCCATCAGCGCCACCAGCTTGGCGGCATAGGCGTTGTCCATCGAGTGCATGGACGTGAGGTGCGAGCCCGTCACGCGGCCCTGCAGGCCCAGGCGCTGGGTGTGGAAGGCCAGCGTCTCGACGTGGCGCGAGGACGGGTCGTCGGTCTCGTCGCAGTGCATGTCCACCGGCAGGCCGTGCGCGGCGGCCAGTTCGCACAGGCGCCGCACGCTCTCGGCGCCCTCGGCCATGGTGCGCTCGTGGTGCGGGATGCCGCCCACGACCTCCACCCCCAGGGCAAGGGCCTTCTCGAGCAGCGCCATCGCGCCCGGGCTGCGCAGCGCGCCGTCCTGCGGAAAGGCCACCAGCTGCAGCGTCAGGTAGGGCGCGACGCGCCGCTGCACCTCGCGCAGCGCGCGCACGGCCAGCAGCCGCTCGTCGCAGATGTCCACGTGCGAGCGGATCGCCAGCAGTCCGCGCGCCACGGCCCAGTCGCAGTAGGCCATGGCGCGCTCGGCCACGGCTTCCTCGGTGAGCAGGGGCTTGAGCTCGCCCCAGAGCCGGATGCCCTCGAGCAGCGTGCCGCTGGCGTTGACGCGGGGCAGTCCGTGGCTCAGCGTGGCGTCGAGGTGGAAGTGCGCGTCCACGAAGGGCGGGCTCAGCAGCCAGCCGGCGGCGTCGATCTCCTCGGCGCCCTCGGGGGTGGGCAGCCCGGAGCCGACGGCGGCCCAGCGGCCGTCGCGGGCCAGCAGGTCGATGCC
>JBKDQY010000187.1:0-6871 GCA_046341655.1 Betaproteobacteria bacterium | reverse complement strand
GTCTGCGCTCGGGGCTCCTGGCGGGCGAGCGTCTGCATCAAGAGGTGAAGCGCTTGGAAGTGACTTACCTCGAGCGCAATGTCCGTGAGCACGAGATGACCAAGAACGTCTCGCTGCGACGGCTCGACCCGAAGGCCCTCGTCGCACTGCGCCTTGACCGCGCGTGCGAGTTCGAACTACCCGAGTGGCTGTTCGACCTCGACGCGCCAGGCCACTACGCGCGGCGGCTCAAGAGCGTGAGCCTGAGTGTGCCGTGCGTCGTCGGCCCCTATGGCGTAGTGAACTGCAAGCTGATCCTGCTCGGCAGCCGCACCCGAGTCTCCGCGGAGAACGTGCAGAACACGACAAGCTACCTAGCGACCACGAGTGACGCACGCTTCGAAGTGCGCTATGGGGCGGCAGAGTCGATCGTTACCAGCAGTGGTCGCGACGACAGCGGCCTTTTCGAGACTTCGCTTCGCGACGAGCGCTTCTTGCCCTTCGAAGGGGCGGGCGCCATTTCACGCTGGCGCCTCGAGCTTCCCGGCTCGGTACCGCAGTTCGATTTTGACACCATCTCCGACGTGATCCTGCATCTTCGCTACACCGCTCGCGACGGCGGCGAGAGCATGCGTGATAGCGCGAAGGGCCAGTTCGGCGCGACGAGCACTGCGCCACCGATCGCTGCCCCTCGCCCGATGGTGCTGGTGAGCGCCAAAGAAGAATTCTCGACGGAATGGTCTACGGCAAGGGATGGGGCTGCGAACCTGATTGTGCATCTCGGCTCCAATTTGCTCCCCTATTGGATGCTGAAAGCCGGACTTCGATTTGTGGAGCTGGCGACGCTGGATGTCGACGGGTCAGCATCGCGGGCGCCAATCACAAAGTGGAGACGCAGTGGTTCCCCTCCGATTCCACCTGGCTTCTCGCTTACTGCGAATGACACGCTGCGTGCAGACCTAGGACGGGTAGCGACGAATGTCGACGACCGGCTGATCTTCCTGACTATGGGACCGTGAGGTAGGAATTGGATGGAGTAGGAACCCTGTCAGTGCGGGTTTCGCAGAAGGGTCACTGCGGTGCATTCGGGCAAGGCGGCCGCATGCCATTCCTCGCTGCGCAGGGGGATCCGGCCCCGCCAGATCGTTCGCCGAGAGCTGTGCAAGTCGATAGCCTCGATGGAGACTTTCAAGTGCACCGCTCGTGCGACATCGTGATGGCAAAAAGCTGGGCGAAAAGTTGAGTCGGGACAATAGGTTAAGGTGTTTGATGTCGGCCCTTCTTGGGCGCTTTCCCGACCGACACGGGCGCGTACCGACGGAGTTGGCAGTCGTCGTTGGAGTCGATAGATATCGATAGATCTCGAAAGGTCAGCTTTCGCCGAACGGCCCGCAAACCCGCGCCAATGCTGGTGCTCCGCACTTTGACGGTAAAAATGACGGTAAGAGTCTGCGGAGCAGCGGCGAGCACCTTGCGAATCAACAGCTTAGAAAGCTCGTTGATGATTGAGTGGGAGTGAGGGGACAAAAGCACCCGTCGAGGCTGTCTCCAGCCTCGTGGCGTTGGGCGGCGCGCAGGCCGCGATAGCAAACAGGCGCCGCACGGGCGAATCGCCTCACGAAGTGTTCGGTAGAACTTTGATCGTTTCCTCGGGTTTGGTTGGCATTGGGTACAAGGATGGAACTGGGGACCTTGGTTGAAGATACGGACTTCCATGGAAAAGTGTCGGAACGCGGCATGACGAGTTGAGGTCCCGCCGCTTGTCGGTTTCGGGTCGGGTTATCTTCACTGAACAGCAAATATCGCCACCTCTTCAAATATCGGATGCAGGGCTGTCCCGAGGCATGGCGATTAGCGCTCCGTCGACACGCTAACAGCAGCGATGCTGTCGTTCGACCGCAGCGTTGAGCGTGAGGCGAAGCGGCGTCGTCTACTCCCACCTCGCGCAGGCCATGAGCCTGCCCTGAGCGTTCCCACAGGGACCGGTCGCCTGCGGCCACCGTCGAGCCGCTGGAACCGGGAGCGCCCGGACGTTGAGCGCGTCGGCCCACCGCCCGGCGTGGTGTCTACGATCCGTTCGGCCGCCGCGAGCGTGCGCGCCCGCTCGGCCGCAGCCGCTGCACCATGAAGTCGATGAAGCAGCGCAGCTTCAGCGGCAATTGGCGCCGGCTCGGGTAATACAGGTGAAAACCGGGCAGCACCGGCACGGCTGACGGGAGCGCCTTCACCAGCGCCCCGCTGCGCAGCGGTTCGACGGCGGTGCCCTCGAGCACGTAGGCCAGACCGAGACCCGCCCGCGCACAGGCGAGCATGGCCGCGGTGTCGTTGACGACGACCGGACCTGCGACCTCCATCTCCACGGCCTTGCCGTCGTCGATCAGTTCCCACCGATACACCGTGCCCGTGCTCGGCAGCCGGAAGAGGATGCAGTCGTGCCGCGCTAGGTCGGACAGCTTCCGTGGCACGCCACGGCGCTTCAGGTACTCCGGCGAGCCGAGGATGGCGACCGGCTCGCTGGCGGTGACCTTCACGCTCACCATGTCCTGCGCCACCGCGTGGCCCAGCCGCACGCCGGCGTCCAGCCCCTGGGCGACGATGTCGACGAAGCCGTCGTCGAAGCTCAGCTCGATCCGGATCTCCGGGAAGGCCGCGTGAAAGTCGGCCAGCGCCGGCTGCAGCCACGAGGTGAACGCGGGGCGCGAGATGCCTAGGCGCAGCACCCCGACCGGCCGGTCGCGGAACTCCTGCACCGACTCGGTGGCCTCGAACAGGTCCGCCAGCGCCGGGCCGGCCCGCGCCCACAAGCGCTCGCCGGCTTCGCTGAGCGACACGCTGCGGGTGGTGCGGTGGAATAGCCGCACGCCCAGCCGCGACTCGAGCGACTTCACGGCCTGGCTGATGGCCTGCGGGGAGACCTCCAGCCGGGCGGCCGCCGCGGTGAAGCTCTTCGCCTCGGCCACGCACCGGAAGGCGACGAGCCCGTCGAGCTGATCGATCCGCATCGTTATCAAGCTGAAGTTGATGGCGGATCAAGATTAACGGGCTTTTTCACATTGCGCCACGGCCCGAGACTGGCTGGGTCTTGACACCACCATCCCTCGTCAGCGGGGGCCGACCATGAACCGATCTGAGTACTTCACCCTCGGCCGCAGCGGCCTGCGCGTCAGCCGCCTCGCGCTGGGCACGATGACCTTCGGCACCGATTGGGGCTGGGGCAGCGACAAGGAAATGGCGCGGCAGATCTTCGACCAATACGTGGAGGGCGGCGGCAACTTCGTCGACACGGCCGACCTTTACACGAACGGCGTCAGCGAGACCTGGCTCGGCGAGTTCATCCACGAGCGCCAGCTACGCGACCGCATCGTGCTGGCGACCAAGTTCGGCTTCAATGGCCAGCCCGACAACCCGAACGCAGGCGGCAACGGCCGCAAGCACATGCTGCGCGCCGTCGAGGACTCGCTGCGCCGGTTGGGCACCGACTACATCGACCTGTACCTGCTGCACGCCTGGGACACGGTAACCCCGGTCGACGAGGAGATGCGCACCTTCGACGACCTCGTGCGCTCGGGCAAGGTGCGGCACGTCGGCCTGTCCAACGTGCCGGCCTGGGTCGCAAGCCGCGCACAGGCGCTGGCCGAGCTCCGGGGTTACGAGCCGGTCTCGGCGCTGCAGCTCGAGTACTCGCTGGTCGAGCGCTCCATCGAGAACGAGTTCATCCCGCTCGGCCTGGCGCACGGCATGGGCACGATGGTCTGGAGCCCGCTGGCGTCGGGGCTGCTGAGCGGCAAGTACCGGCCCTCGAAGGACGGGGCCACGGGCGAAGGGCGGCTGCAGACGGTTGCCAACAGCGGCAACCCGGCCTTCGCGAAGTTCACCGAACGCAACTTCGCCATCGTTGCCGAACTGGAGGCCGTCGCCGAGGAGGTCGGCCGCAGCATGGCGCAGGTGGCGCTGAACTGGGTGGCGAACCGGCCTGGCGTGGCCTCCGTCATTGTCGGCGCCACCCGGCTGGCGCAACTGGAGGACAACCTGCGCGCGCTCGACTTCACGCTGCCGGACGAACTGAAGGCGAGGCTCGACCGGGTCAGTACGCTACCCGCGACCTTCCCGTCCAGCTTTTTCACCCCGGGCATGCGGGCCATGTTGGCCGGCAGCCATGCGGTGGGCGACAAGCCGGCGGGCTACGCGACAGGCACGCGCATCGAGGCTGTCGCCTCAGGCGTCTGAGTCGACACCGGGCATGCCCCCAGTCAGCGTCCCATCATCCGCCAGAGTGCCGGATCGTCGCCGCCGCGATCAGGCCCGCCATGAAGGCGGCCTGGACGCCGGGGCCGGCGACATCCTGCCCGGCCAGCAGCAGGCCGGGGACTGGCGTGCGCAGTCGCAGCGCCGGGCTGGACTGGCGCTCGACCGACATCTCGACGCCGTAGGTCGCACCGCCGACGGCATGGACGAAGCGCCTTTGCGTCAGCGGCGTGGCCGCCTCGTGGAAGCGGCGAGGCGTCTGTGCGACGGCCGCAGGGACCACGCGGCCGCGCGTCGACTACGAGTCGTGACCGCGGGGATCGCGGCGATGTGACGCGGTCCGCGAGCTGACTACACCGCAGCGATCGACCGCATGGGCTGCATGGCCACCGCGATGCTGGGTTGCACCAGCAACCGAGATGGGTCGGCTCCGCCGGTTCGCGTGCTTGGTCAGCGCTCGTTCGGGTGAACTCGTCCGCGGGCAGCGGGCAGCGGGCAGCGGGCAGCGGGCAGCGGGCAGCGGGCAGCGGGCAGTGTCAGTTGCACGTTCGGGAGGGGTCAGCCAAGCGGCGCCGGGTAGAGCGCTTCAGTGATCGCGACGTGACTAACGCCGTGAGCTCGACGCTCGCAATCGAAGGACCGCAACCGCTGCATCTGGGTCATCGACCCGCATCAGCCGACCGGCGAAGATGGTCTGTCACGGCCCTTCAGCTGGGGATGTCGGCCGTCCGCTGTAGGGCGCACTGCCGACACTCAGCTTCGGACGCGGAAGGAATGGCGCGCTTAGTTATCAGCAGATGATATAGTCTGGAACGGATGAACAGCCCAGACGTCGGTCTCGACACGCTACTTGATCTGGATGGCAGCATCCTGGAGCAAGAGGGCGGCTACTGGATCAAGATCGAAGTGCGGCAGATCCCGATGTCGCGGCATGCGCCACATGGCATCAGGTACAGCCTGACGCTGCACGACAGGTATGGCACCCGAGTTCTGGGTTACGACAACGCACATGCGGTGAAGCCGCCGAAGAAGTTCAAGTTCGCTGGGCAGCGCCTGCCCTATGACCACCGTCACCGGACCTCGAGCGACCAAGGCGTGCCGTACGCGTTCGAATCGGCGGCTCGGCTGTTGGAGGACTTTTTCTGTGAGGTGGATCGCGTGATCAAGGAAGGACGGCAATGAAGACCATCGTCATCGGCGTGATGCCCCAGCAGCAGATTCGGGCGCGGGCGATCGCCATCGCCAAAGGCGAGTACAAGCCCAAGCCGGGAGAGCCCAAGATCTGGTTCACGTCCATGAAGTCGGTGGCCGAAGTACTGAGCGATCAGAACCGCGCGCTGCTCAAGGTGATACGGGAGAGCAACCCCGATTCCATCGCGGTCCTGGCCAAGGCGACGGGTCGGAAACCGGGCAATCTGTCGCGCACCTTGAAGACGATGTCGCGCTACGGGCTGGTAGACCTGCGGCGCGAGAGGAATCACGTCAGGCCCGTCGTGATGGCGAGCGAGTTTCGGATCCTGGCAGCCGCTTGAGACCGGGTGCCCGCCTGCTTCGCTGAAGCGTCAGTGCGGGGCGTCAGGCCAGGGCGGCCGCGTGCCTCTCTTGGCTGCGAAGGGCGATGCGGTTCGGCTTGATGGTTCGCCCCGATCGGTGCAGGTCGACACGTTTCTGTGCAAGCACTCAACGGTGCTGCTCGCACGGCATCGTGAAGGAAAAAAAGATGGGCGAAGAAGTCAGTCGGGACAACGGCTTAGGACATTTGGTGTGTGGACGGCTTGCCCGTTCCTGCGACCCGAGGTGACCCGCGTCGATGGCTTTCGAAATCGTCGTCAGAGTCGATAGAAATCGATAGATCTCGAAAGCAGGCCATCATGGCGGCGCCGACTGTTCTCGATGGATGTTGATCGATGGTGGAAGCTGCGCTCGGGGATCCCACTCGAAGTGGCGGTGTTTCTGACGGTAAATCCACCGTAATTCGAGCTGTTCTTCAAGCCTGTCAACGACTTACAGAAGCCGTTGATGATTGAGTGGGAGTAGAGGGGCGCGCCTTTTACGACGAGCTCGCAGAGGTGGAAATGCGGGGTGCTCGCCCGACTGGCCGTGCCGTAGGCCCAGGCAAACAGCACCCCGGCAGCGCAGCCGGTGACGAAGAAGCCCGCGATCATGCCGGCCAGCACCGCTGCCAGGAACAGCAGCGAGATGTCGATCTCCCACCAGAACATGCGTGGGGGATCGTTCAGCCGGCGCGGGATCTCCAGCGCGACGTCGCTCATGACTACCCGACCGTCAAATCGTGGCGGTCATGATCGAGTCGATGATGGTTGGCACGTAGACCATGAAGAGCGCGAAGACCACGCCCGCGAGCGCCGGGATCGGCGAGGAGCGCGCCACGCCGATGCCCGCGCCCAGGATGAAGGCTGCGACTGCGATGGCCTTGCCGAGGTAGCCGGTGGCCCAGTTCAGCATGGTCGTGTACATGGTCTGGAACTCGGTGCCGGTGGTGCCGGCGAAGGCCGAGGTGGCGCTGAGTGCCAGCAGCAGGGCCACCGGGGCGACGGTGGCGAGACGGGTTGCCGTCTTCAGGGTGGTGGGGAGGTAAGGGTTCACGGGTGTCTCCAGGGCAGTGAGGTTGGCGGTTGGGGTGGAG
>JBKDQY010000186.1:0-3971 GCA_046341655.1 Betaproteobacteria bacterium | reverse complement strand
TCGGGCGGCGGCTGGCACTGGAAGGCCGCGGCCGCCGAGGCTGGCGCAGCGCAGGGCGCGAAGAAGCCCGCGGCGTCGGGCTTGCGGAACTCGCGCAGCCGCGCCACCAGGTGGCGAGCCGCGGCCTCGTCGCCCGAGGCGTGCAGGTCGCGCGCCCAGGCCATCATGAAGCGCGTGTCGAGCAGATAGTGGCTGGCCCGCGCCAGGGCTGCGTCGCGGTTGGCGATGGGCAGGTTCGAGGTGACGACGGCGTAGTCGGCGTGGTGGCCGAAGAACAGGCTGTGCTGGCCGGCCTCGATGCGCTGCGGCAACGGCGGCGCGCCCGGCGTGGCGCGGAAGATGTCGGCGACGAGGCGGTAGTCCCAGGTGGACAGCGCGGTGCCGACCATGAGGGCCCAGGCCCCGGCGGCCAGCACCCAGGCCGCGGGCCGGCGCTGGGCCGCGATGGCCGGCGGCGTGGCGGCGGTGTCTCCGGGCCGGCGCAGCGCCACGCCCAGCGCCCAGGCCGCCGGCAGCAGGAAGTAGCTGTACCACAGCGGGTACTCCAGCAGGCTGTGCAGGCCGATCATCAGCACCACCATCACGGCACCGCGGCGGGCGATGGCGTCGTCGCCATCCTGGCGCCAGGCGCGCCACGCGGCGTGGCCGAAGGCGCCCAGCAGCAGCGCCACCACCAGCGTGGCCAGCGGCAGCCCGATCTCGGCGGCCAGGTGCAGCGGCAGGTTGTGGGCGTGGTCGAAGAAGGCCGTTGGGCGCGTGGGCGAGGGCGTCAGCGCCCAGGCCAGGTTGAACCGCCCCCAGCCCACGCCCAGCCAGGGCTGCTCGCGGATCAGCGCCAGCGTGTCGGCCCAGATGGCGAAGCGCGAGCTGGAGATGTCGGTCTCGGCCAGGCGGGCGGCGCCGCCGAAGGCCTGCTGCGTGGTGGCGGCCCACTGCGTCATCAGCCACCAGCCCAGCGCGTAGACCAGCGGCGCGGCCAGCAGCATCAGCCGCGCCGGGCGCGCCATGCGGCGGTCGGCCAGGCCCCACAGGGCCAGCAGCAGAACGCTGACAAGCCCGGTGCGCGAGGCGGTGAGCACGACCGCGAACACCATCGCCGCCAGCAGCGCGGCGCCGGCCTGCCAGGGCAGCCGCCGCAGCTGCACCAGCACCACGGCGGCGATGCAGCCCCACAGCAGCACGCTGCTCAGGTGGTTGGGCTGGCGCAGGTTGCCCACGGCGCGGCCGACCAGGCCCGACGCGGCAACCCACTGCCCATCGGCCCAGGCGGGCATGAAGACCTGCACCAGCGCGATGGCGACGTTGGCCACCCCGGCCAGCAGCAGGCCCCAGCAGAAGAGGGCGAAGACATCGCCACGGCCGCCCGCGCCCGACGCCGAGCGGCCGGCCTGCAGCATGAGCAGCGCGGCGGCCAGCGAGGCCAGGGCCGACAGTGCCAGCGTCGAGGGCAAGGTGCCCGGGCCCCAGGACAGCGCCACGGCCACCGCCAGCAGCCCCAGCGCCGCCTCGGGGGCGCCGAGGCGCAGACGCACCGCCACCGGGGCGGTGACCATCGCGAAGGCCGCCCACAGGCCGAAGGCCAGGGCCTGGTTGAGGAAGGTGGGGGAGGGGGGGAGGTTGAGGGCGAGGAGGGTGGGGAGGGTGGTGGCGGCGAAGGCGAGGCACCAGGCCGATCCATGCGCGGCGCTATCTGCCGATGCGCTCATCCTGGCGGTCGGGGAACTTCGGTTGTCGGGCGCCGACATCACCGGGCCTGGACCCCGGTGACCACGAGCCATGCGGCACGCACTGACCGAAGGAACAGCCAGACCACCGATTCCGTCGCCAACCGCAACGTGGTCAAGGCCCTCATCCGCCGGCTCGCCATATTCGCGCCCTGCAGCAACAGTCGTTCACTAAGGGCGAACTGGCCGCAGCGCGCATAAACCCGCGACAGCGCCAGTAGAGACTGGGCCGTCATGATGTAGCGGTTCCTTTCGCCTTGGCTGGAGAAAACGCCGCCCTCGTGCACGCGATAGCAGGCCGGCTCGATGTCGGGCATGAAGCGGCCCTCCCCATACTGACCCAGTAACGACCACAGGCAGAGGTCTAGCGCCGGTGCATGGTCGAGTTCGCTAGGCAGGGGCCCCAGGACGTTGCGGAAACAAACAGTCAGGGTCGAGATCGGTCGCGTGACCGACAGCTCGGCGCGGGTGGCGTCGCGGCGGAACCGCCGCTCAGGCAACTGCAGGCGTCCCGCCGCCGGTGTGCACCCTATGATCACCGCATCGTGGAACGCCAGCACATAGCCAGGCTGCGCCTCGAGGAAATCGACCTGCCGCTGCAGCTTGTCGCTGCCACGCCAATGGTCGTCACCTTCACAGAACGCCACGTAGCGCCCACGGCACTCTGACAGGGCGCGACGGAGGTTACGTGCCACGCCAAGATTCACGTCGGTCCGCAGCACGCGCAGTCGCGCGCCGAAGCGACCGCGAAAACCCTCCACGACACTCAGCGTTGCATCGGTGCTGCAGTCGTCAGCGACCACCACTTCGATCTCGAAGTCCGTGCGCTGGGCCAAGAACGCCTCCATGGTCTCGGCGATGAATGCCTCGTGGTTGTAGGTCAGGCACAGCACGCTCAGCAACGGGGCAGCATCACTCACGCAACGAGCTCCGGCTTTGCGAACAACAGGAAGGGCTCACGGGTGTTTATGCCCAGTCGAGCCGAATCCAGATCGGGAAGCAGCGTGGCGTGGTCAGTGACCTGTGACACGAAACCGAAAGACCGCACACGATCGACGAAGTCCGTGCCGTAGAGGCGGCAGTGATCCTCCTGGCCATATGCATGCAGGCGTTCTAGTTCGCCTTGGATGGCGGCATCCTCAAACGTCGTCGCTCTCGCCGCTGCGAAGGGCGTCTGCAGGATCGCTCGCCCGCCGGGCCGCAGTACCCGCAAGATCTCGCGCAGAGCCGTGGCGTCGTCGCCCACGTGCTCCAGGACGTGGTTGGCGATGACAAAGTCAAAGCTCTCGTTTGGGCGCCCGATCGCCATCAGGTCGAGCTTGTGCACGCCGGCATGCCGGGGGAACAGATCGGCACGCTCATAGATTGCCGGGCCAGCCGCCATGATGACCCTCTGCAGCCGCGACTCAGGCGCGAAATGCAAGATGCGTGCACCCTTGAGTTGGGCCAGCAGATCGGCAGCCTGGAGATACAGCAACAGGTGCCGCTCGCGATCATGGCAGCCACAGGCCGGGCACTCGAAATTCTCGACATCGCTGCCGACGATATCGGCTTCGGTCGCCACTGCCGGCAAGCTGGCAAGGCCGTCGCGGTATGGCAGGAACGCGCGCACCGAGCGCCCGCACAGGCAGCAAAGGCGCACCGCCCTTACCGGCCAGCGGGCCCAGAGCCGGCGCACAGCACGCCTGGCGGCAAGTGAGAGATCGGGCAGGCTCATCCGGCAGAAACTCTGATCAACAGCCGCATCGCACAGGGCATCAGGCCCGTGCCCGCTGCCAGCCATGCCGCAGGTCGGCCCTGACCTGCGGCGCAGCCCAGACGGAGGACAGCAGTATCACGCAGCCCGCGGCTACGAGGAGGCCGCCGCTGGCCAGCCTGCTATCAGGCGAGCGAGCCAGCATTCCGAGGCAGGCGACGATGGCAGCGCTCAAAGCCGCGGCCAGCGTGGGCGGCAGGATATCGCGACCGAGCCAACGAAGGTGAAGTCCCGTCGCGAAGCGCTTGTGCGCCACCGCGGACCACATCAACAGGTACAGCAGGTTGACCGCGAGCCAGACCGCGGCGGCGCCTTCGGCGCCATGCTTCGATGCGGCCCACACGACCCCCGGCACCTGCAGCGCCGCCATACAGCCGGTGCCCATCAGCTGCAGCGCCAGCCGTCCCTGGGCCAACGGACGGTCGTACGGCAGGGCCGCACTCTCCATGGCGTCATTGCCCACGGCGAATAACGCCAGCACAGGCGCACTG
>JBKDQY010000185.1:0-12872 GCA_046341655.1 Betaproteobacteria bacterium | reverse complement strand
GCCCCACGCGCCCCCCCCCCGCCCCCCCGCCCCCTGCCCGCGCCCCCGCCGCGGCGCACCGCCCCCTCGCGCGGCGCGGGAGAGGGGCCGTCCAGGCAGTCGCCCGCCGCCACCAGGCCGGGGGCGATCGCGGCCGGCGGCCGGTCCAGCCCGGGCACGCAGCGGAAGGTGGCGCGCTTCTCGGCCAGCGTGCGCCGCACCCGCGCGGCGGCCGGCCAGCCGGAGCCGCCGAAGGCCCCGGCCGCCTGCTGCAGCGTGGCGGCGGCCGTGGCCTCCAGGCCCTGCGCCACCCAGGGCGCGGCGCCGCTGATCACGAAGGCCAACTGCCCGGCCGGCCCGCCGAGCGCTGCGTGGTCGAACACGAACTGTGCCGGCGCCTGCGCCCCGTCCTGCAGCGCCATCATCGGGGCTGGCAGGCGCAGGCCCGGCGCCTCGACGATGACCGTCACGATGGGCTCGTAGCCGAAGCCTGCCGCCCGCGCCGCCCAGCGGGCTGCGTGAGGCGCAGCCAGCCGTGCCGACTCGGCTGCGGTGGCGGCCAGCACCACGGCGTCGAAGGCTTCGCCGTCGAGCTCCCATCCCGTGGCGGTGGCGTCCAGCCGCGCCACGCGCCGGCCGGTGAGCACGACGGCGCCCCGCCCGTGCAGCCAGGCCACGGCCGGCTCGGGCAGCAGCGCGGCCAGCGGCGCGCGGGGCAGCAGCAGGTCCGACGAGCCCGGCCCCGAGAACAGCGAGTCGCGCAGCACGCGCAGGAACACCGCCGCGCTGGCCTCGTGCGCCGGGGTGTTTAGCGCGGCCACGCACAGCGGGTCGATCAGGCGCTGCCGCACGGCCAGCGGCAGGCCACGGCACAGCGCGTCGACCGACAGGCCGGGTGCACACCGGAAGCCGGCCAGCATCCAGCGGCCGGCCGCCGCCATCAGGGAGAGCTTGTCGCGGATGCTCCAGCCCCGTGCGCCCGCCACACCCACGCCGAAGACCAGCCAAGCCGGGCCGGGCGGCAGGCGCAGGCCGGCGCCGTCCGGGTAGCGAAGCTCGAGCGGCTGGCGGTGCAGCAGCCGGCCCGGGTCGGCGCCCACCGTGGCCATGAGATCGAGCGTGCGACGGTAGGCACCGATGAGGATGTGCTGGCCGTTGTCCAGGCGGCTGCCGTCGGCGTCGGGAGCGAGCGAGCGCGCGCGGCCGCCCGCGGCCGGTGCCATCTCGAACAGCGTCACCTGCCAGCCCGCCTGCACCGCGCGCACCGCCGCGGCCAGCCCGGCCCAGCCTGCGCCCACCACCGCCAGGCGCCGCCCGCTCATTCTGCGCAGGGGCTCAGCGGCCGCGCACGTGCGTGCACGCCGCGATCCAGAGCTTCTTCAGCGGCGTCAGCGAAGTGCGCTGATGCAGCACCTGGAAGCCCTGCGCCTCGATCTCGCGCAGCAGCCGGCGGTAGATGTTGGCCATCATGAGCCCCGGCTTCTGCGTCACGCGGTCGGCCTCGGGCAGCAGGGCCAGAGCCTCGTCGAAGGTGGCGTGCGCGCGCGCCGCCTGGAAGCGCATCAGCGCCATGAAGCGCTCGCTGTAGCCCCAGGGTGCCTCGCGCTCCAGCAACTCGTGCGCCTTCACGTCGAAGTGCTGCAACTCGTCGATGGGCAGGTAGATGCGGCCGCGGCGCGCATCGTCGCCGACGTCGCGGATGATGTTCGTCAGCTGCATGGCCAGGCCCAGCCGGTGGGCGTAGCGCAGCGTGTCGGCCTCGGTGCGGCCGAAGATCCCGGCCGCCACCTCGCCCACCACGCCGGCGACCAGGTGGCAGTAGCGTTGCAGGCCGGCGTAGTCGAGGAAGCGGGTCTGCTGGAGGTCGATCTCGCAGCCTTCGATCACGGCGTCGAGGTGCGAGGCCTCGATGCCGAAGCGGGGCGCCAGCGGCATCAGCGCCCGCGTCACCGGGTGGGTGGGGCGGCCGGCGTAGGCTTCGGCCACCTCGCGGCGCCACCAGGCCAGCTTGCTGGCGGCGACGCCGGCGTCGCGGGTCACGTCGACGACGACGTCGACCTCGCGGCAGAACGCGTAGAAGGCCGTGATCGCCGCGCGCCGCGGTGGCGGCAGGAACAGGAAGGCGTAGGAGAAGCTCGAGCCGCTGCCGGCAGCCTTGTCCTGCACGTACTGCTCGGGAGACGCGGGAGACGCGGGCGTGGCGCCGGGCGCGGCCGGGCTCATCGCGGCGTCCTCGTCAGCAGAGCGCGCCAGAGCAGCAGCGGCGCATCGGCGACGCCCACGGTGGGCCGGTGGAGCAGGGCTGCGTGGTCCATCGCGGCGATTTTCTCAAGAACGCGCAGGCCGCCCTGCACCACGAGCCGAAGCTCCCAGCCGGCGCGGCCGGGCACCTGGCGGGCCAGCGGGGCGCCCTCCTGCATCAGCTCGCGGGCCCAGTCGCAGAGCTCGCGCACCAGCCCGCGCGCTGCCGGGCTGTCGCGACAGGCGGCCAGGTCGGCCAGCGGCACGCCGTGGGCGGCGCGGTCGGACTCGGGCACGTAGTGGCGCCCGCGCGGGCCGTCCACGCGAAGGTCCTGCCAGAAGTTGCTGAGCTGCAGCGCGCTGCAGATGGCGTCCGAGCGGTGCAGGGCCCGGGCGTCGGTGATGCCGTACAGGTGCAGCAGCAGACGGCCGATGGGATCGGCCGAGCGGCGGCAGTAGTCGAGCAGGGCGGCGCGGTCGGGGTAGAGCGGATTGCGCGTGTCCTGCGCGAAGGCGTCCAGCAGGTCGGAAAGCAGCGGCACCGGCAGCGCGTGGCGCTGGATCTGCCCGGCCAGCGGCAGGAACACGTGCGCCCAGCGCGCCGAGGGCGCCTGGCCCGTGGCGACGGCCATGAGGTCGCGCCGGTAGTGGGCGAGGTCGGTCAGGCGGTTGTCGGTGGAGGCGTCGCCCTCGTCGGCAATGTCGTCGGCGGTGCGCGCGAAGTGGTAGATCGCCGTGATCGGCGGCCGCAGGGCCGGCGGGCACAGCACCGAGGCGACGGGAAAGTTCTCGTAGTGGTCGACGCTCACGGCGGCGCATTGTGGGCTGCGCCGCAGCCTGGGCGACGGGTGATTGACAGGGGGTGGGGCGGACTTCTACATTACTGACCAGTCAGTCATTAATTGATCCTGCTGCGGGTCCGGGCCCTGGCCTGAGTTCCGCGCCCACCCGAGTCAGCAACCCCCTGCTGCCGTCTCCCGAACCCGTTCACGCCGGCCCGTCCAACGCCGCGCCCAGGTTGCCCGCCATGCCCAGCCGCCCCGCCTTGCTGCCCCTCGTCCTGCTGCCCACCGCCGTCTGGCTGGCCGCCTGCTCGCCCAAGCCTGCGCCGCCCGAGCCGGTGCGTGCCGTCCGCGTGATGACCGTGGCCCCCGACGCCGCCGGCGGCGTGCAGGAGTACGCAGGCGAGGTGCGGGCCCGCACGGAGTCGCGCCTGGGCTTCCGCGTGGCCGGCAAGCTGGTGGCGCGGCCCGCCGAGGTCGGCCAGCGCGTGCGCGCGGGCCAGCCGCTGGCGCAGCTCGACCCCGCCGACCTCAAGCTGCAGCAGGACGCGGCGCAGGCTGCACTGCGCGCGGCGCAGGCCAGCGTCGACTTCGCTGCAGCCGACTTCAGGCGCTACGAGGAACTGCGCGCCCAGGGCTTCATCAGCGCGATGGAGCTGGAGCGCCGGGAGAGCGGCCTCAAGGCCCAGCGCGCGCAGCTCGACCAGGCGCGCGCGCAGGCCGAGGCCCAGGGCAACCTGACCAGCTACGCCGTGCTGACGGCGCCGGCTGCCGGCGTCGTCATCGCCACCGAGGCCGAGGTGGGCGCCGTGCTTGCCGCCGGCACGCCGGTGCTGCGCGTGGCCCACGACGGCCCCCGCGACGTCGCCTTCTCGGTGCCGGAAGACACCGTGGCCGGCATGCGCGCCTTGCTCGGGCGCAGCGGCGCGCTGCGCGTGCGGCCCTGGGCCCAGTCGGCGGCGTTGCCGGCCACCGTGCGCGAGGTGGCCGCGGCGGCCGACCCCGTGACGCGGACCTTCCTCGTGCGCGCCGACATCGGCCCCGCCCCGGTGCAGCTGGGCCAGACCATGACCGTGCTGCTCGAGCTGCCCCGCCGCGACGCCGCCGCGCGTCTGCCGCTGACCGCGGTGATGCGCCAGCAGGGCCAGACGGCCGTGTGGGTGCTGGACCCGGCGAGCATGACCGTGCAGGTGCAGCCCATCGTTGTGGCCGGCGCCGACGGCAACTCGGTGATGGTGGCCGGCGGCCTGCAGCCGGGCCAGCGCGTGGTGACGGCCGGCGTGCACACGCTGACGCCCGGGCAGAAGGTGAAGCTGTTCGAAGAATCCCCGGTGTCGCCGGCCCAGCCTGCCGCCAGCCGCTGAAGCCACCGCGAGCATCGCCATGCACGATACCGCCACCGTCGGCGCCACGCCTTCGCGCTTCAACATCTCGCGCTGGGCGCTCGAGCACCCGGCCCTCACGCGCTACCTGATGGTGGTGCTGATGGTGCTGGGCTTCGCGGCCTACTTCCAGCTCGGCCAGGACGAGGACCCGCCGTTCACCTTCCGCGCCATGGTCGTGCAGGCGTTCTGGCCCGGCGCCAGTGCGCAGCAGATGGCCGAGCAGGTCACCGACAAGATCGAGAAGGCGCTGCAGGAGGTTCCCCACGCCGACGTCATCCGCAGCTATGCCAAGCCCGGCGAGAGCCTGACGATCCTGCAGCTGAAGGACAGCTCGCCGCCGAAGGAGGTGCCCAACAGCTGGTACCAGGCGCGCAAGCGCGTGGGCGACATCCGCCATACGCTGCCGGCCGGCGTGATCGGCCCGGTGTTCAACGACGACTTCGGCGATGTCTACGGCAGCATCTTCGCGCTGCGCTCCGACGGCTTCAGCCGCGAGGAGACGCGGCGCTTCGCCGAGCGCGTCCGCCAGCAGCTGCTGCGCGTGCCCGACGTGGCCAAGGTCGAGATCTTTGGCGCGCAGGCCGAGAAGCTGTTCGTCGAGATCTCGCAGAAGCGGCTGGCGCAGCTGGGCCTGGACATGAACCAGGTGATCGCGCAGCTCGGCGCGCAGAACGCGGTCGAGGGTGCCGGCGTGCTCAACGCCGGCAGCGAGAACCAGCAGGTCCGGGTGGACGGGCAGTTCAACTCGGTGGACGAGCTGCGGCGCTTCCCGATCCGGGCCGTCAACCCTGTCACGGGCGCGGGCAGCACCATCAAGCTGTCGGATATCGCCGAGGTGCGACGCGACTACGTCGACCCGCCGTCGGTGAAGGTGCGCCACCAGGGCCACGAGGTGGTCGCCCTGGGCGTGAGCATGGCCAAGGGCGGCGACATCATCGCGCTGGGCAAGGCGCTGGGCCGGGCTATGGAAGGCATCCAGGCCGACCTGCCCGTGGGGGTGAGCATCGAGCGGGTGCAGGACCAGCCTGCGGCCGTGAGCCGGTCGGTCAACGAATTCGTCAAGGTGCTGATCGAGGCCATCGTCATCGTGCTGGCCGTGAGCTTCATCAGCCTGGGCCTGCACACCCGGCCGCTGCGCATCGACATCTGGCCCGGCCTCGTGGTGGCGATCACGATTCCCCTCGTGCTGGCCATCACCTTCGTGACGATGTTCTACTGGGGCGTCGGGCTGCACAAGATCAGCCTGGGCAGCCTGATCATCGCGCTGGGCCTGCTGGTGGACGACGCCATCATTGCCGTGGAGATGATGGTGCGAAAGCTCGAGGAGGGCTATGACCGCGGCCGCGCCGCCACTTTCACCTACGAGCTGGTGGCCATGCCCATGCTGACCGGCACGCTCATCACCGCGGCCGGCTTCCTGCCCATCGGCCTGGCCAAGAGCGTGACCGGCGAGTACACCTTCGCGATCTTCGCCGTCACCTCGGCGGCGCTGGTGATCTCGTGGTTGGTCTCGGTGTACTTCGTGCCCTACCTGGGCTGGCGCATGCTGCGCAACCGGCCCAGGGCGGCCGGCGAGGCGCACGAGCTGTACGACACGCCCTTCTACAGCCGCTTCCGGCGCGTGGTGGACTGGTGCGTGCAGCACCGTTGGATCACCATCGGGATGACCCTGGGCATCTTCGGCCTGGGCATCGCGGGCATGGGCAAGGTGCAGCAGCAGTTTTTCCCCGACAGCAGCCGGCCCGAGGTGCTGGTGGACCTCTGGCTGCCCGAGGGCAGCACCATCCAGCAGACCGACGAGATCGCCCGCCGCTTCGAGGCGCGCATGATGAAGGAGCCCGGCGTGGCCAGCGTCACCACCTGGGTGGGGTCGGGCGTGCCGCGCTTCTACCTCCCGCTTGACCAGGTGTTTCCGCAGGCCAACGTCAGCCAGGCCATCGTGCTGCCCAAGGGCCTGGCCGAGCGCGAGGAACTCCGCGTGCGGCTGCCGGCGCTGCTGGCGGCCGAGTTCCCCGAGGTGCGCGGACGCGTGAAGCTGCTGCCCAACGGGCCGCCCGTGCCCTACCCGGTGCAGTTCCGCGTCGTCGGCCCCGAGGCGGACAAGGTTCGGGCCTGGGCCGACCAGGCCAAGGAGATCCTGCGCGCCAACCCCAGCATGCGCGGCGTCAACGACAACTGGAACGAGCAGGTCAAGGTGCTGCGGCTGGAGGTCGACCAGGACAAGGCGCGCGCATTGGGCGTCTCCAGCCAGGCCATCGCCTTGGCCTCGCGCACCATCCTGTCGGGCACGACCATCGGCCAGTACCGGGAGGGCGACCGCCTGATCGACATCGTGCTGCGCCAGCCGCTGGAGGAGCGCAAGGCCATCACCGATCTCGGCAACGCCTACCTGCCCACCGCCAGCGGGCGCAGCGTGCCCCTGACCCAGGTGGCGAAGGTCAACTTCGCCTGGGAGCCCGGCGTGCTGTGGCGCGAGGGCCGCGACTACGCCGTCACGGTGCAGGGCGACGTGGTGGAGGGCGTGCAGGGCCCCACCGTCACGTTCCAGGTCTGGCCCGAGCTGCAGAAGCTGGCCGAGCGCATGCCGCCGGGCTACAAGATCCAGATCGCCGGCGCGGTGGAGGAGAGCAGCAAGGGCCAGGGCTCGATCGCCGCCGGCGTGCCCATCATGCTGTTCATCATCTTCACGCTGCTGATGCTGCAGCTGCAGAGCTTCAGCCGCGCGATGCTGGTGTTCCTGACCGGCCCGATGGGCATTGCCGGCGTGGCCGCCGCGCTGCTGCTGCTGAACCGCCCGTTCGGCTTCGTCGCCCTGCTGGGCGTGATCGCGCTGATGGGGATGATCATGCGCAACTCGGTGATCCTGATCGACCAGATCGAGCAGGACCGCCGGGCGGGCGTGGCCGCCTGGGACGCCATCGTGGAGGCGGCTGTGCGGCGCTTCCGGCCCATCGTGCTGACGGCGGCCGCGGCGGTGCTGGCGATGATCCCGCTCAGCCGCAGCGTGTTCTGGGGCCCGATGGCGGTGGCCATCATGGGCGGCCTCATCGTCGCCACGGCCCTGACGCTGCTGGCGCTGCCGGCGATGTACGCGGCCTGGTTCCGCATCCGGCGCGGGCCCGGGTCTGGCGGGCCTGAGGAAGCGGCAGCGCGAGCGGGCTAAAATCATCGGATTCGCCTGGATCGGGGAGTCTTCCGCCCGGATCCCGGCCGAGCACCTGCGCGGGTGGCGAAATCGGTAGACGCACCAGGTTTAGGTCCTGACGCCTTCACGGGCGTGTCGGTTCGAGTCCGACCCCGCGCACCACGCCGCCGAAGTTCTGCCGCCCGTTGTCCCACCCCACGCCTCTTCGAGACCCGCCATGGCCGTGCAAGTCGAAACCCTAGAGAAGCTCGAGCGCCGCATCACGCTGACGCTGCCCGCCACCACCATCAACGGCGAGGTCGAGTCGCGCCTGAAGAAGCTGGCCCGCACCGTCAAGGCCGACGGCTTCCGCCCCGGCAAGGTGCCGATGAGCGTGGTCGCCCAGCGCTACGGCTACAGCGTGCAGTACGAGGTGGTCAACGACAAGGTCGGCCAGCTGTTCGACCAGGCCACCCGCGAGGCGCAGCTGCGCGTGGCCGGCGCGCCGCGGATCACCCAGAACGACAAGGCGCCCGAGGGCACGCTGGCCTTCGACGCCACCTTCGAGGTCTACCCCGAGGTTCGGATCGGCGAGCTGGCCGCTGCCGAGCTGGAGCGTGTGTCCACCGAGGTGACCGAGGCCGCGATCGACCGCACCATCGAGATCCTGCGCAAGCAGCGCCGGACCTTCGGCCTGCGCGCTGCCGCAGAGGGCGCCGCCGAAGGCGACCGTGTCACGATCGACTTCGAGGGCAAGATCGACGGCGAGCCCTTCTCCGGCGGTCAGGCCAGCGACTTCCAGTTCATCGTCGGCGAAGGCCAGATGCTGGCGCAGTTCGACGAGGCGGTTCGCGGCATGAAGGCCGGCGAGAGCAAGACCTTCCCGCTTCAGTTCCCGGCCGACTACCAGGGCCAGGAGGTGGCCGGCAAGGAGGCCGACTTCCTCGTGACCGTCAAGAAGATCGAGGCCGCCCACCTGCCTGCGGTCGACGACGCCTTCGCCAAGGCGCTGGGCATCAAGGAGGGTTCGGTCGAGGCGCTCCGCGCCGACGTGAAGAAGAACCTCGAACGCGAGGTGAAGTTCCGCGTGCAGGCCCGCAACAAGAGCGCCGTGATGGACCTGCTGGCCCGGACGGCCACGCTGGACATCCCCAACGCGCTGGTGGCCGCCGAGAGCGACCGGCTGGCGGACCAGATGCGCGCCAACCTCAAGGAGCGCGGCTTCAAGGACGCCGACAAGCTGCCGATGCCCGCCGAGAACTTCAGGGAGCAGGCCGAGCGCCGCGTGCGCCTGGGCCTGGTGGTGGCCGAGCTGGTGCGGGCCAACGGCCTGCAGGCCAAGCCCGAGCAGCTCCAGAAGCACATCGAGGAGCTGAGTCAGAGCTACGAGAAGCCGGCCGAGGTGATGCGCTGGTACCTGGGCGACCGCCAGCGCATGGCCGAGGTGGAAGCCGTGGTGATCGAGAACAACGTCTCCGAGTTCGTGCTCGGCCGGGCGAAGGTGATCGACAAGGTGCTACCGTTCGACGAACTGATGACGGCGTCCTGACCGCGCCGCTGGAGCCACCCCCGATGAGCATGCAGGAAACCACCGCGCTGGGCATGGTGCCCATCGTCATCGAGCAGTCCGGCCGCGGCGAGCGCGCCTACGACATCTACAGCCGGTTGCTGCGCGAACGCATCGTGTTCCTGGTGGGCCCGGTGAACGACGCCACCGCCAACCTGGTGGTGGCGCAGATGCTGTTCCTGGAGAGCGAGAACCCGGACAAGGACATCTTCCTGTACATCAACTCGCCGGGGGGCAGCGTCAGCGCCGGGCTGTCGATCTACGACACCATGAACTTCATCAAGCCCGACGTCAGCACCCTGTGCATGGGCATGGCCGCCAGCATGGGCAGCTTCCTTCTGATGGCCGGCACCAAGGGCAAGCGCTTCGCGCTGCCCAACAGCCGGGTGATGATCCACCAGCCTTCGGGCGGCGCCCAGGGCCAGGCCACCGACATCGAGATCGCGGCGCGCGAGATCATCAAGACGCGCGAGCAGCTCAATCGCATCTACGCCGACCGCACCGGCCAGCCGGTGGAGCGCATCGCCGCCGACATGGAGCGCGACCGCTGGATGAACCCGGCCGAGGCGCTGGACTACGGCCTGATCGACCAGGTGCTCGAGAAGCGCGCCTGAGCCGGCCGCCCGAGGCCGGCCTGACGCCGGAGCGACTGCCGCCCGCCTGCAGAGCCCCCGATCGGGGCTCTTTTCGTTGCCATCGCCGGCCGTCCCGTTCGTCTATGATGGGATGAGTACCGCAGACCGTGCATTCCATCCCGCACCGACACACGCAGCCATGGCCGACAAGAAGGGCTCCTCCGGCGAGAAGGTTCTCTACTGCAGCTTCTGCGGCAAGAGCCAGCACGAGGTCAAGAAGCTCATCGCCGGGCCCTCGGTCTTCATCTGCGACGAGTGCATCGAGCTGTGCAACGACATCATCCGCGACGAGGTGCCGGCCGAGGGTGCCTCGCCCAAACCGGCCAAGGGCGAGCTGCCCGTGCCCGGCGAGATCAAGTCCAGCCTCGACCAGTACGTGATCGGGCAGGACGTCGCCAAGCGCACGCTGTCGGTGGCCGTCTACAACCACTACAAGCGTCTGCGCCACATGGGCAGCGCTGGCGGCAAGGACGACATCGAGCTGACCAAGAGCAACATCCTGCTCATCGGCCCCACCGGCAGCGGCAAGACGCTGCTGGCGCAGACGCTGGCCCGCCTGCTGAACGTGCCCTTCGTCATCGCTGACGCCACCACGCTCACCGAGGCCGGCAACGTGGGCGAGGACGTCGAGAACATCATCCAGAAGCTGCTTCAGAACTGCAACTACGACGTCGAGCGAGCGCAGCGCGGCATCGTCTACATCGACGAGATCGACAAGATCTCGCGCAAGGCCGACAACCCCAGCATCACGCGCGACGTCTCGGGCGAGGGCGTGCAGCAGGCGCTGCTCAAGCTGGTCGAGGGAACCATGGCCAGCGTGCCTCCGCAGGGCGGGCGCAAGCACCCGAACCAGGACTTCCTGCAGATCGACACCACGAACATCCTGTTCATCTGCGGTGGCGCCTTCGACGGCCTCGAGAAGGTGATCCAGAACCGCACCGAGAAGTCGGGCATCGGCTTCGGTGCCAGCGTGCACAGCAAGACCGAGAAACGTGCCGCCGACCTGTTCCGCGACGTCGAGCCCGAGGACCTCATCAAGTTCGGCCTCATCCCCGAACTGGTGGGCCGGCTGCCGGTGGTGGCGACGCTCGGCGAGCTCACGATCGAGGCCATGGTGCAGATCCTCACCGAGCCCAAGAACGCACTGGTCAAGCAGTACCAGAAGCTGTTCGCCATGGACGGCGTCGAGCTCGAGGTGCGCCCTTCGGCGCTGACGGCCATCGCCAAGAAGGCGCTGGCCCGCAAGACCGGCGCGCGCGGCCTGCGCTCCATCCTGGAGCATTCGCTCATCGACACCATGTTCGAGCTGCCCACGCTGGACGGCGTGGCCAAGGTGGTGATCGACGAGCACATCGTCGAAGAGGGCGCCAAGCCGTTGCTCGTCTACCGCGAGAAGAAGGCGAGCGCCTGAGCGTCGCCGGCGCCGTGGCCTTCCGGCGGCCGCGGCCCTTGCAACGCCGCTCGCGGGCCCCAACTGGGCCTGACACGAAAGGTCATCCCCCATGTCCGGACATCCCATCCTGCCGCCCGATCCGATGACGCTGCCGCTGCTGCCGCTGCGCGATGTGGTCGTCTTCCCCCACATGGTCATCCCGCTGTTCGTGGGCCGGCCCAAGAGCATCAAGGCGCTCGAGGCCGCCATGGAGCAGGGACGCCAGATCATGCTGGTGGCCCAGAAGGCGGCCGGCAAGGACGAGCCGCGCCCCGAGGACCTGTTCGAGGTCGGCTGCATCAGCAGCATCCTGCAGATGCTCAAGCTGCCTGACGGCACCGTGAAGGTGCTCGTCGAGGGCGTGCAGCGCGCGCAGACGCAGTCCATCACCGACACGGGCGAGCACTTCACGGGCGAGGTCGTCCCGGTTCAGAACGAAGACGCCGCCACCCCCGAGATCGAGGCGCTTCGCCGCGCCGTGACCCAGCAGTTCGACCAGTACGTCAAGCTCAACAAGAAGATCCCGCCGGAGATCCTCACCAGCATCGGCGGCATCGACGACGCCGGCCGCCTGGCCGACACCATCGCCGCCCATCTGCCGCTCAAGCTCGAGGCCAAGCAGGCCGTGCTCGACCTGTTCAGCGTCGCCAAGCGGCTGGAGAAGCTGCTGGAGCAGCTCGAGCACGAGGTCGACATCCTGCAGGTCGAGAAGCGCATCCGCGGCCGCGTGAAGCGGCAGATGGAGAAGAGCCAGCGCGAGTACTACCTCAACGAGCAGGTCAAGGCCATCCAGAAGGAACTCGGTGACGGCGAGGAGGGTGCCGATCTCGAGGAGCTCGAGAAGAAGATCAAGGCCGCGCGCATGAGCAAGGAGGCGCGCAAGAAGGCCGAGGGCGAGTTGAAGAAGCTCAAGCTGATGTCGCCGATGAGCGCCGAGGCCACGGTGGTGCGCAACTTCATCGACACGCTGGTCAACCTGCCCTGGCAGAAGAAGACCAAGATCAAGCACGACCTGGCCTTCGCCGAGCAGGTGCTCAACGAGGATCACTACGGCCTGGAGAAGGTCAAGGACCGCATCCTCGAGTACCTCGCGGTGCAGCAGCGCGTCGACAAGGTGAAGGCGCCGATCCTGTGCCTGGTGGGGCCCCCTGGCGTGGGCAAGACCTCTCTGGGCCAGAGCGTGGCGCGGGCCACCGGCCGCAAGTACGTGCGCATGGCCCTGGGCGGCATGCGCGACGAAGCCGAGATCCGCGGGCACCGCCGCACCTACATCGGCTCGATGCCCGGCAAGGTGCTGCAGTCGCTCACCAAGGTCGGCACGCGCAACCCGCTGTTCCTGCTCGACGAGATCGACAAGCTCGGCATGGACTTCCGTGGCGATCCGTCCAGCGCGTTGCTGGAGGTGCTCGACCCCGAGCAGAACCACACCTTCAGCGACCACTACGTCGAGGTCGACTTCGACCTCTCGGACGTGATGTTCGTCGCCACCTCGAACTCGATGAACATCCCGCCGGCGCTGCTCGACCGGATGGAGGTGATCCGCCTGGCGGGCTACACCGAGGACGAGAAGCTCAGCATCGCCCAGCGCTACCTGCTCCCGAAGCAGCAGAAGAACAACGGCGTGAAGTCCGGCGAGATGGAGCTCACCGAGGGAGCCATCCGCGCCATCCTGCGCTACTACACGCGCGAGGCCGGCGTGCGCAGCCTCGAGCGCGAGATCGGCAAGA
>JBKDQY010000184.1:0-17947 GCA_046341655.1 Betaproteobacteria bacterium | reverse complement strand
CGACTCTCCACCAGCATCTGGCTGCGGTCTCTCTGGTCCGTTGCCACGGGCCCGGGGGAGACGGCCCTGGTCTGGTCCGATCCCAAGACTGGCCGGCTGGTACTCAGGGGATCGCTGGGCCTGTGGACGAGCCTGCGCGTGCGCGAAGTGCTGAGCCGTTCCCAGGGGATTCGCCTCGTCGAGCTGCACTCCCCAGGTGGTGTGGCCATCGAGGGCCTCGCCCTGGCGAAGCTGCTGGAGGCACACGCGGTCGACACCCTGGTGCTGCAAGCCTGCAGCAGCGCCTGCGTCACCGCCTTTGCAGCGGGCGAGCGGCGCTACCTGGGCCCGAACGGGAGCCTTGGGCTGCACTCCGCGGGCTCATCGATGCGCGAGTGGCGGCTCGACGTCGATGCGGAGCACGCAGCGCTCCTGGAGCGCCGAGGGGTCGCCCGGTGGCTGATCGAAGCCGAGCGGGCCACCGCGAACAGCGACATCCTCGTGCCCGGAACGGCCACGCTGCTCGGTTCCGGGCTCGTCACCGATCTCTGGGGTCGGTGAACGTGACCATCATCAGTGGGGTTCGAATCGTGGCCGCGCCTTGCTGCGGTGCGCGCTATGCCCTTCCCAGATACCTCTCGGTCAACTTCATGGCCTCCCGGTACTGGACGGACGGCTGGCGTGATGGCTCGCTCATGCCGAATGACGAGGGCGCGGACGGCCCGTTACCTGACACCTGCCACCCATGCTGATTCCCCTTCGTCCCCTGATCTGCAGCGCCCTGATGGCGTCCGCGATGCTCTCGCTGCCCGCATCGGGCACCACGCTGCGCATCGCCACATGGAACCTGGGCTGGCACGTCTCGCAGGCGGAGCTGGCTCCCTGGATCGCACAGTGCGGCAAGAGCTTCGTGAAGAACGCGCGGTCCGGCGTCTGGGAGGTCGCGCCGCCGCAGACTGCTGGCGCCCAGGTCGGATGGGCGGTCGATGAAGGCCGTCCGGAGCTGGAGGGCGTCGATCTGGCCGTGATGCCGCCCTGCGGTGTGTACCGGACGCCGTTTCGGGCCGGTATCGCCGTGACCCCCGCCGCGTGGGCCAAGCGCAACGAGCAGATCGCCAAGCTGCTTCGCGACGACGTGCGGGCCGACGTGATCGCCTTCCAGGAGGTCTCGGGTGTTGCCGCCGTCCGCGAGGCGCTCGGGCCCGCAGCGGCCGACTTCGAGGTCTGCTCGTTCACCGGCTACAAGGTCCAGCGACTGGCCTTCGCCTGGCGCAAGTCCCTCGGCGCCTCGGTCGGACCTTGCCAGGAGTTCCGGGAGCTGTCTCTGCCCCACCTGCCGCTGAAGGACCAGGTGCGGCCAGGCCTGGCGCTGACGCTGCAGGTGGCGGGCCAGAAGATCCGGTTCCTCACCGTCCATCTGAAGTCGGCCTGCGTCTCGCCGCTCAGCCGCGGCAAGCTCGATGGAAACGCCGGGCCGGACGACCCTTGCCTGGTGCTGCAACAGCAGGCCGGCCCGCTGGAGGCGATCGTCGAGGGCCTGCCCAAGGGTGTCGATCATGTCGTGGTGATGGGCGACTTCAACCGGAACCTTCAACACGAGGCCGCACGGGTAAAGGGAGCGGAGCCGCTGCGCAGCGATGGCAGCACTGACCTCACGCGGGCGCGGCCCGTGGGCGTCGCGACCCGCAACCTGCTGCTGGAAGTCAACGACGGGCAGCCGGCCTCGTCGAAGTTGACGCTGCTGTCGGCCAGCTGCGCCGGATCAGCCGGCGTGGCCGCGGCCTGCGATGCGGCCAGGACGAGGCTGCTGACCCAGGACGAGCGTCGGATGCTGAGCGATCGTGAAGGGCTGGGATGCCGGAACGCCGTTGGGCTCGTTCACGTGCTGGCATCCGACAGGCTCGCCAGGGCCGTGACCTCGACGGTCAAGGTGTCACTCGGAAACCTGGGCAGAGCCTTGCCCGCGCGGCCGCCGCAGCATCCGCAGCCGCTGCTGGCGGTATCGGACCACTGCCCGTTGGTTGCCGAGATCGACTTGTAGGTCTCGCGGTCGGGCCACCCGGCGGCGGGGTGGCTGGGGCACCTTCCCCCTTCAGATGACCTTGAGGGCGGGAGGCCGGACCGCACCGGCAGAGACAGTCGAAGATGGCCATCGCATCGAGGAAGGGCTGGTTGACAGTCGGCGTCGTGTTGATTGCCTCGGAGCTGCTCGCAGCGTAGGCCGCCAAGCCTTGTTTCTGGCCGGCCCGCGAGTATCGACAGGCAGTTCCCTGGGGCTGCAAGACCTGCGACCGCGGCGATGCGCTCAGGAAAATCTTCTTGAATCAAGGGCTTACGGTCCGCCAAGGCGGCGAGTGGAGTTCAGGATTCAACGAAGAGAGTTCAGCAATCAATGAGTTTCGACGTCCAGACATTCGGTGCATGTCGTCGCGATCCGATGGGCAGCCGCCAGGGCGCCCGCCGCGAGCCGCCCCTTGCATCGACGCATGCGGATCTTGCATGAGGCCCCGCCCCCAGGTGGTTACGGGCTGATTACAGTGGTCCGACAATCCCCGGCCCAGCTGACATGGGGCGAGCCCCGCGCGCGACGTTCGCCCGATGCCGGATACCCGTCTCCCCACTTCAGCATGATTGGATTCCCATGAACCGTCCCGCGATGGAAGGGCTGCGCCTGAACGTGCCCGCCTACGTCAGGCACGCCCGCCTCGTCGAGTGGGTGGCGCAGGTCGCCGCGCTCACCGAAGCCGACAGCGTCCGCTGGTGCGACGGCAGCGCCGAGGAGTACCAGCGCCTGACCGAGCAGCTCGTTGCCGCCGGTACCCTGATGAAACTCGACCCGGTCAAGCGCCCGCGCAGCTTCCTGGCGCGCAGCGACGCCTCCGACGTGGCCCGGGTGGAAGACCGCACCTTCATCTGCAGCGCCCACAAGGACGACGCCGGCCCCACGAACAACTGGATGGACCCGCGCGAGATGCGCGAGCTGCTGCAGACGGGCCGTCCGGACGGAACACCGGCCCTGTTCAAGGGCGCCATGCGCGGCCGCACGATGTACGTCGTGCCCTTCAGCATGGGCCCGCTGGGCAGCCACATCGCCCACATCGGCGTCGAGCTCACCGACAGCCCCTACGTCGCCGTGAGCATGCGCACGATGACGCGCATGGGCCGCGGCGCGCTGGACGTGCTGGGTTCGGATGGCGAGTTCGTGCCCTGCGTGCACACCGTGGGCGCGCCCCTGGCCGCGGGCCAGAAGGACGTGCCCTGGCCCTGCAACCCCACCAAGTACATCGTCCACTACCCCGAGACGCGCGAGATCTGGAGCTACGGCTCGGGCTACGGCGGCAACGCGCTGCTGGGCAAGAAGTGCTTCGCGCTGCGCATCGCCTCCACGATGGGCCGCGCCCAGGGCTGGCTGGCCGAGCACATGCTGATCCTGGGCGTGACCACGCCCGCCGGCAAGAAGTACCACGTCGCCGCCGCCTTCCCCAGCGCCTGCGGCAAGACCAACTTCAGCATGCTCGTGCCGCCCCCCGGCTACGAGGGCTGGAAGGTCACGACCATCGGCGACGACATCGCCTGGATCAAGCCGCACGCAGACGGGCGCCTGTACGCCATCAACCCCGAGGCCGGCTACTTCGGCGTCGCGCCCGGCACCAACGACCACACCAACCCCAACTGCATGGCCTCGCTGAAGACCGACACGATCTTCACGAACGTGGCGCTCACCGACGACGGCGACGTCTGGTGGGAGGGCATGACCGAGCAGCCCCCGGCGCACCTGGTCGACTGGCAGGGCCGCGACTGGACGCCCGAGATCGCCAAGGCCACCGGCGCCAAGGCCGCGCACCCCAACGCCCGCTTCACCGTGGCGGCCACCGCCAACCCGGTGCTCGACCCCGAGTGGGACAACCCCGAGGGCGTGGCCATCGACGCCTTCATCTTCGGCGGCCGCCGCAGCACCACCGTGCCGCTGGTGACCGAGGCGCGCAACTGGGTCGAGGGCGTGTACATGGCCGCCACCATGGGCAGCGAGACCACGGCCGCGATGGCCGGCGGCAACGGCGCCGTGCGCCGCGACCCCTTCGCCATGCTGCCCTTCGTGGGCTACCACATGGCCGACTACGTGCAGCACTGGCTCAACCTGGGCGAGAAGCTGGCCGCCGGCGGCGCGACGCTGCCGAAGATCTACTGCGTCAACTGGTTCCGCAAGGACGCCGACGGCAGGTTCGTCTGGCCCGGCTATGGCGAGAACATGCGCGTGCTGGAGTGGCTGGTCGGCCGCATCGAGGGCACGGCGCAGGGCGCCGAGAACGTCTTCGGCACCAGCCCGCGCTTCGAAGACCTGCGCTGGGACGGGCTGGCCTTCACGCGCGAGCAGTTCGCGGCCGCGATCGGCATCGACAAGGCCGCGTGGCAGCAGGAGCTGGTGCTGCACGCCGAGCTGTTCCGGCAGCTCGAGAGCAAGCTGCCGGCCGCGCTGCCGGCCACGAAGGAGCGGATCGAGGCCCGGCTCGAGAAGCTCTGACGGCACGCGCCGCGGCGGCGCCGCCGCCGTGGCAGCATCGGCCGCGGGAAGCTGCAGCTGCTGTCCGACCTCCACCTCGAGACGGAGGCCTTCGATCCCGAGCCCGCGCCCGGCGCCGAGCTGCTGGTGCTGGCGGGCGACATCGACAGCACCTGGGCCGGCTACCAGCGCTTCCGCGGCTGGCCGGTGCCGGTGCTGGTGGTGGCGGGCAACCACGAGTTCGACGGCCGCGACGTCGACGCGGCGCTGCACGACTTCCGCCGCCTCGTCGAGGACTTGGGCTTCGTGTTCCTGGAGCGCGGTGAGCACCGCCACGTGGCCGCCGACGGCCGCGTGCTGCGCTTCCTGGGCACCACCCGCTGGAGCGACTTCGACCTGTTCGGCGCCGCGCAGCGCCCGCGTGCCGAGCGCGCTGCCGCCTACTTCCAGCGCGTGATGAAGGCCACGCGCCACGGCCGCCCCTTCGACGCCGCCGCCGTGCGCGAGGAAGGCCTGCGCTGCCGCGACTGGCTGGCCGGCCAGCTCGAGCGGCCGGCGCCGGGCGCCGACCGCACCGTGGTCGTCACGCACTTCGCGCCCAGCCTGAGGAGCGCCGACCCGCGCTACGGCCCGCAGCCCGGCACCGCCAGCTTCTGCAATGCCGACGACGACCTGATTCCGCGCGCCGACCTGTGGCTGCACGGCCACCTGCACTGCCGCCACGACTACGCCGTGGCGCGCCCGGGCCGCGCCCCGACGCGCGTGCTCAGCCAGGCCCGCGGGCTGGCAAGGAAGGGCGAGGACGCCGGCTTCGACCCGCTGAAGACGTTGTCGGTCTGAGCAGGGTCAAGTCGTGCGCGGCCGGGGCGGTGCGACACTCGCGGGCACGACACACCCCCGTGCGCTGCAGGAGAAGCCCGCCATGAAGATCCTCGTCGCTGCCGACGGCAGTTCGTTCACCAAGAAGATGCTGGCCTACCTGGCCGCGCACGACGACTGGCTCGGCGGGCAGCACCAGTACACGGTGATCACGGCCGTGCCGGCCGTGCCGCCGCGCGCCGCCGCCGTGCTCGACAAGGCCACGCTGAAGGACTACTACGACGAGAACGCCGACAAGGTGTTCAAGCCCATCCGCAGCTTCTTCGGCAAGCAGGGCATCAAGGCCGACTTCGTGAGCAAGGTCGGCCCGGCGGCCGACGTCATCGCCGACGCCGCCACCAAGGGCAAGTTCGACCTCGTCGTGATGGGCTCGCACGGCCACGGCACGCTGAAGAACCTGGTGCTCGGCTCGGTGGCCACCAAGGTGCTGGCGCACTGCGGCACGCCGGTGCTGCTGGTGCGCTGAGCGCGCCGCGCACGCCGGCCGCGGCCGGCGTGCACCTCAAGCTGCTGGGCATGGCGGTGCTGTGGGGCGCCTCGTGGCCGGCCGGGCGCGTGCTGGCGCAGGGACTGCCGCCTCTGAGCGGCGGCGCCTGGCGCTTCGTGCTGGCGCTGCTGCTGTTCGCGCTGTGGTGGCGGCTGGCGCGGCGCGGGCTCGCGCCGCTGGCGGCCCTGTCGCGCCGGCAGTGGCTGGGCCTGGCGGCGGCCGGGGCCGTGGGGGTGTTCGGCTACACGGCCTTCTTCATGTGGGGCCTGCAGCACGTGCCGGCCAGCCGCGCGGCGCTGATCGTCACCGTCAACCCGGTGTTCACCACGCTGATCGCGGCCTGGCTGTTCGGCGAACGGCTGGACGCGCGCATCGCCGCCGGCATGGCGATGGCGGTGCTGGGCGCAACCACGGTGCTGACGCGCGGCGAGCCCTGGCGACTGTTCGCCGGCGCCCTGGGCCTGGGCGAGTGGCTGCTGCTGGGCTGCGTGGCCTGCTGGGTGGGCTACACGCTGATGGGCCGCCGGCTGCTGGCCGGCATCGACACGCTCACCACCACCACCGTCACTGCGGGCGCGGGCACGGCGCTGCTGCTGGGCGCCGCGCTGGCGGTGGAGGGGCCGGCCGGGCTGGCCGCACCGCTGCAGGCGCCGCCCCTGGTCTGGGTGGCACTGCTGTTCCTGGCCGCCGGGGCGACCGTGCTGGCCTACGCCTGGTACTTCGACGGCGTGGCCGCGCTGGGCGCCGGCGGCGCCGCGGCCTACATCAGCCTGGTGCCGGTGTTCGGCGTGGCCAGCTCGACGCTGGTGCTGGGCGAGCCGCTGCAGCCCTCGCTGCTGGTGGGCGGCGCGCTGGCCGTGGCCGGCATGGCGGTGATGAACGCCGCCCGGCGCTGAAGCCCTCGCGGTGCGGGGCGATCACTGCAGCGGCGCACCGCGCGCCGCGAGCCATTCGCCGGCGTCGCCCGCCGCCAGCGGCGACGCGAGGTGGAAACCCTGGCCGAGCTCGCAGCCCAGGCCGCGCAGCCGCTCCACCTGTTCCGCGCTCTCGATGCCCTTGGCCACCACGGCCTTGTGCAGCGTGCCGCCCAGCTGCACGATCGCGGCGACCACGGCCTCGGCCTGCTCGGCCTCGTCGCCGTCGTGCAGCCCGCGCACGAAGCTGCGGTCGATCTTCAGGCTGTCGATGGGCAGCCGGGACAGCCGCGACAGGCTGGTGTAGCCGGTGCCGAAGTCGTCCACCGCGAGCTGCACGCCCAGGGCGCGCAGCCCGTGCAGCGTCCCGAGCGCCGTTGCGGCCGGCAGCGCCGGCGCGTCCATGAGGATGCCCTCGGTGAACTCCAGCGTCAGGTGCTGCGGCGCCAGGCCCGACTCGACCAGGGCGCGCGACACCCGCGCCACGAGGTCGGGCTGCCGCAGGTCCTGCGCACCGAGATTCACGCTCAGCCCGAGTCCGGCCAGCGCAGGCGCCGAGCGCTGCCACTGCGCGACCTGGCGGCACGCGCAGTGCAGCACGAAGTCGGTCATGCTCCGCATGAGCCCGGCCTCCTCGGCCACGGGCAGGAACTCCCCGGGCTCGCGCGGCGAGCCGTCGGCACCGCGCCAGCGCAGCAAGGCCTCGAAGCCCAGCAACTGGTGGGTGCTGCGGTCGGGTCCGAGCTGGAACATCGGCTGGTACACCACCGAGAGCTGCTCGGCCGCCACGGCGTCGCGCAGCTCGCCTTCCAGGCGCAGACGCCCCGACACCGACGCGTGCAGCGCGCCGTCGAACAGCGCGTAGCGCGATCGGCCCTCGGCCTTGGCGCGATACATGGCGGTATCGGCGTCGCGCAGCACGGCGTCGGCGGTGTCGTAGCCGAAGGCGCTGAAGGTGATGCCGATGCTGGCGCTGCAGTCGAGCGACCGGCCGGCCACGAGGAACGGCGCGCTCAAGCCCTCCATCAAGCGCTCGGCCAGCAGCACGGCGTCGCGTTCGTGGCCGATCCTGTCCACCAGGATGGCGAACTCGTCGCCCCCCAGCCGGGCCACGGTGTCGGCCGGGCGAAGCCGCTCCTGCACGCGGCGCGCCACCTGCTGCAGCAGCTCGTCGCCCGCCTCGTGGCCCAGGCTGTCGTTGACCTGCTTGAAGCGGTCGAAGTCGATGAACATGACGGCCCAGGCGTGGCGCGGGTCGGCGCGGCTGCGCGCCACGGCGCTGTCCAGGCACTCGAGGAAGCGGCGCCGGTTGGCCACGCCCGTGAGCGCGTCGTGGAAGGCCAGGTGCAGCAGGTTGGCCTCGGCGGCGCGGCGCATGCCCACGTCCTGGGCCTGCACGATGAGGCAGGGCTCGGCGGCGCCAGGCTCGGTGAAGAAGCTCGCGTGCAGCGCCAGCCACACGCTGCCGCCGGCGGCGTGCAGGCAGCGCAACTCGCGCGCGAAGGCCTGGAACTCGCTGCCGGGCACGAGGCCCAGCGCCCGCTCGACGCCGGCGCGCTCCTCGGGGTGCACCAGGGCGGCGAAGGGCTGGCCGACCAGCGCGGCGGCATCGCGGCCCACCAGCAGGCCCAGCGCCGGGTTGGCCTGCACGACGCGGCCATCGAAACCCACCAGCGCCATGCCGATGCCGGCGTGGGTGAAGGCGCTGTGGAATCGGCGCTCGCTGCGCTCGAGCTCGCGCAGGTGCGACTCGGCTGCGGCGGCCTCGCGGGCCAGCGCCTGCGCCTCGCGCGCGCGGGCCTCGGCGCCGGCGGCCTCGAGCCGCTCGTTCGCCTGCTGCTGGCGGAAGTAGCCGTGCAGGGTCGCCAGCAGCAGGGCCAGCAGGGGCAACATCACCCACAGCGCCGAGGCACCGTGGTCGCGCCAGGTCACGAAGAGCAGCGCCGCCATCACGGCACTGCCGCCGTAGGCCAGGCCCACCCAGCGGTAGCCGCCCAGCATCACGCCGGGCTGCCAGAACGGCTCGCCGCGCTTGAGCTGCAGCACCCCGGTCATCAGCCCCATGCTCACCAGGCAATGGACCAGCGCGGAAGCCAGCGTCAGCACCAGCAGGGTCGATACGCCTTCGAGGCCGCGGGCGCGCGCCGCGGCCAGCGCGGCCTCGAAGCCCAGGCCGGCCAGCGTCATCGCCAGGGTCGCGGCGGCGGGGCTGAAGAGGCGGCTCGTCCAGCGCCGCGAACTGCGCCACGAGCCCACGAAGGCGTCGCCCGCGGCCACCACCGCCGCAGGCGCCGGGCCCAGTGCCAGCAGGGCCAGGAAGATGAGGATGTCGCCGGCCGAGTAGCCATGGCGAGCGCCGGTCATGCGCACCGGGAACATCGCTGCGAGCACGGCCAGCAGCAGCGCCGCCGCCGTCAGCGCGACCACCTCGGGACCCCGCCGCGCGGTGTCGACCACGGCCCACAGCAGGGCCGCGCCGCCGAGCATGAATCCCAGCCACCACGCGGTGCCGGCGCGCCGGTTGTAGTCGGGCATCAGCGACGCGTGCACGCGCCGCCAAGGGGTCAGGGTCGCGGCGGGGTTCAATGGAGCGTGGGGCTGGCCCATGGAGTCGGTGAGGTGGCGGCGCGCAGCGCCATCGTCGCCGGCTCGGCCGCGAGCACCGAGGATAGCTGCTGCGGCTTCTGCGGCCGGCCCAGCAGGTAGCCCTGCCCGTAGCGGCAGCCCAGGCGGCGCAGGCGCTGCAGCTGCTCGTCCGTCTCGATGCCCTCGGCCACCACGGCCTTGCCCAGGCTGCTGCCCAGCAGCACGATGGAGCGCACCACGGCCTCCTCGGCCTGCCCGGCGCCCAGCCGCGCCACGAAGCTGCGGTCGATCTTCAGGCAGTCCAGCGGCAGCGTGGACAGGTGCGACAGGCTCGAGTAGCCGGTGCCGAAGTCGTCGATGGCCAGCAGCACGCCGAGCTGCTTGAGCTCGGTGAGCGTGCCCAGGGCCCCTTCCACGCGCGACATCAGGATGTTCTCGGTGAGCTCGATGCACAGGTGGCGCGGCGACACGCCCGACTCCACCAGCGCGCGCGACACCCGCGCCACCAGGGCCGGGTGGGCGATGTCGTGGCCCGAGACGTTGACGTTCATCGTCAGGTTCGCGTGCTCGGGCGAGGCTTGCTGCCAGGCCTTGAGCTGGCGGCAGGCGCAGTGCAGCACGAAGTCGGTGACGCGCACGATCAGCCCGGCCTCCTCCGCGATGGGCAGGAAGCGGCCGGGCGCGATGGTGCCGTCCACCGGGTGCGTCCAGCGCACCAGGGCCTCGAAGCCGGCCAGGCGCGGCGCGGCGTCGTCGTCGCGGGGCAGCTCGAACACCGGCTGGTAGATCACCGACAGGCGGCCGTCGTCGATGGCGTGGCGCAACTCGCCCTCCAGCCGCAGCCGGTCGGCCACCTCGGTGTGCAGGCTGGCGTCGAACAGCGCGTAGCGCGCCTTCCCCGCCCCCTTGGCCTTGTACATGGCCGTGTCGGCGTCGCGCAGCACCGCCTCGGCGTTGGTGTAGCCCAGGGCGCTGAAGGTGATGCCGATGCTGGCGCTGGTCATCAGCTCGGTGCCGGCCACGACGAAGGGACGCTTCAGCGCGTCCATCAGCCGCTCGGCCATCGCGACCACGGTGCGCTCGCCGTCGACGTGGCGCACGAGCACGCCGAACTCGTCACCCCCCAGCCGCGCCACCACGTCGTGGGGGCGCAGGTGCTCGACGATGCGCGAGGCCACCTGCACCAGGAAGACGTCGCCGGCGTCGTGGCCCAGGCTGTCGTTGATGAGCTTGAAGCGGTCGAAGTCCAGGAACATCACGGCGTAGCCGGTGCCGCCCTCGCCCGCCTCGGTGGCGGCGAGGTGCGCGGCCACGGCGTGCCCCAGCAGCTCGTGGAAGCGGCGCCGGTTGGGCAGGCCGGTCAGGCTGTCGTGGAAGGCCAGGTGGTGCAGGTCCTGCTCGGCCTTGCGGCGCGCGGTGATGTCCTGCACCTGCAGGATCAGGCAGGGCTCGCCGGAGCCGGGCTCGCTGAAGAAGCTGCAGTGCGCCGACACCCACACGGCGTGCCCGTCGAGGTGGCGGCAGCGCAGCTCCAGCGCGAAGCCCTCGAACTCGCGCTCGTTCACCAGGGCCAGCCGCTCCTGCAGCCGCGCGCGGTCGTCGTCGAGCGCAAGATCGGGGAACGGCGAGCCGACGAGCTCGTCGCGGCTGCGGCCCAGCAGCGCGCGCAGCGCCTCGTTGGCCTGCAGGATGCGGCCGTCGAAGGCCAGCAGCACCATGCCGATGCTGGCGTGGGTGAAGGCGCTGTGGAAGCGGCGCTCGCTGGCCTCGAGCTCGCGCACGTGCCGCTCGGCCAGCTCGCGCTCGCGCTCGGCGGCCTCGGCGCTGGCGGCGCGCGCGGCCTCCGCGGCCTCCTGCTGGCGGAAGAAGTAGTGCAGCGTGGCCAGCAGCATGCCCAGCGTGGTCACCATCGCCGCCAGCACGCCCAGGCCCGAGCTCAGGTAGACCAGGTACAGCAGCGAGGCCACGGCGGCGCTGGCAGCGACGGCCACGCCGACCCAGCCGACGCCATCGAAGCCGCCCCGCTGCAGCAGGCGCTCGCCGCGCCGCAGGCGGCCCATGGCCGCGGCGAGCTGGGCATTCAGCACGAAGCAGCCCAGCGCGCTGGCCATGGCGCCGACGATCAGCAGCGGCGCCGAACCCGGGTCGGGGCCGATCAGCGCCCGGTGCAGCAGGCCGGCGGCGCCCATGGCCAGCGCGGCCATGGCGGGCGTCCCGATCCGGTTCGTCCAGCGCCGGCCGTTGCGGTGCGCGCTGACGCCCCCGCTGGCGGCGGCGGCCACCACGGCGGCGGCCGGCCCGTGCAGCAGCAGCAGCAGGAAGATGAAGATCTCGGCGGCCGCGAAGCGCGTCTTCACGCCCGGGATGCGCACCGGGAACAGCCCGGCCAGCATGGCGATGGCCACGCCGGACGCCACCTGCAGCCAGACCCCGATCGGCCGGGCCAGCAGGTGGGCCAGGGCAGCCCCCAGCGCGACGCTGCCGCCCAGCACCACCGCCCACCAGTACAGCGTGGCGGCGCGGTCGTGGTCGGGCATCAGCGCCGCGTGCAGGCGGCGCAGCGGGCCGGGCCGGGCCGGCAGATCGGGCTCGGTCATCGGCGAAGACGGGCGTGATGGGCCATGGCACCGGGGCTTTCGGCTGCCCGGGGCCGCAACTTGAGCGGTCCCGGCCCGGCGCGCGGCAACAGGACGCACGGAATTCCCGGGCCGGACGCCCGGCCGGGGCGCCCGGCTCAGCGGGCGCCGAAGATCGCCGTGCCCACGCGCACCAGGGTGCTGCCCTCGGCGACGGCGGCCTCCAGGTCGCCGCTCATGCCCATGCTCAGCGTGCCCAGCGCCAGGCCGCGCGCCTGCAGGTCGTCGCGCAGCTCGCGCAGACGGCGGTGCGCGGCCCGCTGCGCCGCGGCGTCGGCGCTGGGTTCGGGGATGCTCATCAGCCCGGCCAGGCGCACGCGGGCCGCCGGCAGGGCGGCCACCGCCTCGGCCAGCGCCGGCAGCTCGGCCGGGGCGACGCCGCTCTTGGACGCCTCGCCGCTGACGTTGACCTGCAGGCACAGGTTCAGCGGCGGCAGCCAGGCCGGCCGCTGCTCGGCCAGGCGCTGCGCGATCCGCAGCCGGTCCACCGAGTGCACCCAGTCGAAGGCCTCGGCCACCGGGCGGGTCTTGTTGCTCTGCAGCGGGCCGATGAAGTGCCACTCGGTGGCAGGCCGCAGGTCGGCCAGGTCCTCCATCTTGGCCAGCGCCTCCTGGACGTAGTTCTCGCCGAAGGCGCGCTGCCCGGCGGCGTGCGCGGCGCGCACGGCCTCGGGCCCGAAGGTCTTGCTGACGGCCAGCAGCGTGACGCTGTTGGCATCTCGACCGGCCTCGCGGCAGGCCTCGGCGATGCGCTCTCTGACGGCTTGCAGCCGCGTTCCGATGCTCTCCATAATGCCCGGAGCCTACCCTGGCCAGTCTCCGGCCACACCTGCCGCCACATCCCCACCGCATGGACATCACCCAGCTGCTGGCCTTTTCCGTCAAGAACAAGGCCTCCGACCTGCACCTGTCGGCGGGCCTGCCGCCCATGATCCGCGTGCACGGCGACGTGCGGCGCATCAACGTCGAGCCCCTGGACCACAAGCAGGTCCACGCGATGGTCTACGACATCATGAACGACGCCCAGCGCAAGCACTACGAGGACACGCTGGAGTGCGATTTCTCGTTCGAGATCCAGGGGCTGGCGCGCTTCCGCGTCAACGCCTTCAACCAGAGCCGCGGCCCGGGCGCGGTGTTCCGCACGATTCCCAGCAAGATCCTCACGCTCGAGCAGCTGGGCACCCCGCGCGTCTTCGCCGAGCTGGCGCTGCGGCCGCGCGGGCTGGTGCTGGTCACCGGCCCCACCGGCAGCGGCAAGAGCACCACGCTGGCGGCGATGGTGAACCACCTGAACGAGAACGAGTACGGCCACGTGCTGACGGTGGAGGACCCCATCGAGTTCGTGCACGAGAGCAAGAAGTGCCTGGTCAACCAGCGCGAGGTCGGCCCGCACACGCTGTCGTTCAACAATGCCCTGCGCAGCGCGCTGCGCGAGGACCCCGACGCCATCCTGGTGGGCGAACTGCGCGACCTGGAGACCATCCGCCTGGCGCTCACCGCGGCCGAGACCGGCCACCTGGTGTTCGGCACTCTGCACACCAGCAGCGCCGCCAAGACCATCGACCGCGTCGTCGACGTGTTCCCGGCGGCCGAGAAGGAGATGGTGCGCGCGATGCTCTCCGAGTCGCTCGTGGCCGTGATCTCGCAGACGCTGTGCAAGCTCAAGGACGGCTCGGGCCGGGTCGCCGCGCACGAGATCATGCTCGGCACCAGCGCCATCAAGAACCTGATCCGCGAGAACAAGATCGCGCAGATGTACAGCGCCATCCAGACCGGCCAGAACCTCGGCATGCAGACGCTGGACCAGAACCTGGCCGACCTCGTCCGCCGCAACCTCATCAGCCCGGCCGAGGCCCGCGCCAAGGCCAAGACCCCCGAAAACTTCCCAGGATGACCACCATGCAGCACGGAATCGAGACACCGAACCGGATCCGGGTCTCCCGGTCCGGTTCGAGCCCCCTCGGGGGGTGGCGAGTACGGCGCCTGCAAGGCGTCGCGCGCAGCCTGGGGGCCTGTGATGGAACGTGATCAGGCATCGAAATTCGTCAATGACCTGCTGCGGCTGATGATCAGCCGCAGCGGTTCCGACCTCTTCCTCACGGCCGACTTCCCGCCGGCCATCAAGGTCGACGGCAAGGTCACCAAGGTCAGCCCGCAGCCGCTGACGGGCCAGCACACGCTGGCGCTGGCGCGCGCGGTCATGAACGACAAGCAGGCGGCCGACTTCGAGCGCACCAAGGAGTGCAACTTCGCCGTCAGCCCGCAGGGCGTGGGGCGCTTCCGCGTCAACGCCTTCGTGCAGCAGGGCCAGGTGGGCCTGGTGTTCCGAACCATCCCGGCCACGTTGCCCACCATCGACGGCTTGGGCCTGCCGCCGGTGCTCAAGGAGGTGGCGATGACCAAGCGCGGGCTGGTCATCTTCGTCGGCGCCACCGGCTCGGGCAAGAGCACCTCGCTGGCGGCCATCGTCGACCACCGCAACGAGAACAGCTTCGGCCACATCATCACGGTCGAGGACCCGGTGGAGTTCGTGCACCCGCACAAGAACTGCATCGTCACGCAGCGCGAGCTCGGCATCGACACCGACAGCTGGGAGGCGGCGCTGAAGAACACGCTGCGCCAGGCGCCCGACGTCATCCTGATGGGCGAGATCCGCGACCGCGAGACCATGGAGCACGCGGTGTCCTTCGCCGAGACCGGCCACCTCTGCCTGGCCACGCTGCACGCCAACAGTGCCAACCAGGCGCTGGACCGCATCATCAACTTCTTCCCCGAGGAACGGCGCCAGCAGCTGCTGATGGACCTGTCGCTCAACCTCAAGGCCATGGTCAGCCAGCGCCTGCTGCCGCGCGAGGCGGGCCGCGGCCGCATCGCGGCGGTGGAGATCATGCTGAACACGCCGCTGGTGGGCGACCTTATCTTCAAGGGCGAGATCGCCGAACTCAAGGAGCTGATGAAGCGCAGCCGCGAGCTCGGCATGCAGACCTTCGACCAGAGCCTGTTCGACCTCTACGAGAACCGGCACGTGAGCTACGAGGACGCGCTGCGCAATGCCGACTCGGTGAACGACCTGCGCCTGCAGATCAAGCTGCAGAGCGCGCGCGCGCGCAACGTCGACCTGGCCGCCGGCACCGAACACCTGAAGGTCATGTGACGCGGGCGTCGCGTCACCTGCTGGGCCTGTTCGTCACCGGGCTGCTGGCGGCGCTGCCGCTGGCCGCCACGGTGGCCGTGTTCGCCTGGGCCACCAGCCTGCTGCTGCAGTGGGTGGGCCCGCGCAGCGCCTTTGGTGAGTTGCTCGGCAGCATCGGTCTCGGGGTCACCGGCTCCGAGATCGTGGGCTACGCCGTCGGCCTGGGCATCGTCGTCGGGGCGATCCTGCTGCTGGGCCTGCTCGTGGAGCTCGGCCTGCAGCACGGCCTGGCCCGCGTCGTCGAGGCCGTGGTGCGGCGCATCCCGCTGGTGCGCAACGTCTACGACCTGGTGCAGCGCTTCGTGTCGCTGCTGTCGCAGCGCGACGAGGACGGCACCCGCGCCATGCAGCCCGTGTGGGTCAGCTTCGGCGGCCGCGCCGAGCCCGGCTGCGTGGTGCTGGCGCTGCAGACCACGGCCGAGGCGGTGCTGGTGGACGGCCGGCGCTGCGTGCCGGTGATGGTGCCCACGGCCCCGGTGCCAGTGGGCGGCGGGCTGATGTTCGTGCCCGAGGCCTGGGTGTCGCGGGCCGAGCTGAGCGTCGAGGCCGTGACGGCGCTGTACGTGAGCATGGGCGTGACGGCGCCGCAGCACCTGCCGCCCGCCCGCGGGCGTGGCAGCATCGCGCCATGAGCACCGAATCCGCCGTCCCTTCGCCCAGCCCTGCCCGTCGCGTCGCCTTCCTGGGCCTGGGCGTCATGGGCTACCCCATGGCCGGGCACCTGACCCGGGCGGGCCACGCCGTCACGGTCTACAACCGCACCGCGGCCAAGGCGGCGGACTGGGCCGGCGGGCACGGCGGCGCGCATGCGCCCACCCCGCGCCAGGCCGCGGCCGGGGCGGACGTCGTGTGCGCCTGCGTCGGCAACGACGACGACCTGCGCAGTGTCGCGCTCGGCCCCGACGGCGCCTTCGCCGGCATGAAGCCCGGTGCCGTCTTCGTGGACCACACCACCGCCTCGGCCGAGGTGGCGCGCGAGCTGCACGCCGCGGGGCGGCAGCGAGGCCTGCACTTCATCGACGCCCCCGTCTCGGGCGGGCAGGCCGGGGCCGTGAACGGCGTGCTCACGGTCATGTGCGGCGGCGACGCGGAGCCCTTCGCCGCGGCGCGGCCGGTGGTGATGGCCTACGCGCGCGCCTGCACGCTGCTGGGGCCCAGCGGCGCCGGGCAGCTGGCGAAGATGGTCAACCAGATCTGCATCGCCGGCCTGCTGCAGGGCCTGGCCGAGGCGCTGGCCTTCGGGCAGCGCGCCGGGCTGGACATGCCCGCGGTGCTCGACGTCATCGGCAAGGGCGCGGCCCAGAGCTGGCAGATGGACAACCGCGGCAGGACCATGCTCGAGGGCCGGTTCGACTTCGGCTTCGCCGTGGACTGGATGCGCAAGGACCTCGGCCTCGTGCTCGACGAGGCGCGGCACAACGGCGCTCAGCTGCCGGTGACGGCGCTGGTGGACCAGTTCTACGCCGACATCCAGGCCCGGGGCGGGCAGCGCTGGGACACCTCGAGCCTGATCGTGCGGCTCGGGGCCTGAAAGGCCTCAGCGCGACGGTGCCGGTGCCGGTGCCGACGCGGCCTGCGGCGCCGCCTGCGCAGGCGCCGGCGCCTGCGAGCCCCCGCGCAGCAGCGCGGTCTCGGCGGCCAGCTGCGCCTCGGTGATGAGGTCGAACACCTTGACCACCCGCTCCACGCCGCTGACGCGGCTGGCCAGCTCGGCCCCGCGCTCGGCCTCGCGCGGGGTGACGCGGCCCATCAGGTAGATCACGCGGCGCTCGGCCACCACGCGAAAGGCGTTGGACGACAGGTCCTGGGCGTCGACCAGCGTCGCCTTCACCTTGGTTGCCAGCACCGTGTCGGCCGAGCGCGACGACAGCGAGCTGTTGCCCGCCACCACCAGCTCGTTGACGACGCCGCGCACGTTCTCGACCTTGCCGACCGCGTCCTCGACGCGCGCGCGCTCGGTGGCGTTGGGCACCTCGCCGGTGAGCAGCACGACGCGGTTGTAGCTGTTGACGCTGATCTGGCCCAGCGTGGCCAGTTCGCGCACCCGCGCGGAGGCGCGGAACTCGATGCCCTGGTCCTCGAGCTGGGTGCCGGCGGTGCGGCGGTCGGTGGCGACGAGCCCGCCGCCGACGACGGCGCCGCCCAGCAGCAGCGGCGCACAGCCTGTCGACAGCAGGGCCAGGGTGGCAAGCAGCACGGGCCGCCAGAGCAGGGACGAGGTCACGATTCGGGGTCTCCCATCAGCTGGAAATCGACGGCGTCGCACAGGCAGTGCAGCACCAGCAGCTGCAGCTCGGTCACGCGGGCGCCGCGTTCGTGCGGCAATGCGACGAGGACATCGGTTTCGGCCAGAAGTTCCGAGAACGCCTGCGCGCTCCTGCCGGCCAGCACGACGATGGTCATGTCCTTGGCCTGCGCGGCGGTGATGACGGCGATGCCGTCGCGCTCGGCGTCGTCGATGAACAGCAGCACGTCGCCGGGCAGGCCGAGCGCGCGCACCTCCTGCGCCGCCTGCGGCGGGTGCGTGGCCAGCGCCAGCGCCGCCAGCGGCGGCCGGCTGCGCTCGAAGCGGCCGGTGAACAGGCGCGCCAGGTGCGGCGCCAGCACGGCGCCGGCGCCGCTGCCGGCCACCAGCACCTTGCCACCCGCGGTGAGGGCCGCCAGCAGCGCGCCGGCGGCCTCGGCCACGGGGCGGGCCAGCGCCTCGGCCGAGCGCACCTGGAGGTCGGCGCTGTCGAAGATGTGCTGCTGGATGCGCTGTTCGAGCATGCG
>JBKDQY010000183.1:0-9806 GCA_046341655.1 Betaproteobacteria bacterium | reverse complement strand
ACCACGCGCTCGCAGTAGCGCCGCGCCAGGCCCACGTGGTGCAGGCTCACCAGCAGCGTCATGCCCTGCTCGCGGTTGAGCTGCAGCAGCAGCTCCATGACGCGGCGGGTGGATTCGGGGTCGAGCGAGGCCACGGGCTCGTCGGCCAGCAGCAGCCGCGCCCCCTGCACCAGCGCGCGCGCGACCGCCGCGCGCTGCTGCTGCCCGCCCGACAGCGTGCTGGCCCGCTGGAAGGCCTGCTCGCCCAGCCCCATGGCCTGCAGCACGTCGAGCGCCCGCGCCTGCTCGGCCGTGCTGAAACGGCCGAGCACGGCGCGCCACAGCGGCAGCTCGGGCGCCAGCCCGGTGAGCACGTTGGTGAGCACCGGCAGCCGGCCGACGAGGTTGAACTGCTGGAAGATGATGCCGATCGCGCGGCGCTGGGCGCGGATGTCGGCCGCGAGACGCCCTCGCTGCTGCAGCGGCCGGCCGAAGACCTCGATGCCCGAGCCGGCCGAGTCGTCAAGCGTCTCCAGGCCGCACAAGGTGCGCAGCAGCGTCGACTTGCCCGAGCCCGAGGCGCCGAGCAGCGCCACACGCTCGCCGGGCCGGACGTCGAAGTCCACGCCGCGCAGGGCCCGGCGGCCGTTGGCGAAGGTCTTGTCGGCCGCACGGATGCGGACGGCAAACGCGGCGGGCGTCGTCATGACCCTGCACGCTAGGGGCCCGCCGTGACGCCGCGGTGACACCGAAGTGTCAGAACGCCGTCACGCGCCGGCCGCAGCATCGTCACATGGACATCGACCGGGATGGCATCGAGGCGCTGTTCGCCGCGCGCGGGCACCTGGCCTACGACGGCGAAGGCATCACGCAGTGGCAGCACGCCTGGCAGTGCGGCGAGCTGGCCCGGCAGGCCGGCGCGCCGCCGCCGCTGCAGCTGGCCGCCTGGCTGCACGACCTGGGCCACCTGATGACGGGCCTGGACGACACACCCACGTTGCGCGGCCACGACGACCGCCACGAGGCGCTGGCCACGCGGGCGCTCGAGCCGCTGTTCGGCCCGGCCGTGGCGCGGCCGGTGGCGCTGCACGTGCAGGCCAAGCGCTACCTGGTGGCCACGAGGCCCGGCTACCGGGAGCGCCTGTCTGCCGACTCGGTGCGCAGCCTGGCGCTGCAGGGCGGACCGATGACGTCACAGGACTGCACCGAGTTCGCGCAGCTGGAATTCGCCCAGGACGCGCTGCGCCTGCGCGCCTGGGACGACGTGGGCAAGCGTTCCGACTGGCGGCCCCCGCCCGACGCCGCGGCGGCTCTGCGAGCGCTGATGCGCAGCGTCGGCCGCTGAACCCGGCAAGCGGAACGGATCGCCCGACAACGCGCCTCAGTCGAGGCCGATGCCCGGCACTTGCAAGGGTGTGGTCGCGCGGGCCTGGCTCCCCGGGCCTGCCTCTCCGAAGGTGGCCGGGCGCACGACGCCCGAACCATGCAGCGCGCCGCAGCCGGACCTTGGGCGACGCGCAGCCACGATGCCCTTCAGGCCTGTCACCACGCGCGGGTGGCCTGCCGACTACCGGCGCCCGCACCCAGCTGGCCAGCCCCTTCGGTGACCCGCCATTGGCCTCAGTACCCCGCTGCCGGCAGCGGCACCGACACCACCCAGAGCCGGCGGTCGAAGTCGTTGTCCCAGTCCCAGCCCAGCGAAAGGAAGATCGAGCCGAGGAAGAAGATCGCGTTGGTCTGCGCCATGGGCCAGGCCTGCATCGAGCGCATGTCCTGCGGGAAGACGTAAAACGGCGGGTTCGGGCCCTCGGTGCGCTGTGCCGCGGTGCTGTTGATGTTGCGCGGCATCGTGTAGCGCGGCAGCAGGTTGAGCGTGCGGAAGGCGACGCCCTTGGCCTCCTTCTCGACGGCCTCCACGCACAGCTGCAGGTTCTCGAACTTCCTGCCCTCGGTGGCGCTACGCCACAGCCGAGCGTCGAAGGTTACGCAGTCGTTCGGGCCCAGCGAGCCAGCGCCGGAGAAGTTGAATACCCCCGGCGTGGCCGACTTGATCGTGATCGCCACCCGCGGCCAGGACTGCGGGTTCTGCGTGCTCGTGATCGGGTTCTTCTTGAAGATGTCGTCGAGCTCGCTGCCGCGGATGCCGTTTCGGATGGTGCCGGGGGCGCGAGCGGGGGCTGCGGCGCCGCCAGCTGCCCCTGCGCCCGTCGCTCCGGTGCCCTGGGCGGCCGCGCTCAGCGCGCCGAGCAGGTTGCCTAGTAGGCCGCCGCCCGATCCGGCAGCCGGCGTCGCCGATGCCCCGGCCGCGCCAGTGCCGCCTGCCGACGGAGCGGCAGCGGTCTGCGGCGCTGCGGCGCTGTCGTTTCGGGTAAGGGTGACGCAGCCTGCGAGCAGGCTGCCGAGGGACAGCGTCGCTGCGATCGCGGCCCGACGCACCGCCGGCTGTCGCTGCCTTGGGTCGATGAAGTGCTTCATGATTCCTCCTTCATGCGCGGTCTTGGTGGCAAGTCGCCGCAGCGGCGCGCGTACGGCGATCAGTTCAGGTTGATGCCCTGCACCTGCACCGGCGTCGTCGTGCTTGAGGGTGCGCTCAGCCCTAGTTCCCCAAAGGTGTTGGCGCCCCAGCCCCACACGCTGCCGTCGACTCGACGCACGAGCACAGTCTGCAGGCCGCCGGCCACCTCGACGACGTTGTCGATGCCGACGACCTGCTGCGGGGTGGCCCCGGCGTTCCACTGCCAGACACGGCCTTCGCGGTCGAGGGCAAGGAAGCTGTTGCCCGTGGACGAGACCTGCACGATCACCGGCAGTCCGGCCACCACCCGCGGCGCCGACGAGCCGCCGAGCGCGAAGTCGCGCACCGTGCCCGCGCTGTCGAGTGCGATGCATCCGAAGCCCTGGCAGCGCCCGGCGACGATGCCCGACAGGCCACTTACCTGCGCGATGCTGGCCTGCCAGCTGCCCGCACCCGCACTGAGCACCCGGATGAACCAAACGCTGCCGTCGCGACCGATGGCCAGCGGGTCGTTCGAGACCGCGCCACCGAGCGCCGCGACTGCCGGCAGACCGGCGACCTGTCGTGCCGCCTGGCTGAAGCCGCCGGCGATGGCCGTGGCGGTGCCGGGCATGTGCCACACCGTGCCGTCGTTGCGCAGCGCGAAGCCGAAGGAGTTGCCGGTTCCCGTCACCACGTGCGTCACTCCGCCTGGCCAGCCGCCCGTCGCCGGGGTTGTCACGTCAGTGCCGGTGTTAGCCGCGTCGCCGCCGATGATCGTCGTGCTGCCGAACTTGCGGCCCCAGCCGCGCAGAAGGCCGTCGCTGCCGAGCGCCAGGCTCTCGAACTGCCCGGCAGCCACTGCCGACGCGGTGGTCGGCACGTCGCGCGCATTGGTGCCGGCGATGGCCGCGCCGCCGCCGAGCTGGCCGACGTTGTTCAGACCCCAGGCCAGCACCCGGCCATCCGCGCGGAGCGCCACCACGTGCCCAGTGCCGAACACCAGGCGCGCCTGCCCCGAGGCCTGGGGCGCCGGCAGCACGCTCAGCGCCGCGCCGGCGCTGGTCACGTTGCCGGCTGCGTTGCTGACGACGACACTGAAGACCGCGCCGCTGTCGGACGGGGTCGTGGCCGGCGTCGTGTAGCCCGCCGAAGTCGCACCTGCGATCGCCGTACCGTTGCGCCGCCACTGGTAGGCCAGCGGCGCGGTGCCGGTCGCGATGACCTCGAAGGTGGCCGTCTGCCCCGCCGTTACCGTGGCCGCCTGCGGTTGTGCGGTGATCTGCGGCGCCACCGGGGCCGGCTGCACCGTGAGCACCGCCGCAGCACTGGTGACGCTGCCGGCGGCGTTCGTCACCCGGACGGCGTAGCGAGCCCCGTCGTCCGCCAGGGCCAGCGTGGCGGTGGTGAAGCTGGCCGCCGTGGCGCCGGCGATCTCGGCACCGTCGCGCAGCCACCGGTAGGCCAGTGGCGCCGAGCCCGCCGCCACGGCGGTGAACGTGGCGGTCTGGCCTGCGGTGACCGTCGCTGGCGCCGGGCCCGTGGCGATGCTCGGTGCGACCGGCGTGACCGTGAGCAAAGCCTCGCTGCTCGTCACGCTGCCGCCCGAGTTGCTGACCACGACCCGGAAGCGCGCACCGTCGTCGGCCAGACCCACTGCGGGCAGGCCCAGCGTGGCGCCAGAGGCGCCCGGTATGACCGTGCTCCCACGCTGCCACTGGTAGCTCAGGCCGCTGCCGCTGGCCGTCACGGCGAAGTTGGCCGTGGCGCCGTCGGCCACGTTCTGCGCCTGCGGCTGGGTGGTGATGACGGGGGGCGGCGGCAGGGCCGGCGCAGCCTCGCCACCGCCACCGCCGTGGTCGCCACACGCCGCCAGGCCGGCAGCGAGCAGCACCGCCAGGGTTGCGCTCGCCCCGCGCGCCAAGCATCGCACACCGTTCAGCATCGGATCCCCCTGAGCAGTCTCATGGCTGCCCGCGCGTTCGTCGCGGCAGCGGCTGGTATCGCGAACAATCTAACCAGGGACTGAAATGCCAGCAGAACCCCTTAACGCCCGCTAATCCGACAAGACCACCCGGCCGTGAACACCCCCTTCGCCCCTTCGCGCCGCGTGCGCCACACGACCGTGCTGTCGCTGCCGGCCGTGGAGCGCCTGATGGAAGAGGCGCTGGCGGGTCTTCCGCCGCGGCGGCGCGAGCCGCGCCGGCAGCAGCTGCTGGGCCTGCTGCAGGCCTTCCAGGAAGCCTCGCGGCCGGCCGGCGGGCTGCCGCTGGACGATCGTGGCCGACCGCTCGAGCTGGCCCGGCTGCGCGCCGAGGGCGCCCGGCTGTCCGCCGACGGTGCGGGGGCCGAGCGGCTGTGGCGCAAACTGCGGCGAGCCGAGCCGATGGACCATCGCCTGGCCGAGGCCGTGATGCACTTCTTTCGCCAGGTTCTGGGCCGACCGGGACTGGAGCTCGAGCAGCTGGGCGCCGTTGCGGGTGAACGCCATGCCGCGCTGCGCCGCATCGAGGCCGCCGTCAAGGCTGCGCGCGACGACGTGCCGGCCGAGATCCTGGGCGCCTTCGTCACGCGTGCTACCGAGGCGGCGCAGGTCAGCGTGGCTCTGGCCGACTACGTGCGCCACTACGGCAACGTGCGCGGCGTCGTCGACGAGCACGGCGTGGCGCGGCTGCACTTACGGCAGACCAACCGCTACCGCCCCGTGCGGCTGGTGTCGCATGCCGCGCGCCACCCTCTGCGGCTGACGGCAGAATGGTTTCAGTGGAACCGCACGCCGGTCGCCGCGCTGTGCCTGCGCCCACTCGACGCCGCCCTGCAGCCCGTGGCTGAGCGCGCAGTGCCATTGCGCAAGGCGCTGCGTGACGGCTTCGTCGTCGTCGAGGCGGACCCCGCGCTGGCCCCCGACCTGGCCGGCGGCCTACCGCTGCAGGACGCCGCCGGCCAGGCCCGGTTCTGGGAGGTGGAGTGGCGACTGGACATGGTCTTCAACGCCGCCGACCGCGACATCCTCGTGAACTACGCCCCGATCGTGAGGCCGCGCGTGCAGGTGGAGCCGGCGGCGCTCGCTTCGATCCACGTGGCCGTGGGCGACTCTCCTGGGCTGGCTCGCGACGCCAACGGCTGGCTTCTGGACCGCACGCTCCTTCCGCGCGAGGTGCTGGCCATCCGGTTGCGCAGCCGGGCCATCGACGACGCACAGGCCAGCCAGGCCTCGCCCAGCGGCGAACTGCGCGGGATCAGTCCCTGAACTCAGGCGGCTCCGGCGGCGGCTGGTCCTCGCGCTCGTGCATCCACGCCTCCAGCAGCGTGTAGGCCACCGCCAGCACCACCGGCCCGACGAAGATGCCCACCAGGCCGAAGGCGAAGAGTCCGCCGATGACGCCGGCGAAGATCAGGATCAGCGGCAGGTCCGCGCCCAGCCGGATGAGCACCGGGCGCACGACGTTGTCGATGGTGCCGACGATCAGCGCCCAGGCCGCCAGCGCCAGGGCCCAGGCCAGGCTGCCGCCCTCGCCCATGCCCCAGTACGCCCACGCCGCCGCGCCCAGCAGCACCGGCATGGGGCCGATCTGCGCGATGCACAGCATGAACATCAGCGCCGTCAGCAGCGCCGCGGCCGGCACGCCCGCCACGGCCAGCCCGAGGCCGCCCAGCAGTGCCTGCACCAGCGCCGTGCCGCCCACGCCCAGCGCCACGCCGCGGATGGCGCCCCCGGCCAGCACCACGGCGCCGTCGCCGCGCTCGCCGGCCAGGCGGTGGGCGAACAGCCGCACCTGGCGCGCCGCCTCTTCGCCCTGCGCGTACATCACGGCGGCGATCAGCACCGTCAGCAGGAACTGCAGCACCAGCACGCCGATGTTGCCCACCTCGGCCACGAACCAGCGCGTCAGGTCGCCGGCATAGGGCCCCAGGCGCGGCAGCAGGTCGCGCAGGCCCAGGGCGGCGAGCTGCGCCGAGACCTGCGCCCACAGGCCGTCGACGTGGCCGCCCAGCAGCGGCAGCCGGCGCAGCCACTCGGGCGGCGTCTCGGGCATGCGCCAGGCGGCGGCCACGCGCGCCCAATCGAGCAGCCGGTCGGCGTTGCCCACGATGGTGGCGATGGCCAGCACCAGCGGCACCACGAACAGCAGCAGCAGCAGCAGCGTCATCGCCGTCACCGCCAGCCAGCGCCGGCCGCCGGTGGCGGCCTGCACGCGCAGCATCAGCGGCCACGTGGCCACCACCACCATCGTGGCCCAGATGGCGGGCCCCAGGAAGGGCCGCAGAACCCACAGCGACACCCCCAGCAGCAGCCCGATGAACAGCACGCCGAAGGTCAGGCGCGCCAGGTCGCGGCCGCCCGGGCGCGGCCCCCCGGGTGCGTTCACCGCCGGCGTTCCTCGTAGCGGGTGACGGCGTCGGCCTCGATGCGGTAGCCGCTCACGCCCATGTAGCTGTCGGTGCGCGGCGTGCTGAGGCGCCCGCTGACCCAGACCGTGTCCATCGAGCGGAAGCCCTTGGCCGGCGTGCGCGGCAGCACGTGGATGATCTGGTTGGCCGGCGGCGGCGGGCTGTGGATGCAGGCGCCGAAGTAGGGCACGAGCAGGAACTCCTTCAGGCCGTCGTTGGTGTCCTCCAGCGGCACCACGAAACCGGGGATGCGCACCACCTGCCCCGCAAGGCGCTCGTTCACGGGCGCGGCGTCCCAGGCCTGGCGCATCTTCTTGAGCAGCGCGCCGGCGCGCGGGTCGCCGTCGTCCAGGGTCTGGAAGTTCAGGCCGCGGAAATCCTTGAACGGGTCCCAGTCGGCCGGCACCAGGTCTTCCCACTGGATGGTGCGCGGTGCGCCGGGCGCCGGCGCCGGCGTGGCGCGGATCGGCGGCTTCATGGCCGGCACGCCGGCGGGGTTCTGCGCCACGGCCGCGGCCGGCGCGGCGAGCAGGGCGATCAGCAGCGAGCGGCGGGCGGTCATCGGGAGCATGTCAGGTTCGCGGGCTCAGGCCGTCGGCCAGCGACAGGCGGTAGGCCCGCCAACCCGGCACCAGGCTGGCGAGCATACCCGCGGCCACCACGGCCCCTGCCAGCGCCCATTGCGCGGCCGTGGGGGCGCTGCGGCTGAGCGTGATGCCGAACCCGGCCTGCAGCAGCGGCCCGGCCCCCAGCACCCCGGCCGCGGCCAGCGCCGCGCCCAGCAGCACGCCGGCCAGCGTGACCATCGCGCCCTCGGCCGCCAGCAGCAGCAGCACGTGGCGCGGCCCGGCGCCCACGGCTCGCAGCACCGCGAGTTCGCGCCGCCGCTCGTTCAGACCCGCCAGCACCACCGCCACCAGCGAGGCCAGGCTGACCACGGCCACCAGGCCGCTGATGGCCAGCAGGCCCTGCTCGGCAGGGCCGATGACCTGCCAGATCTCGTCCAACGCCACAGCGGGCAGCACGGCGAGCAGGGCCTCACCTTCGTATTCCGCGACGAAGCGCTGCACGTTGAACACGGCCGCGCGGCTTTTCAGGCCCACCAGCGCGGCCGTGGCCTGCTTCGGGCTCAGGTCGAACTTGCGCGCGGCCTCGGCTGGGATGCTCAGGCCGGGGATGGGTGCGCCGCCGGCCCAGTCGAGGTGGATGGCCTCCAGCGCCTCGAGGCTGACGTGCACCGTGCGGTCCACCGGCGTGCCCGTGCGCGCCAGCACGCCCACCACGGTGAAGGGTTTGTCGGCGTGCTCGACGCCCAGCGCCTCGGCCCCGCCGTGCGTCAGCGTGATGCGCGTGCCGGGCGCATAGCCCAGCGTGGCCGCCACCTCGGCGCCGATGACGGCCTCGTACAGGCCATCGAGCGTGCCGGCGAAAGGGCGGCCCTGGCTGAAGGCCAGCGGCTGCCGGTCGCCCCAGCGGAAGCGTTCGAAGTAGGCCGTGGTGGTGCCCAGCACGGGGCGGCCGCGGTGCGAGTCGCCCAGTGACAGCGGCACCAGCCAGGCCACGGCGCGGTGCGACTCGACGGCGCGCAGGCTCGCCATCGAGACGTTGTTCGTGGCGCCGCCGACGCGGAACACCGCGTACAGCATCAGCTGGATGGGGCTGGTGCGCGCGCCCACCACGAGGTCGGTGCCGCTGACGCTCTGCGAGAAGCCGGCGCGGATGTCGGTGCGCAGCCGCTCCAGGCCCAGCAGCAGCGCCGTGGCCAGCGCGATGCCGGCCACCACCAGGGCCAGCGTGCCGCGGCGGTTGAGCGCGCTCGCCCAGGCGATGGCCAGCAGCGCCCTCATGCCGACTCGGCCGCCTCGGCGGGCGCCGCGGCACGGTTGAGCGAGGGCAGATCGATGCGCTCGTCGAAGCCGGCGGCCAGCCGCTCGTCGTGGCTCACGAACACGAGCGTGCTGCCGGCGGCGGCGCAGGCCTCGCGCAGCAGCGCCATGAAGTCGTCGCGGCGCGCGGCATCCAGCGCCGAGGTGGGCTCGTCGGCGATCACCAGCTCGGGCTGGCCGACGAGCGCGCGTGCCGCCGCCACGCGCTGCTGCTGGCCCACGCTCAGAGCGTCGGCCCGGCGCGCGTGCAGCGCCGCGGGCAGGCCCATGCGCTGCAGCAGCGCGCGGGCAGCCTCGGCCGGCGGGCCGCCCCAGCGCTGCGCCCGCAGCGCCGAGAAGCGCGTGGGCAGCAGCACGTTGTCGAGCAGGCTCAGGTAGGGCAACAGGTTGAACTGCTGGAAGATCACGCCCACGTGGTCGGCTCGCCGCGCGTCGCGGCGCCCGGCGGGCAGCGCGGCCCAGTCCTGGCCCAGCAGCTCGACGACGCCCTCGCGCGCCAGCAGCACGCCGGCCATCAGGCCCAGCAGCGTGCTCTTGCCGCAGCCGCTGGGGCCATGCAGGAAGTGCGTGCGGCCGGGCTGCAGCACGAGCAGGTCGATGACCAGGCAGTCGGCCCCACCGGGCCAGGCATAGCGGACGTCGCGAAGGGCCAGCACACGGAAGATGCTAGCCGCAGCGCCGGCGGCCGCCGGCGCCAAGACCCCGAGGCGTTCAGGCCGCCAGCGGCAGCGCCGGGCCGAAGGGCATGCCGCGCGGCGCGGGGGTCGGGTCCAGGTCCTCGAAGAAGGCCTCGCTGCGCGGGGCCTCCCAGGCCGGCGCGTGGGCCGGCTCGTCGCGGCGGCGGCGGTTCTCGGGGCGCTGGTCCAGGGCGAGCGGGAACAGGTCGGCAAACGCGGTCATGGACGGCTCCGGCGGGGCTGGCGTCGGGATGCCCGCAATGGTGAACGGGCGATGTGGCAGCCCGATGAACCCGCGACGGCCGGGGCCTGCCATGCGGCAGGCGCGTTCACAATGTCACGCATGCCCGCCACGCTCGAAGGCCAGCTCGTCGTCGC
>JBKDQY010000182.1:0-3617 GCA_046341655.1 Betaproteobacteria bacterium | reverse complement strand
CAGCGCGGCGTCGATGCGGTCGGCCAGCGTGGGCGGCGGAGGGCAGGTCACGACGCCGGATTATCCCGGCGCCGCGCCATGCCCGGCGTCAGGCCGAAGCCCGGCGGGCCGGGGCCTTGGTCGCGGGGGCGGCGGGTGCATTTGCCGCGGCGCGACGCGGCGCCCGGCGCGCCGGCGGAGCGGGTTCGGCCTCGGCCCCGGCCTGCTCCTCCAGCGGCGTGTCGAAGCGCTGGATGAAGTCACGCACCTGCGGATAGACCATCTCGCGCCAGCGCCGTCCCGAGAAGATGCCGTAGTGGCCCGCGCCCTCGGCCGTGTAGTGCAGCGAGCGTGCCTTGGGGATGCCGGTGCACAGCCCGTGCGCGGCCTCCGTCTGGCCGGCGCCGGAGATGTCGTCGAGCTCGCCCTCCACCGTGAGCAGCGCCGTGCGCGTGATGTCCTGCGGCCGCACGGGCTCGCCGGCCACCACCCAGGTGCCGTTGACGAGTGCGAAGTCCTGGAACACGGTCTTGATGGTGTCGAGGTAGTACTCGGCCGGCATGTCGAGCACGGCGTTGTACTCGTCGTAGAACTGGCGGTGGCTCTCGGCGCTGTCGTCGTCGCCGCGGATGAGGTCGAGGACGTAGGCGTAGTGGCTGCTGAGGTGACGGTCGGGGTTCATCGACACGAAGCCGGTGTGCTGCAGGAAGCCCGGGTAGACGCGCCGGCCGGCTCCGGGGAAGTTCTGCGGCACGCGGAAGATGACGTTGTTGTCGAACCAGCTGTGGCTCTTGTTCATCGCCAGGTTGTTGACGGCGGTGGGGCTCTTGCGGGCGTCGATGGGGCCGCCCATCATGGTCATGGTGCGCGGCGTCTTCTCGCCGCGGCTGGCCATCAGCGAGACGGCGGCCAGCACCGGCACCGTGGGCTGGCAGACGCTGATCACGTGCGCGTCGCCGCCGCCGACGCGGCGGATGAACTCCTCGACGTAGGCCACGTAGTCGTCGAGGTGGAACGGGCCCGCCTCGGCCGGCACCATGCGGGCGTCGGTCCAGTCGGTGATGTAGACCTTGTGGTCCTGCAGCAGGCTCTTGATGGTGTCGCGCAGCAGCGTGCTGTGGTGGCCGGACAGCGGCGCCACCACCAGCACCGTCGGCTGCGACTTCATCAACGCCAGCGTGGCCAGGTCGTCCGAGAAGCGCTTGAAGCGCAGCAGCCGGCAGAACGGCTTGGCCAGCGCCACCTGCTCCTGAACCGCGACGTTGGATCCGCCCACCGTGGCGCTGGTGATGCCGAAGGCCGGCTTCTCGTAATCCTTGGCCAGCCGGTGCAGCAGGTCGAAGCCGGCCGAGATGCGTTGCGCCCAGGGCGTGTGGGCGAAGGGCGACAGCGGGTGGTCGTACAGCTTGGCCGTGGCGCTGGCGAACTCCGAGAACGGCGCCATCAGCGCGCGCTGGGTTTCGTACAGGTGGTACAGCATGGGATCGTCCTCGCTGTCGCCGTTGGCGACACTGGCCGCGGGCCCGAGATGGGACCGCGCCGCCGACTGTAACCTCATGGATGCTGCACTGCAGCAATTTCGTCAGGCTGACGCCGGCGGGCCACCATCGTGGCGCGCCGGCCTGCCGCCAGTGGCCCGATGAGGGGCCGGCTTCAGCCCTTCATCACCGCCGCCAGAGCGGCGACCACGGCATCGATGTTGCGGCCGTTGATCGCGGCCACGCAAATGCGACCGGAGTCGACGCCGTAGACGCCGAACTCGTCGCGCAGGCGCTGCATCTGCGTCCTGGACAGGCCCGAGTAGCTGAACATGCCCATCTGGCGCGTGATGTAGCTCAGGTCGCCCCCGACGCCGGCCGCCGCCAGCCGCTCCACCAGCTGGCGCCGCGTGGCGGCGATGCGCTGGCGCATGGCGGCGAGCTCGTCCTCCCACAGCCGGCGCAGCTCGGGCGTGTTCAGCACCGCGGCCACCACCGTGGCGCCGAAGGTGGGCGGATTGCTGTAGTTGGTGCGGATGACGATCTTCAGCTGGCTGAGCACGCGCGCCGCCTCGTCGGCGCCGGCGCAGACGACGCTGAGCGCGCCCACGCGCTCACCGTACAGCGAGAAGCTCTTGCTGAACGAGGTGCTCACGAAGAACGGCAGGCCGGTGGCGAGGAACACCTGCACGGCCGCGCCGTCCTCCGCGATGCCGTGGCCGAAGCCCTGGTAGGCCATGTCGAGGAAGGGCACGAGCCCGCGCGCGCGGCAGGCCTCGGCCACGCGTTGCCACTGCTCGGGCGTGAGGTCGCAGCCGGTCGGGTTGTGGCAGCAGGCATGCAGCACGACGATGGTGCCGGGCGCGGCGGCCGACAGCGTGGCCAGCAGATCGTCGATCCGCACGCCGCGCGTGGCCGCGTCGTAGTACGGGTAGGCCTCGACCCGGAAGCCCGCCTGGGAGAACAGGGCGCGGTGGTTCTCCCAGCTGGGGTCCGAGATCAGCACGGTGGCGCCGGGGTCCACCTTGTGCAGCAGGTCGGCGCCGACCCGCAGCCCGCCGGTGCCGCCCAGGGCCTGCACGGTGGCCACGCGGCCCTCGCGCAGCACGGCGCTGTCGGCGCCGAACACCAGGCCCTGCACCGCCCGGTCGTAGGCCGCGATGCCGTCGATCGGGAGGTAGCCCTTGGGCTTGGGCGCCTCGAGCAGCTGGCGCTCGGCGGCGGCCACGCACTGCAGCACGGGCAGCCTGCCCTGGTCGTCGAAGTAGACGCCGACGCCGAGGTTGACCTTGCCGGGCCTGCTGTCGGCGTTGAACTGCTCGTTGAGGCCGAGGATGGGGTCGCGCGGGGCCATCTCGACGGCCGAGAAGAGAGCGGGGGCTGCAGGCATGCTGATGCGGTGGGGTGGGGGATAGGAGGGTGCGTTACTCTTGTCGGTTTCCCCGGCGCATGGCGCCGGGAAAGCCTTTTGATTCTAGGTGCAAGGCCAGGGAAACCCCGCATGTCCGTCGCCCCGTCCGTTGCCTCCCCGAGCCTGGCCGAAGCCGCTGCCGACGCGCCGCTGCAGGGCACGTTCGTCAGCTTCCCGGACTCGCCCTACCAGCTGTTCCAGCCCTACCCGCCGGCCGGTGACCAGCCCGAGGCCATCGCCCGGCTGGTGGAGGGCCTCTCGGACGGCCTGGCCTTCCAGACCTTGCTGGGCGTCACCGGCTCGGGCAAGACCTTCACGATGGCCAACGTCATCGCCCGCACCGGCCGGCCGGCCATCGTGTTCGCCCCCAACAAGACCCTGGCGGCCCAGCTGTACAGCGAGTTCCGCGAGTTCTTCCCGCGCAACGCGGTGGAGTACTTCGTCAGCTACTACGACTATTACCAGCCCGAGGCCTACGTGCCGCAGCGCGACCTGTTCATCGAGAAGGACAGCGCGATCAACGAGCACATCGAGCAGATGCGGCTGTCGGCCACCAAGAGCCTGCTGGAGCGGCGCGACGTGGTCATCGTGGCCAGCGTCAGCGCGATCTACGGCATCGGCAACCCCAGCGACTACCACCAGATGGTGATGACGCTGCGGGTGGGCGACAAGGCGGGGCAGCGCGACCTGATCGCGCAACTGATCCGCATGCAGTACAAGCGCAACGAGGTCGACTTCGGCCGCGGCTC
>JBKDQY010000181.1:0-3722 GCA_046341655.1 Betaproteobacteria bacterium | reverse complement strand
CGCTGATCCTGCTCGGCGAGACATCGATGTCCGCCGCGAGCTGGCGGGCGCTGATGCCCATGGGCTTCATGAAATCCTCCAGCAGGATCTCGCCAGGATGAATCTCTTCGAGCAACTTGGCCATGTTCCGCATTCCTAGTGGTAGTCCACGATCTCGACGCGATGCGCACCATCGGTCTTCAAGACAAAGCAGATTCGCCACTGGTCGTTGATGCGAATGCTGTGCTGGCCCTTGCGGTCGGCCTTCAGCACCTCCAGCTTGTTGCCCGGTGGGACGCGCAGGCTGACCAGCTCGGTGGCGGCGTGGATCTGAAGCAACTTGCGTCTCGCAATGCGCTCGATGTTGCGGAAGCGGGACACTGCACGGCTGTGGAACAGGGCCTCGGTGTCGGCGCAAGCGAAAGAGCGAATCATGCGGGATTGTGATCCGCCATGAGGATTCCGTCAAACAGAACGCCTTTCACTGTCGCAGACCCTGGCTGCGTTTCGGCCGTGTGAAGCGTGGGGAAGGCAGGGGTACAGACGGCTTCGGCTTGCTGATCTGAAGCTGAACTCCTTCGGGACGGATCGCATGCCTGCACCCGACCCATAGCAGTTGTACACGGGGATAGGATGTTCAACGCCCCCACGCTGGCCCGGCGCAAGCGGCGGGTCGGATCCAAGGCGGCTGATCGGCGCGAAGCCGACCTGCCCCTTGCTCCGGGCAGTGGCTGCGACCCGGCTGCGCGGCGGCGGCTGCGGCTCCAGGTGCGTGAGGATCCTCCCGATCACCGCACGCTCCAGGATCACCGCGATGATCTTCACCTGCACGCCGCCGCACCTCGGGCAGCGCCGCATGTCGATGTCGAACACCCGCTTCAACAGCAGCGCCCAGCCCATGCGCTGCGAGCGCGCCCGCACTGGCTCGACTTCCTCGCTCTCGGCGCGCGCCGCGACCTCGGTGGCCGCGTGCCCCGGAGCGGGCGGCTGCTGCGGCACCACCCGCGCCCGCAGCTTCGCGTTGGGCGCCAGCACCCCGTGGTACCGGGTCAGGTGCAACCGCGGCCGCGGCACCAGCGCCGCCAGCCGCTGCATGAGCTCCAGCGGGCTCATCACCAGATGCGTCGTGCCGTCTCGCCACGGCGCCTTCAGCTCCAGCTGCACCTGCCCTGCCGCGTTGACCTGGATGCGCTCGTCCGACAACACCGGCCGGGTGAGGTAGCGGCACAACCGCTCCAGCCGCTTGCTCTCGTGTGCTTCGATCCGCACCGCTGCGTGCAGGCTGAACCCGTCGATGTCGGCGCACAGCGGCTGGCGCGCGATGACCTCGCGCGTGACCCGCTGGCTGATCCCGCCATCCCTCTGGCCGTCAAGCGCAAGCCCGGCCGACCCAGGAAGGAGCCTCAGGACTCCTGATCGGGCTGAGAACCCACTTCACACGGGTGGGGAAAACTCGTTGGCCCGAAATGGGGAAAAGCTCGGTGCCATTGACAGCGCCGGCAGCAGTCCGCCATCGGCCCCAGGACCGAGCTCCTTCGGTCTGCGAAGAACGACGCAGTCCCCTCGGGTCCGCGCAGATCGGTCCGACGCCCTTCGCCACCAGCGACGGCCCGCCGATCGGCTTGCCGCTGGTTGCCTGACGATCCTGCTTAGGCGCGCGATGAGCGTGCGACCGGGTCACCGAGCCCAGGCGCGCACCATGCCCGGTGAAGGATCCCTGCCGCTTGCGGGGGTCGAGGGAGTCATTCCCACTCGATCGTCGCCGGCGGCTTGCTGCTGACGTCGTAGACCACCCGGTTGATGCCGCGCACCTCGTTGATGATGCGGCTGGACACCTTCTTCAGCAGCGCGTAGGGCAGCTCGGCCCAGTCCGCGGTCATGAAGTCGCTGGTCTGCACCGCGCGCAGCGCCACCACGTGCTCGTAGGTGCGACCGTCGCCCATCACGCCGACGCTCTTGACGGGCAGGAACACGCCGAAGGCCTGGCTGGTGAGGTCGTACCAGCTCCTGCCGGTGGCGGGGTCGATGGTGGCGCGCAGCTCGTCAATGAAGATCGCGTCGGCGCGCTGCAGCAGCGCCGCGTACTCGGGCTTGACCTCGCCCAGGACGCGCACGCCCAACCCGGGGCCCGGGAACGGGTGGCGGTAGACCATCTCGGGCGGCAGGCCCAGCGCCACGCCGAGCTCGCGCACCTCGTCCTTGAACAGGTCGCGCAGCGGCTCCAGCAGCTTCAGGCCCAGCGTCTCGGGCAGACCGCCCACGTTGTGGTGGCTCTTGATGGTGGTGGCCTTCTTGGTCTTGGCGCCGCCGCTCTCGATGACGTCGGGGTAGATGGTGCCCTGGGCCAGCCACTTCGCGTTGGCGAGCTTCTTGGCCTCGGCCTGGAAGACCTCCACGAACTCGCGGCCGATGATCTTGCGCTTGGCCTCGGGGTCGGTCACGCCCTTCAGGTGGCCGAGAAACTGCGCGCTGGCGTCCACGTGCACCACCTTCGCGTGCAGGCGGCCCACGAACATGTCCATCACCAGACGGGCTTCGTTCAGGCGCAACAGGCCATGGTCGACGAACACACAGGTGAGCTGATCTCCGATGGCGCGGTGGATCAGCGCCGCCGCCACGCTGCTGTCGACGCCGCCGCTCAGGCCCAGGATCACCTCCTCCGGGCCCACCTGGGCACGGATGGCCTGCACGGCCTCTTCGACGTGGTCGCGCATCACCCAGTCGGGCCTGGCGCCGCAGATGCCCAGCACGAAGCGCTCCAGCATCGCGCGGCCCTGCACGGTGTGCGTCACCTCGGGGTGGAACTGCACGCCGTAGTAGCCGCGCGACTCGTCGGCCATGCCGGCGATGGGACAGCTCGGCGTGCTGGCCATCACGCCGAAGCCCGGCGGCAGCTCGGTGACCTTGTCGCCGTGGCTCATCCACACCTTCAGCATGCCGTGGCCCTCGGCGGTGGAAAAGTCCTGGAGGCCATCGAGCAGCCGGGTGTGGCCGCGTGCGCGCACCTCGGCGTAGCCGAACTCGCGGTGGTCGCTCCAGGCCACGGTGCCGCCGAGCTGCGACGCCATCGTCTGCATGCCGTAGCAGATGCCCAGCACCGGCACGCCGCTGTCCCACACCGCCTGCGGGGCGCGCAGGTCGTGCGCCTCGTAGGTGCTGGCGTGGCTGCCGGACAGGATGATGCCCTTGGGTGCGAACGCGCGGATGAACGCATCGCTCACGTCGTTGGGATGGATCTCGCAGTAGACGTGCGCCTCGCGGATGCGCCGCGCGATGAGCTGCGTGACCTGCGAGCCGAAGTCGAGGATGAGGATCTTGTCGTGGTTCATGGTGGCTTCACCGCGGGCGGTGGGTTTGCGGCCGGCAGCGCGTGGCGGCCGCGGAAGTGCCACCACGCCAGGGCCAGCGCCAGGGCCTGCAAGGCGGCACACACGAACAGCGGCGCGCCGATGCGCCAGTCGCCCTGCGGCAGGTGCGAGACCACGGCCAGCAGCGGCGGGCCGATCAGCGGCGCCACCACGGCCATCAGGCTGGACAGGGAGCTCACCGCGCCCATGGTGCGGCCCTGCTCGCTGGCATCGGCGGCGCTGGAGATCACGCTTTGCAGCGAGGCCGCGACCACGCCGCCCAGCAGGTTGGCGAAGATCACGGCGTAGACCATCCAGCCCTCGGTGGCCAGGCCCCACAGCGCGAAGGCCAGCGTCGACGAGGCCATGCCCATCAGCGCCAGCCGCTGCGGCGTG
>JBKDQY010000180.1:0-4428 GCA_046341655.1 Betaproteobacteria bacterium | reverse complement strand
GTGAAGGTCACGCTGACGCGGTTGCGCTCCAGCGGCGTGATCGTGGTCGTGACCTCGGCGCCGTACAGGCTGCGGCTCAGGTACTGGCGCTTGATCTCCTGCTCGGCGCGGTCGATCAGGGCCCGGTCGTAGGGCAGGCCTTCGCCGATGCCGGCGTCCTTCAGGCTCTTGACCAACGGATCCTTGTCGAACTCCTTCAGGCCCACGAAGGTGACCGCGGCGATGATCCCGCGTTCCTCGACCACCACGATGGTGGCGCGGTCCTGGATCTCCAGCCGGACGTCCTTGAACAGGCCGGTGGCAAACAGCGCGCGCACGGCGGCCGAGCCCTTGTCGTCGGTGTAGGTGTCGCCGATGCGGAAGGGCAGCGCGGCGAACACGGTGCCGGGGTCGGTGCGCTGAAGGCCCTCGATGCGGATGTCGGCGATGACGAAGGGCTCGACGGCCCGCGGCAGCGTCTGCGCCGCCACGCCGCTGGCCGCGACCACGGCGATCGCCGCCGCGACGGGGCGCAGCGGGACCAGGGGCGAGGCCCGGAGGGAAGTTGGGAACATGGAGTCTAGTGAAGGCCCAGCAGGCGGGCCACGTCGTTGAACAGCGCGACCGACATCATTGCCAGCAGCACCACGATGCCGCCGCGCTGCAGCCGGGCCAGCCATGCGTCGGAAACGGGACGCCCGGTGACGCCCTCGAAAATGTAATACATGAGGTGGCCTCCATCGAGCATCGGCAGGGGCAGCAGGTTCAGCACGCCCAGGCTCACGCTGACCAGCGCCAGGAAGCCGAGGTAGAAGGCCAGGCCCTGCTCCACGCTCTGCCCGGCGTAGTCGGCGATGGTGATGGGCCCGGAGAGGTTCTTCAGCGAAGCCTCGCCCACCAGCATGCGCCCGAGCATCCGGACGGTGAGCACCGAGACCTCCCAGGTGCGCTCGGCGCCGAGAACCAACCCTTCGAAGAGCCCGTGGCGAACGAGCACGCGCTCGGGGGGCTGGCCGGGCTGGGCGTCGATGCGGCCCAGGGTGCGCGGGCCTTCACGGGTGTCCTGCTGGACGACCCGGGGCGTGACCTCGAGGTCCCGTGTGCGGCCATCGCGTTCCACGGTGAACCGGAGCGGCCGGCCCTGAGGCCGGCCGTCGGCGCCGGTGACCACGGCAGCCCGCACGCGCTCAACCACCGCCATCGCCTCGGCCACCGGCTGGCCGTCGATGGCCAGCACGCGGTCGCCACGCCGCAGGCCGCCCCGTTCCGCCGGTCCGTCGGCCGCGACGTCGCCGAGCACCGGCTCGCTGAAGTTGCCGGCCAGGCCCAAGCGCCGCATCAGGCCGGCATCGACGTCCCGCGACTCCACGCCGGCAAGCCTCAGCGTGAGCGTGCGCCGGGCACGGCCGTCACGATCGCTGACCTCGAGGCGCAGGTCCTGGCCGTTCATCGCGGCACGCGTGAGGCCCCAGCGCAGGTCGGCCATGGAACGCAGCTCGGTCCAGTCGCCGCCCTCGGCGCTGGCGATGCTGCGCACCCAGTCGCCGGCACGCAGGCCCGCCTGCGCGGCCGGCGTGCCGGCCGCTGGCGCCGCGAGCACGGCCTTGGGCTCCTCGATGCCGATCCAGTGCGAGCCGGCGTACAGCAGCACCGCGAGCCCGAGGTTGGCCAGCGGCCCGGCCGCCACGATGGCGGCGCGCCGGCGCAGCGGCTGGCGGTTGAAGGCGCGGTGGCGCTCGTGCTCCGGCACGTCGCCCTCGCGCTCGTCGAGCATGCGCACGTAGCCGCCCAGCGGCAGCGCGCTCAAGGTGAACTCGGTGCCGTCGGCGCCCCAGCGGCGGCTCCAGACGACGCGGCCGAAGCCCACCGAGAAGCGCAGCACCTTCACGCCGCAGGCCACGGCCACGCGGTAGTGGCCGTACTCGTGGATGACGATCAGCACGCCCAGCGTGAGCAGGAAGGCCAGAACCGTGGTGATCATCGGGCGAGGCTCTGCATGACGTGGCGGGCGGTGGCGCGGGCGCGCTGGTCCAGATCGATCAGGTCGTCCACGGCGGGATCGGCACCGAGGTCGGGCGGCAGCCTGGACAGCGTCTCGGCGTTGACGCTGTGAATGTCGGTGAAGCGGATGGTTCCCTGCAGGAAGGCGGCCACGGCCTCTTCGTTGGCGGCGTTGAGCACGGCCGTGGTGCCCTCTGCGGCGCGCAGGGCGTCCCAGGCCAGGAACAGGCCCGGGCAGCGCGCGCGGTCGGGCTCGACGAAGCTCAGCGGCTTCAGGCCGACGAAGTCCAGCCGCGAGGCCCCGCTCTCGATGCGCTCGGGGAACGACAGCCCGTAGGCGATCGGCACCTTCATGTCGGGCGTGCCGAGCTGCGCCAGCACGCTGGCGTCGCGGCACACCACCATGCTGTGGATGATGCTCTGCGGGTGGATGACGACGCGGATCTGCTCCGGCTGGAGATCGAACAGCCAGCGCGCCTCGATGACCTCGAGGGCCTTGTTCATCATCGTGGCCGAGTCGACAGAGATCTTCGGGCCCATCACCCAGTTCGGGTGCGCGATGGCCTGCGCCGGCGTCACGTCGGCCAGGCTGGCATGCTCGCGCTCGCGGAACGGCCCGCCGCTGGCGGTGAGCACGATGTGGTCGATGCGCCGCGGCCAGGCCTGCCGGTCCTCGGGCAGGCACTGGAAGATCGCGCTGTGCTCGCTGTCGATCGGCAGCAGCGTCGCCCCGCCCAGCGCCACGGCGCGCATGAAGGCGGCGCCGCCGACCACCAGCGCCTCCTTGTTGGCCAGCAGCAGCCGCTTGCCGGCGCGCGCGGCGGCCATGCAGGCCGGCAGGCCGGCGGCACCGACGATGGCGGCCATCACGGCATCGACCTCTGGCGCGGCGGCCAGGTCGGCCAGCGCGGCAGGGCCGGTGAGCACCTGCGTGCCCAGGCCCGCGGCAGCGAGCTGCTCGCGCAGGGCCGGCGCATGAGTGGCGTCGGGCAGCACCACCACGCGCGGCTGGAACCGCCGGCACTGATCGAGCAGCAGGTCGGTGCGGCGTAGGGCCGTCAAACCGAAGACCTCGAAGCGCTCGGGGTGCAGCGCCACCACGTCCAGCGTGCTGGTGCCGATGGACCCGGTGGAGCCCAGGATGGCGAGGCGCTGGCGTCGAGTCGTCATGATGTCCAGCCCAGCAGGGCCATGGCGGCCGGAAGCACGGGCAGCAGGGCGTCGACGCGGTCGAGCACGCCGCCGTGGCCGGGCAGCAGGCGGCTGCTGTCCTTGGCGCCGGCGGCGCGCTTGACGAGCGACTCGACCAGGTCGCCCACCACGCTCAGCGCGCACAGCGCGAGCAGGGCGATCACCAGGCCGGCCAGCCCCGCGTGCTGCCACAGCCGCGTGTACAGGCTCGGGGTGTCGACGGCGAAGTGGCGGTCGATGGCGATCCAGAGGGCCGACAAGGCCAGCACGCCGGCCATGCCCGACCACACGCCCTCCCAGCTCTTGCCCGGACTGATGGCCGGCGCCAGCTTGCGTCGTCCGAAAGCCCGACCGCCGAAGTAGGCCGCGACGTCGGCCATCCAGACCAGCGCCAGCACCGACAGCAGGAAGTTGATGCCGGTGGCGCGGGCCTGCGTCAGCGCCAGCCAGGCCGACCACAGCATCAGCACGCCCAGCAGCCAGCGCCCCAGGCGGGGCAGTCGCGGCCAGGCGCTGGGCCCCGGGCGCCTGGCCACGAAGCCCGCCACCACCCACAGCGCGACCACGCTCCACCACAGCAGCGCCGGCGCCCGTTGCTCCAGGCCCGTCAGCAGCGCCGCCGCGCCGGCGATGCCCACCAGCGCCCCCATGCCGAGGGCCAGCGCCTGGCCGGCCTGGTTCAGCCGACCCCACTCCCAGCCACAGGCAGCGATGAGCACCAGCGTGAGCAGCCCGAAGGGCCAGGCGCTGTCGGCGGAAAGCGCGCCCAGGAGCACGATCACCAGCACGAGCGCGGTGGCGATGCGTTGGCGCAGCATGCCGGCAGCGGTGATTACGGGCGCGGCGACGGCCGGCAACGCAGCGCTCACGCGCCGGGCATCGCCACCGCCGGCGGCTGGATGCCACCGAAGCGGCGGTCGCGCTGCGCGTAGGCCGCAAGCGCTGCGTCGATCTCGGCCTCGCCGAAATCGGGCCAGAGGCAGTCGGTGAAGAACAGCTCAGAGTACGCCGCCTGCCAGAGCAGGAAGTTGCTCATGCGCATCTCGCCGCCGGTGCGGATGAACAGGTCGGGATCGGGCGCGAAGCTCAGCGCCATGTGCCGCGACAGCCAGGCCTCGTCGAGCTGCTCCGGCGGCAGGCCCTGCGCGATGGCCAGGCGGCAGGCCTGGACGACGTCCCAGCGGCCGCCGTAGTTGAAGGCCACGGCCAGCGTGATGCGGGTGTTGTGCTCGGTGAGCGTCTCGGCCTGTTCCCAGG
>JBKDQY010000179.1:0-19953 GCA_046341655.1 Betaproteobacteria bacterium | reverse complement strand
CCCCGCCGCCGCCGCCCCGCTTGCCGCCCCCGCGCTTGCCACGGCCGCCGCCCGGCGTGCCCGGCGGGCCGCCCGCCTGCCGCGCGCGAGGCGCGCCGCCACCGCCCGCCCGCGGGCCACCCTTGCCGCCCCCCTTGCCCTTGCGGTGGAAGGCGTTGGCGCCGATGTAGCCCACGGCCGTCTGCATCGGGTCGGGGATCTTGTCGGGATCGGCCGCCAGCGGCTTCTTGCGGTTCTGCACGAAGCGCTTGTCGTAGGTCTGCTGCATCGGATCGGGAATCGGTCCGTCCTCCGGGATCTCGCGGCGCTGCTGGCGCTCGAGTTGGGCGGCACGCTTGTCGTAGGTCTGCAGCAGCGGGCTGGGGATCGGCCCGTCGTCGGGAATCTCGCGCCGCGGCTGGTTCTGCTGGGCGGCGCGCTTGTCGTAGGTCTGCAGCAGCGGGTTCGGAATGAAGCCGCCGTCGAGTTCGTACTTGGCCAGCGCCTTGTCGCTGCGCTCGGGCTTGGGGCCGCCCTTGCGCAGCGTGCGGTCCAGCGAGGTCATCAGCGGCGAGACGTTCGGCGGCGGGAGCTCGAAGCGGTCGGCTGCGTCGGGGCGCGGAGCGCGCTCGGGCCGAGGCTCCCGGCGCCCGCCGTCGGGCCGCGGCCCGCCTGCCGCGACGCGGCCGGCCGGGCCTTCGCCCCGGCCGCGCTTCGAGCCGCGGCGGTTGCGTTTCCGGCCCGCGCCCTCGCCCTCGGCCGCCGCCTCCTCGCCCCGCGGGCGAGGCTGGCTGGTCAGGCGGCGAAGGGCACGGAGGTCGTCCTCCGGCAGGTCGACCCAGACCCCACGCCGCAGGCCGCGCGGCAGCACCACGCAACCGTAGCGGATGCGGATGAGCCGGCTCACGGCGTGGCCCACGGCCTCGAACAGCTTGCGCACCTCGCGGTTGCGGCCCTCGGTGATGACGACGCGGTACCAGTGGTTGGCGCCCTCGCCGCCGCCGTCCTCGAGGCTCTTGAAGGCAGCCCGCTGGCCTTCGATCTCCACGCCCTCGAGAAGGCGCTGCTTCGACTCCTCGGACAACATGCCCAGCGAGCGCACGGCGTACTCCCGCTCGACGCCGAAGCGCGGATGCATGAGCTGGTTGGCGAGCTCGCCGCTGTTGGTGAACAGCAGCAGTCCCTCGGTGTTGATGTCGAGCCTGCCCACCGACTGCCACTTGCCGTGAGGCAGTCGCGGCAGGCGGCGGAAGACGGTCGGGCGCTGCTGCGGGTCGTCGTGCGTGACCACCTCTCCCGCGGGCTTGTGATAGGCCAGCACGCGCGGCTTGGGGGGCTGGATGCGCACCTTCACGGGCTTGCCGTCCAGCGCGATGCGATCGCCGAAACTGATGCGCTGCCCGACATGGGCCGGTGCGCCGTTCACGGTGACGCGGCCCTCGACGATCATCTGCTCGAGGTCGCGCCGCGAGCCGACGCCGCTTTGCGCCAGCACCTTGTGCAGCTTGGGCGCGTCGGGGTCCGGGGCGAGCACACGGCGCGGGCTCGCTGCGGGCTCGGCCGGTGCCGCCGCGCCCTCGGCGCCGCCGGCCTCAACGGAGACCTCGTCGACCACGGGCGAGAACTCCGGCGCTTCGGTCTCCGCCGCCGTCCCCGGCTCGGCGGACCCGGGTTCGGAGGCCGCGGCCTCGCTGTCGTAGGCACCGGTGAGCACCTGCCGGAACAGCTCTCCGGCGTCGACCGGCACGACGGCGGCGGGCGCCGGCGCCGACGGGCTGCCGTCGGCCGCGGTGTCGTCGTCGCGGCGGCCACGCCGGCCACGCCGGCGGTTGCGGCGACGGCCTCTCGGCTCCTCGCCTTCGGCGGCCGGCCGCGCAGCGGGCGGGCCCTCGGCTGCGCCGTCTTCCGCCGCGGCGGGCTCTGCCACCGGGGCGGCAGGCGTCGCCTCGGGCATCGGCGAGGGAAAGGTCGCATCGCCAGCGTGCGCGCCAGCCTCGACGGGCCGGCGCGGCTTGCGTGCCCGCCGGGCCGGGGCCTCGGCGGCGCTGGCAAAGAGCGCCTCGCGAGAGGGCGCCTCGGCGGCATCGACGAGTTCTCCTGCCGTCGGCGCAGCGGCCTCGGCCACCACCTTGCGCGGCGCACGCCGCCGCTTCGGCGGCGCGGCGGCCTCGGGGGAATCGGGCTGCGGGGTGTCGGCGTCGTCGGCAGGGGTCATGGGCGGTCGGCTTCCGGTTCGGCGTCGGGCTCGACGCCGGGTTCGGTGGGCGGGGAGGAACTCTCGGGGACGATGGAGTGGACGATGTCGGCGGCGATGTCGGCGGCAGGTGCGGCCGCCGATGCGGTCGGCGCCTCGGCCGCGCCGGCCTCAGCCGGCTGCTCGGCAGGCCCGGCGGCGTCTTCCAGCGGCAGCGCGGCCTGGGACTCGCCCAGCAGTCCGGGCTCGCCAGCGCCGCCGATGCCATCGAGCGCCTGCGCCACGGTCTCCAGGCCCCTGCCCTCCGCCAGCGGCGGCAGTTGGTCGAGGCTCGCCAACCCCAGGTCGTCGAGGAACTGGCGGGTGGTGGCGTACAGCGCCGGTCGACCGGGTGCCTCGCGGTAGCCGATGGCATCGATCCAGCCGCGGTCCTCGAGCTGCTTGATGATGTGGCTGCTGACGGTGACACCGCGGATGTCCTCGATGTCGCCCCGCGTCACCGGCTGGCGGTAGGCCACGATGGCCAGCGTCTCCATCGCGGCGCGAGAGTATCTCGGCGGCTTCTCGGGGTGCAGGCGGTCGAGGTACTGGCGCATCTCGGGCCGGCTCTGGAAGCGCCAGCCGCTGGCCAGCGCCACGAGCTCGACGCCGCGATCCTCCCAGTCGCGGGCCAGCCCGTCGAGCAGTTGCCGCAGGGTGTCGGGGCCGATCTGGCCATCGAAGAGGGCGCGCATCTCCGCCAGCGTCATGGGCGCGCTGGCGCAGATGAGCGCGGTCTCGAGGACGCGCTGGGCCTCGACGGTGTTCATGGGCGGGGCAAGGTTCTGTAGGCGCCCGTCTGGGCAGGCCTCGGAGGATTTCGATGCGCCTGCGGGCGGCAGGCGGGCGGTCAGCGGGGTTTGAGCGGATGCTCGACGGTTCGTGGGCTCCGAGGAGCGCCGCGTGGGCTGCCCTGCGGGGGCAGCGACTCGTTCTTCGGGGCTTGCTGGTCTTGCCTGGCGGCGGCTTTGCCTGCTGCACCAGGGAGACGCTCATTGTAGCTGCAGAGCGCTCCAGGCGGCGGCGAAGTCGGCCGGCGGCTCGCAGCGAAAGGCCAGCGCACGGCCGTCGACCGGGTGGCGCAGCGCCAGCTCGCGGGCGTGCAGGGCCTGCCGCCGCAGGCCCAGGGCGGGACGTCCGCCGTACAGCGCGTCGGCCACCAGAGGCAGCCCGCGCGATGCCGCGTGCACTCGGATCTGGTGTGTGCGGCCGCTGTGCAGCGTGCAGCGAAGGCCGACGAAGCCGCCCTGGGCCCACTCGACCTCGAAGTCGGTGCGCGCCGGGCGGCCCGTGGCCACGATGGCCATGCGCAGGCGCGAGACCGGGTCGCGCCCGATCGGCGCATCGACGGTGAAGGCCGCAGGCAGGGCCGCGCCGCGTTCTGGCGCGGCGATGGCGCGATAGCGGCGGTGCACCTCGCGGGCCGCGATGGCGCGCACCAGCGCCGTCACCGCTGGCAGCGTCTTGCCCACCGTCATCAGGCCCGAGGTGTCCTTGTCGAGACGGTGAACGATGCCGGCCCGCGGCAGGGCGGCGGCGCCGGCGTGGTGCGCCAGCAGCCCGTTGAGCAGGGTGCCCTGCCAGTGACCGGGCGCCGGATGCACGACGAGGCCGGCCGGCTTGTCGAGCACGAGCAGGTGCTCGTCCTCGTGCAGCACGCACAGCGCCATGGGCTGCGGGCGGAAGGCACGGCTCTCGTCGGTGGGCACGAGGCCGAGCGTCAACGCCTGGCCCGCCTTCACCCGCTGCGAGGACGCCTTCGCCACCACGCCGTCGACATGCACGTGACCGGCGTCGAGCAGGCGCTGCAGGTGGCTGCGCGAGAACTCCGGCGCCAGCGCCACCAGGACCTTGTCGAGCCGTTGACCGTGCTGGGCGCCGTCGACGATGCCGTGGCGCCACTCGACGGGGGTGTCCTCGCCGGCGGTGCCGCCCGCTCCGGGGTCGTCGTCGTCGACGTCCGCGGCCGGGGGCTGCAGGGGCGGCTCCTTATACTCGTGCGCTTTCATCCGCCTCATCCCCCATGTCCCTGGCGTCCCCGTCACTGCTGTCCTGGAAGGCGGCGATTGTGGTCCTCGTGGCCCTGCTCGCGGGCTGCGACTCCGCCCCCAAGCAGGAGGGCCCCCCCGCCGCGGTGGCCGAGAGCCTGTACCGAGAGGCCCGCGGCGACATCCAGTCCGGCGCCTATGACCGTGCCGTGCAGACCCTGGGCCGCATCGAGGGGCTGGCGGCGGGTTCGCTGCTGGCCCAGCAGGCGCTGCTGGACATGGCCTACGCCAACTGGAAGCGCGGCGAGCAGGCCAGCGCGCTGACGACCGTCGACCGCTTCATCCGCCTGAATCCCAGCAGCCCTGCGCTGGACTATGCCTACTACCTGAGGGGCCTGATCAACTTCAGCGACAACCTGGGCTTCATCGGAAGGCTGGCCAACCAGGATATCTCGGAGCGCGACCAGCGCGCCGCTCGCGATGCGTGGCAGGCCTTCAAGCAACTGGTCGACCAGTTCCCGCAATCGCGCTACACCCCCGATGCCCGGTTGCGCATGAACCACATCCTGCACACCTTGGCGGCCCACGAGGTGCACGTGGCGCGCTACTACTTCCGGCGCGGCGCGTACCTGGCGGCGGCCAACCGGGCCCAGAGCGCCGTCAACGAGTTCCAGCAGGCTCCGGCCGCGGAGGAAGCTCTCTACATCATGGTGCAGAGCTACGAGAAGCTGCAGCTGCCCGAGCTGCGCGATGCGGCCGAGCGCGTGCTCAAGCGGAACTTCCCCGACAGCGCGTTCCTGCGCCAGGGCTTCGCCGCGCGCGAGCGACCCTGGTGGAAGCTCTGGTAGCTGGCGCTCAGTGCGCCGCGGCCAGCTCGCGCAGCCAGGCCAGCGCCTCTTCTTCGTCGGCGAGCACCGCCATCGGCGGCAGGGCCGCGAGCAGCCGGCGGCCGTAGCGCATCTGGGCCAAGCGCGGGTCACACAGCACGAGCAGGCCGCGGTCGGTCTCGGTGCGGATCAGCCGGCCGGCGCCCTGCTTCAGCGACACGGCCGCTTCCGCCACGAAGTATTCGTCGAAGGGATTGCGGCCGGCTTCGCGCAGCTGCCTGACGCGCGCCTCGACGAGCGGATCGCCCGGTGGCGGGAACGGCAGCTTGTCGATGAGCACGCACTGCAGCGCATCCCCGGGAATGTCGATGCCCTCCCAGAAGCTGGCCGAGCCGATCAGCACCGCGCCGCGGCCATCGCCATAGCGCTGCAGCAGCGCCCGTCGCGGCTCGCTGCCCTGCACCATCAGGGCCAGCCCGGGCGCCACGGCAGCCACCGCGTCGGCCACCTGCGGCAGCGCCCGCAACGTGGTCGTGAGCACGAAGGTGCGGCCTCCCAGCGCACTGGCCAGCCGCCCGGCCAGCGCCCCCACTGCCGCCGGGTGGGCAGAGGCGTTGGGCAACGGAAAGCGGCGCGGCACCCACACGCGCGCGTTCGCGGCGTAGTCGAACGGGCTGCCCACGCGCAGCGTGGCGGCGTCCTCGAGCCCGGCGCGCCGCGTGAACCAGCTCAGCGCATCGTCGTCGCCCAGCGTGGCCGAGGTGAAGATCCAGGCCTTGGGCGCGGCAGCGCGCTGGCCCTGGATCATCTCGCGGATGTCCAGTGGCGACTCCACCAGCCGCGCCTGATGCGGCGTCAGGTCCACCCAGCGAACCTGGCCCGGCTCGGCGGCCTCGCCAAAGTGGCCTGCCAGCGCCGCCAGCGAGCGCGCGCGCTGTTCCAGCCGCGGGAAGTCGGGCGCGGTCTCGGCCACGACGCCGATCGCATCGGCGAGGTCGCGCGCGGCGTCGGCCAGGGCGGGCAGCACGCGCACCAGGGCCTCGTCGCAGTCCTCCCATCGGCGCTTGACGGTGCCGCGCACCTCGCGCAGCGGTCCCGCGGCGGCCAGGCGCAGTTCGCGAGCGCTGCGCTCCAGCGCGGCCTGCAGGTCGGCCCAGGGCTGCAGGCCACGGGCGTGCTGCAGCCCGGCGGCCAGCGCGTCGCGGGCTAGCTCCAACGCCACGCCCGTGGCCAGCTGCGTGCCCAGGAACTGCACGCCGGCCTCGACCAGCTGGTGCGCCTCGTCGAACACCGCCGCGTCCACCGTCGGCAGCAGCTCGGCCACGCCGCTGTCCCGCAGGGCCAGGTCGGCGAAGAACAGGTGATGGTTCACCACCACCACGTCGGCAGCCATGGCCTCGCGCCGCGCCTGCATGACGTGGCAGGCGCGGTGCTCGGGGCAGTCCGTGCCCAGGCAGTTGTCGCGCGTGCTGGTGACCAGCGGGATCACCGGCGAGCGCTCGTCCAGGCCCTCGACCTCGGCCAGGTCGCCGCTGGCCGTGCCCTGGGCCCACCGGGCCACCCGCTGCAGCGCGCGCACGGACAGGCGGTCGGGCAACTGCGCGCCGGACTGCGCCTGCTGCAGCCGCCAGCGGCACAGGTAGCTGGCGCGGCCCTTGAGCAGCGCCAGGCGCAGCGGCAGCGACAGCACCTCGCACAGCCGAGGCAGGTCGCGCAGGAAGAGCTGGTCCTGCAGGCTCTTGGTGGCCGTGCTCACCATCGCTCGGCGGCCGCTCAGCAGCAGCGGCACCAGGTAGGCGAAGGTCTTGCCGACGCCGGTGCCGGCCTCGGCCACCAGGGCCTGGCGCGCCTGCAGCGCCTCTGCGATGCGACGGGCGAGCAGGTCCTGTTGCGGACGCGGCATGAAGCCGGGGACCTCGCGGGCCAGGGGCCCGTCGACCGCGAAGGCCCCCTCGACGGCGCGGACGAGGTCGTCGTTCAGGCCGGCTCCGGGGGGTCGAGTTCCGCCTCGAGGCGGGCGATCTGATCGCGCAGCACCAGACGACGCTTCTTCAGCCGCCGCAGGGCCAGTTCGTCGAGCGGGCCGCCGTGGCTGGCGTCGATCAGGTCGTCGAGGTCGGCGTGTTCGATGCGCAACTCGATCAGGCGGCGCGTGGGGGAATGCAGGTTCTGGTCCATCGCTTCGCACGGTCCGACCGGGCCCGCGGGCGGACGGAGTTTATATTCAGCAACCATGCCCATCACGACCGTTCCGTTCCGCATCAGCGCCGGCACCGGCCTGCACCGCGGCGACCGCGCCTACCAGCAGGACCAGGTCGAGGTCATTCCCCACCCGCGCACGAAAGGCTCGGCGCTGGCGCTGGTGGCCGACGGCATGGGCGGCAAGAGCGGCGGCCGCAAGGCCGCCGACCAGGTGCTGCTGACCGCACGCCAGATCTACGAGCGCTTCGCGCCGCTCGAGGACGACCCCTCCGACATGCTCAAGCAGGTGGTGACCGAGTCGCACCTGATGATCAAGCTCACGGCCATCACCTCCGAGGAAGAGCCGCACAGCACCATCGCCGCCTTCCACGTGGGCCCCGACATGCACGCCCACGTCATCCACGCCGGCGACTCGCGCGTGTACCACTTCCGGGGCGCCGAGATGATGCGCCGCACGATCGACCACAGCTTCGTGCAGCGCCTCATCGACGAGGGCAAGATCAGCGAGGAGTCGGCGAACTCTCACCCGCAGAGCAACCTGCTCACGGGCTGCCTGGGCACGCACGCCGATCCCCCGATCACGCTGTGGGCCGTGGGCGCGCTGGAGTTCGGTGACAGCCTGCTGGCCTGCTCCGACGGCCTGTGGCACTACTTCACGCCGAAGGAGATCGGCGCCATCCTGCACGCGCTGCCCCCGCGCGAGGCCAGCGAGATGCTGATCGGCAAGGCGCGCCAACGCGCCCGCGGCAGCGGCGACAACCTCTCGGTCGCGCTGGCGCGCTTCGACCCCCTCAAGTAGGCCGCTCGTCAGCGCGCGGCCTGCGAGGCGGCCTGCCCCGGCCGCGGCAGGGTGTCGGGCTTGCGGCCCTGCCTCTGCAGTTGCTCGGCCTGGCGGGCGCGACGCTCGCGGATGCGTGCCTCCGCGGCTTCGGCACGGCGCTGCGCCTGGCGCAGGTTCTCGGCACGCTGGGCGGCGGCACGGGCTTCATCGCCGTGCGACGGCAGCGGCGGCGACACCGCCGCCCTGCCCCGCGGCGCCGGCCGGGAGGCGGCCGCTGCAGCCGGCGTTGCGGCGGTGGCAGGCTCGCTCGCCGCCTGCGGCCGCTGCTCCAGCGCCTGCTGCTTGCGCGCCACGGCGGCACGGCGTTCGTCGGCACGGCGCTGCCGCCCGGCTTCGTTCAGCCGCACTTCGGCCTCCCGCAGCGGGGCCAGTGCGGCACGGCGCTCCGCCTGCGCACGCTCGACACAGGCGTTGACGCCGAATCGCGCGGCGCAGGCGCGCTCGGCCTCGGCAAAGCGCCTCTCCACCGCCATTCGCTCGGTCGCGAGGCGCTGGCGTTCCCGGGCCTCGGGCTGTTCAGGGCCGGCCAGGGCGGGCCCCGCCAGGGCCAGACCCAGCACCAGGTGAAGCAGCGGCAACCCCATGTGCGCGCGCTCAGCTCAGGTCAGGGAGGTGTCCACGCTGCGCCGTTCCTCGGCCAGGTACCCGGCCGACTGCATCTCGGCCAGGCGCGAGACGGTGCGCGGGAACTCGTGCGCCAGCGGGCCCTCGGTGTAGAGCTGCTCGGGCGGCACGGAGGTGGACAGGATCAGCTTGACACGCCGGTCGTACAGCACGTCGACCAGCCAGGTGAAGCGCCGAGCCTCGCTGGCCAGCCGCGGCGGCATCTGCGGCACGTTGGCCAGCAGCACGGTGTGGAAGCGGCTGGCGATCTCGAGGTAGTCGTTCTGCGAGCGCGGCCCCCCGCACAGCGTGCGGAAGTCGAACCACACGACGCCGCCGGCGCGGCGAACGGCCCGGATCTCGCGATGCTCGATGTTCAGCACGGGCGGCTCGTCCTGCGCCTCGCGCAGGGCCTCGAAGGACGCCTCCAGCGCGGAGTCGGCCTCGGGGCCCAGCGGCGTGTGCAGCAGGGGCAGCGCCTGCAGCGTGCGCCGGCGGTAGTCCTGGCCGGCGTCGACATTGATGACCTCCAGCTTCGCCTTCAGCAACTCGATGGCCGGCAGGATGCGATCCCGGTGCAGGCCGTTGGGATACAGGTCATCGGGGTGGAAGTTGCTGGTGGCAACGATGCTCACGCGGTTGGCGAACAGCGCGTCGAGCAGGCGGTGCAGGATCATCGCGTCGGTCACGTCGGCGACGTGGAACTCGTCGAAGCAGATGAGCCGGAAGCGGCGCGCGATGCGGCGGCCGAGCTCGTCGAGCGGGTCGGCCATGCCCTTGAGCTCCAGCAGCTCGCGGTGCACCTCGCGCATGAACTCGTGGAAGTGCAGCCGCGTCTTGCGCGTCAGCGGCACGGCCTGGAAGAAGCAGTCCATCAGGAAGCTCTTGCCGCGCCCGACGCCGCCCCACATGTAGACGCCGCGCGGGATGGGCGGCCGCACGATGAACTTGGCCAGCGCGTTGCCGCGGCGCGCCTTGTAGTCAGTCCACTCACGCTCGCAGCGCGACAGCGCCGCCAAGGCACGCAGCTGCGCATCGTCTTGGCGGTAGCCGCGCTCGCCGAGCTGCCGGCGATAGAGCTGCTCGACGGCGCTCATGGCCGATCGGCCCTGTCGGCGCCGTCGTGCAGGTCGCAGACGATGCGGTCGCGCCCCTCGTGCTTGGCCACGTAGAGCAGCCGGTCGGCGCGCTGAAGCGCATCGGCCAGCGGTTCGTCGGACAACGGCCGCACCGCACCCGCGCTCACCGTGACGCGCAGGTCCTGGGCGATGCCCGACCAGTCGTGCGCGGCCACCGCCAATCGCATGCGCTCCAGCACGCCGACGGCAGCGCCCGCATCCAGCTCCTGCAGCAGCAGCGCGAACTCCTCGCCCCCGTGCCGGGCCAGCAGGTCGCGCGGGCGCAGCACCGCGCCGAGGCAGCGCGCCAGCTCGCGCAGCACGCGGTCCCCGGTGGCGTGGCCGTGGCGGTCGTTGATGGCCTTGAAGTGGTCGACGTCGATCAGGGCCAGCACCCGGCCGGACCGCCCGTCCCCCAGCCGCTGCAGCTCGGCCTCGAAACCCCGGCGGTTGAACAGCTCCGTCAGCGGGTCGGTGGAGGCGAGCGCGCTCATGCGGGCCACGCCTTCGGCCAGCCCCTGGTTCTGTGCCCTCAGGCGCTGGTTCTCGACCACGGCGTCCAGGGCCGACAGGCGGGCCAGTGAACCCTCCAGCCGCGTCTCGACGGCCGCCACGAGGATGGCGCGGGCACGCTGGTGGAAGCGCTTGTGCAGCGCCAGCGCCTCATCCGCGCGGCCCAGCAGCTCGGCGATCTCCGAGCGCAGCTGCAGGTGCAGGCTGCGGCGGGACCCCGACAGCGACCGCTCGGCCAGGGCGGCGGCATGCTGTGCGGCCTCGCGGGAGCGTTCCGGCTCACCCAGGGCCGCGCAGGCCTTGGCCAGGTCCAGCCACAGCGAGGACAGCAGCACCGGCGGCAGGTCCGGCGAATCGTCCAGAACGCGCTGCAGCACGGCCGCGGCCTGGCCGGGGCGGCCCGCGACGGCGTGCACGGCCGCCGCCACGTGGGCCAGCCGCCAGTGGCTGCGCGGGGCGTCGAGTGCCGCCACCGCGGGCTCCAGCAGCGCGAGTTCGCGCTCCATGCGCCGCGCCAGAGCGCCCGCCGCGGCCGGGTCTTCGCCGTCGACCGTGCGGTGGTGCTCGTGCGCCACGACCAGCCAGTTGGTGCGCAGGGTCACGACCTGGCCCGGCTCGCCTTCGACCTCGGCGATGGCGAGCGCACGCTCGTAGGCCTGCAGCGCCGGGGCGGTGAGGCCCATGCCGTACAGCGTGGCCGCCATGCAGCCGAGCAGCGAACGCACGGCATCCTCGCGGTGCACCGCCGACAGGCGGCGATCCATCTCGCCCAGCGCGTCCAGCGCCAACGCCAGCTGGTCGCCACGCGCCTGCTCCATGGCCAGCTGCCCCCAGGCCACGCACTCCCGCTCGGCATCGCCCAGCTGCTGCGCCGCCTGCGCCGACTCCTGCGTCCAGCGCACGGCGTCCTCGGCACGCGAGAGGTTCGACCAGGCCCGGCCGACGCACAGCGCCGCGTCGCTGGCCACCCCCCAGTCGCCGCGGTCGCGGGCAGCCCGGAACAGGGCCGGGCCGTCTTCCGCCACGCGCTCGAAAAGCGACGCCGCAAGCGCGGCCTGCAGCGCCTCGACCTCGGGCGTCTGGGGCCGCGGTGCGGGCGCTGCTTCGCTCACGTCAGAAGTTCAAGTTGCGCTTGTCCACCGCGAGCGCGGCTTCCTTGGTGGCCTCGGACAGCGAGGGGTGCGCGTGGCAGATCCGGGCGATGTCCTCGCTGCTGGCCTTGAACTCCATCGCGACCACGGCCTCGGCGATGAGTTCGCTCGCCATGGGGCCGACGATGTGCACGCCCAGGATCTCGTCGGTCGCGGCGTCGGCCAGGAACTTCACCATGCCGGTGGTGTCGCCCAGAGCACGGGCGCGGCCGTTGGCCATGAACGGGAAGGTGCCGGCCTTGTACACCGCCCCGCGGGCCTTGAGCTGCTGCTCGGTCTCGCCGACCCAGGCAATCTCGGGGCTGGTGTAGATGACCCAGGGGATGGTGTTGAAGTTGACGTGCCCATGCTGGCCCGCGATGCGCTCGGCCACCGCCACGCCCTCCTCCTCGGCCTTGTGCGCCAGCATGGGACCGCGCACGACGTCGCCCACCGCCCACACGCCGGGCAGGCTGCTGCGGCACTCGGCGTCGACGACGATGGCGCCGCGCTCGTCGAGCTTCAGGCCCACGCCCTCGGCGTTCAGGCCCGCGGTGTTGGGCACGCGGCCGATGCTGACGACCAGCTTGTCCACGCCCAGCGTCCGGGCCTCGCCCTTGGCGTCGGTGTAGGCCACGCTGACGCCCGACTTGCCGGCCTTCACCTCGCCGACCTTGACGCCCAGTTCGATCTTCAGACCCTGCTTGACGAAGGCCTTGTGCGCCTCCTTGGCGATCTGCTCGTCCACCGCGCCCAGGAAGGTGGACAGACCCTCGAGCACGGTGACCTCGGCGCCGAGGCGCCGCCACACCGAACCCATCTCCAGGCCGATGACGCCGGCGCCGATCAGGCCCAGCGTCTTCGGGACGCCGCCGATGCGCAGCGCGCCGTCGTTGCTGAGCACCTTGTCCTCGTCGAACGGCACGCCGGGCAGCGCGCGCGCCGTGCTGCCCGTGGCGACGACGACGTGCCTCGCCACCAGCGACTCGCCGTTGACCGCCAACTCCCAGCCGCCCCCGGCCGCCTTCACGAAGGAGCCGCGGCCGTGGAAGAACGTGACCTTGTTCTTCTTGAACAGGTACAGGATGCCGTCGTTGTTCTGCTTCACGACGGCGTCCTTGCGGGCGAGCATCTTCTTCACGTCGATGCTCAGCTCCTTCAGGCCGATGCCGTGGTCGGCGAAGTGGTGCGCCGCGTGCTCGTAGTGCTCCGAGCTCTGCAGCAGCGCCTTGCTCGGGATGCAGCCGACGTTGGTGCAGGTGCCGCCTGGGGCAGGGCCGCCCTTTTCGTTTTTCCACTCGTCGATGCAGGCGGTGTTCAGGCCCAGCTGCGCCGCGCGGATGGCGGCGATGTAGCCGCCGGGGCCGCCGCCGATGACGACGACATCGAAGTTCTTGCTTGCCATAGAGGTCCTGGTTTGCCAAGCGGCCGCCGCGGAACCGGCTTCGCCGGGCCGCTGGCGGCGCCCCCTCGAGGGGGCGCGGCGTCAGCCGCTGCGGGGGTGGTCAGATATCGAACAGCAGGCGCGCCGGGTCTTCGAGCGCTTCCTTCATTGTCACCAGCCCCAGCACGGCCTCGCGGCCGTCGATGATCCGGTGGTCGTAGCTCATCGCGAGGTAGTTGATCGGGCGCACCACGACCTGGCCGTTTTCCACCACCGCGCGGTCCTTCGTGGCGTGCACGCCCAGGATGGCGCTCTGCGGCGGGTTGATGATGGGCGTGCTCAGCATGCTGCCGAAGGTGCCGCCGTTGCTGATGGAGAAGGTGCCGCCGGTCAGCTCCTCGAGGCCGAGCTTGCCGTCCTTGGCCTTCTGGCCGAACTCGGCGATCTTCTTCTCGACGTCGGCGAAGCTCATCTGGTCGGCGTTGCGCAGGATGGGCACCACCAGGCCGCGCGGCGAGCCCACCGCGATGCCGATGTCGAAGTAGCCGTGGTAGACGATGTCGTTGCCGTCCACCGAGGCGTTGAGCACGGGGTACTTCTTCAGCGCCGCCACGGCGGCCTTGACGAAGAAGCTCATGAAGCCAAGCTTGACGCCGTGCTCCTTCTCGAACTTCTCCTGGAAGCGCTTGCGCATCTCCATCAGCGGGGCCATGTTGACCTCGTTGAAGGTGGTGAGGATGGCGTTCGTGGCCTGGCTCTGCAGCAGGCGCTCGGCCACGCGGGCGCGCAGCCGGCTCATCGGCACGCGCTGCTCGGGGCGGTCCCCGAGGTTCACGCCGGGCGCGGCCACGGATGGCAGCGGCCTTGCCACGGCGGCGGCCGGCGCCACGGCCACCGGGGCCGGCGCGGCGGCACCGGCGGCCACGGCACCGAGCACGTCGCCCTTGGTGACGCGGCCGTCCTTGCCGGTGCCGGGCACCGATCCGGGGGCCAGGCTGTGGTCGGCCATCAGCTTGGCGGCGGCGGGCATGGCCACGCCGGCCTTGGCGGCGCCGACCGCGGGTGCGGGCGCCGCTGCCGGGGTGACCGGGGTCGAGGCGGGCGCGGCCGCCACGGCGCCGGGCTTGGCGGCCGTGTCGATCTTCGCGATCAGCTGTTCGGCCACCACGGTGGCGCCGTCGGCCTGCACGACCTCGGCCAGCACGCCGGCGGCGGGCGAGGGTACCTCGAGCACGACCTTGTCGGTCTCGACTTCGATCAGGATCTCGTCGACGGCGACGGCCTCACCGGGCTTCTTCTTCCATTGCAGCAGCGTGGCCTCGGCCACGGATTCGGACAGTTGCGGGACCTTGACTTCTACGATCGACATCTTGGTTTCTCAGCAGTTCTGGATGTGGGGACGCGCGGGCGCGAGCGGGCCGGCGCAGGGCCGGCCCGCGGCAGCAGGCATCACTTGGTCAACACGAAGCCCTTGAGCTTGCCGAAGGCCTGCTCGAGCAGCGCCTTCTGCTGCTCCTGGTGCAGGTGGCTGTAGCCCACCGCGGGCGAGGCGCTGGCCGGGCGGCCGGCGTAGCCCAGCTTCTGGCCTTCGGCCATGTTCTCGTGCACGTAGTGCTGCACGAAGAACCAGGCACCCTGGTTCTGCGGCTCGTCCTGGCACCACACCACCTCGGTGGCGTTGGGGAATCGCTTCATCTCGGCCGCGAAGGCCTTGTGCGGGAACGGGTAGAGCTGCTCCACGCGGATGATGGCCACGTCCGAGGCCTTCTTCTCGTCGCGCTTCTTGATCAGGTCGTACGCGACCTTGCCCGAGCAGCACACGACGCGCCGCACCTTCTCGCCCTCGACCTCGTCACGCTGCAGCCCGATGACGGTGCGGAACTCGCCCTTGGTGAACTCCGACAGCGGGCTCGTGGCGTCCTTGGCCCGCAGCAGGCTCTTGGGCGTGAAGATGATCAGCGGCTTGCGGAACTGCCGCACCATCTGCCGCCGCAGCAGGTGGAAGATCTGGCTGGCGCTCGTGGGCTGCACGATCTGCATGTTGTTGTCGGCGGCCAACTGCATGAAGCGCTCCAGGCGGGCGCTGCTGTGCTCGGGCCCCTGGCCCTCGTAGCCGTGCGGCAGCATCAGCGTCAGGCCGTTGACGCGGCCCCACTTGACCTCGCCGGAGGCGATGAACTGGTCGATGACGACTTGCGCGCCGTTGGCGAAGTCGCCGAACTGCGCCTCCCAGATGGTCAGCGTGCCCGGCTCGGCGCTCGCGTAGCCGTACTCGAAGCCCAGCACGGCCTCTTCCGAGAGGATCGAATCGATGACGACGAACGGCGCCTGGTTGTCGGCCACGTTCTGCAGTGGAACGTAGGTGCCGGTGTCCCACTTCTCGCGGTTCTGGTCGTGCAGCACGGCGTGGCGGTGCACGAAGGTGCCGCGCCCGCAGTCCTCGCCGCTCAGGCGCACGGCGTGCCCGCTGGCCACCAGCGACGCATACGCCAGCGTCTCCCCCATGCCCCAGTCGACGTTGATCTCGCCGCGGCCCATGGCGGCACGGTCGGCGATGACCTTCTCCACCAGCGGGTGCAGCTTGAAGTTGCCCGGGATGGTGGTGATCCTTTCGGCCAGGCGCTTGATCTCGGCCAGCGGCAGCGCGGTGTCGGCGGCGTCCGTCCACTTCCTGCCCAGGAAGGGCGCCCAGTCGACGGCGTACTTGCTCTTGAAGTTGGTGAGCACCGGGTCCACGGTGTGGCGGCCTTCGTCCATGGCCGCGCGGTAGGCCTTGACCATGGCGTCTGGGCTGTCCGGGCCTTCGGCCTTCAGCACGCCCTGGGCGACGAGCTTGTCGCCGTAGAGCCTGCGGGTGCCGGGGTGCTGCGCGATCTTCTTGTACATCAGCGGCTGGGTCAGCGAGGGCGTGTCCTGCTCGTTGTGGCCCAGCTTGCGGAAGCAGACGATGTCGACCACCACGTCCTTGTTGAACTTCTGGCGGTAGTCCATGGCCAGCCGGGTGCACCAGACCACGGCCTCGGGGTCGTCGCCGTTCACGTGCAGCACCGGGGCCTCGATCATCTTGACCACGTCCGAGCAGTACAGCGTGCTGCGGCTGTCGCGCGGGTCGCTGGTGGTGAAGCCGATCTGGTTGTTCACCACGAGGTGCACGGTGCCACCCGTGTAGTAGCCGCGCGTCTGCGCCAGCGCCAGCGTCTCCATGACCACGCCCTGGCCGGCGAAGGCCGCGTCGCCGTGCACCAGCACGGGCAGGACCTGGTCGCCTTCCTTGTCGCCGCGACGGTCCATGCGCGCCTTCACCGAGCCCTCGACCACCGGGTTGACGATCTCCAGGTGGCTGGGGTTGAAGGCCAGGCTCAGGTGCACCGGGCCGCCGGGGGTGGTGACGTCGGAACTGAAGCCCTGGTGGTACTTCACGTCGCCGGCGGGCAGGTCTTCCTTCGCGGTGTGGTCGAACTCGGCGAACAGGTCCTGCGGGCTCTTGCCCAGGGTGTTGACGAGCACGTTCAGCCGGCCGCGGTGGGCCATGCCGATGACGATCTCCTGCACGCCCACGGCGCCGGCGCGCTGCACGAGTTCGTCCATGCTGGCGATGAAGCTCTCGCCTCCTTCCAGGCTGAAGCGCTTCTGGCCCACGTACTTGGTGTGCAGGTAGCGCTCCAGGCCCTCGGCGGCGGTCAGGCGGTCGAGGATGTGCTTCTTCTCGTCGAGGGTGAACGTCGGGGTGCTGCGAACGCTCTCGAGCCGCTCCTGCCACCACCGCTTCTCGGCCGGGTCGGTGCAGTGCATGAACTCCGCGCCGATGGTTCCGCAGTAGGTCTGGCGCAGCGCCTGCACGATGTCGCGCAGCGTCATGTGCTCGGACTTCGAGAAGTACGTGTTCGCCGCCGAGAAGGTGATGTCCATGTCCGACTCGGTCAGGTCGTAGAACGACGGCTCGAGTTCGGGGATGCGCGGGCGCTCGGTTCGCTTGAGCGGGTCGAGGTCGGCCCAGCGGCTGCCGAGGAAGCGGTAGGCCGCGATCAGGCTCTGCACGTGCACCTGCTTGCGGGCCACGGCCAGATCGGCCTCGGAGGCCTTCAGCGCGAAGGCGTTGGCCTTGGCGCGCTGCGCGAAGCTCTCGACGACGGGCGCGTGGGCGACGTCGCGGCTGCTGCTGCCGTCGACGGCGGGCACGTGCTGCAGGTTGTCGAAGTAGGCGCGCCAGTTGTCGGGCACGCTGCCGGGGTTGTCGAGGTAGGCCTCGTACAACTCCTCCACGTAGGGCGCGTTGCCCCCGAACAGGTGGGAGTTGAGCCGGTACTGCTGCATCATCGTTCGCTCACCTTTCGCCCCGGTTTCCAGGGCTGCTGATGGGTTCATCAACCTTCCGCGTCCCGGCTTCACCGGTTGGCGGATTAGCGACCCGTCTTGCCGGGTGTCTCGATGCCGGCAAGGGGACGGGAAGGACCTTCTTTGTCTGGGCCGGCACTCTAACACCGCGTCGCGGCCGCCCCGCTCTGGTCGAGCTGGTCGATTAGACGCCCGCGCACCCCTCAATTTCCTGACAAGCCGGGCGCTCCCGCGGCGAGACTGCGCGCCATGGGCCCGCGCGTCATCCACCTGCACCCGGCCGCGCCGGCCAAGCCAGCCACCGGGGCCCCCTGCAACGGCTGCGGCGTGTGCTGCGCCGCCGAGCCCTGTCCGCTGGGCATGCTGCTGTCGCGCCGCCGCCGCGGCGCCTGCGCGGCGCTGGAGTGGCACGAGGCCGATGCCCGCTACCGCTGCGGCGCCCTGGCCGCGCCCGCGCGCTGGATGCCCTGGCTGCCGGCGCCACTGGCCCGGGCGCTGGCCCGGCGCTGGATCGCCGCGGGCCGCGGCTGCGAAGCCGAGATCGAGCCTCAGCCCCAGGCTCCTGCTCGCGGGCCGGCTCCGGGCCAGCCCTGAGGACCGCGGCAGCGGCGGCAGCCTAGCATCGGCCACCCCACTTCAACCTCACATCGCCATGCTGCCAAGCCTTTCCCGGACCCCGCGCGCCGTGCTCGCCGTGGCCCTGCTCGCCACCACGCTGCTGGCCGCCCCGTTGCAGGCGCAGACGCTGCGCTGGGCTGCTCAGAACGACATCCTGACGCTGGATCCGCACTCGCAGAACCACGCCACCACCAACGCCATCCTCATGCATGCCTACGAGGGGCTGCTTCGCTACGGCGCCAAATACCAGCTGGAGCCCGCGCTGGCCACCCAGTGGACCTTCACCAACCCGACCACGCTGCGCTTCCAGCTGCGCAAGGGCGTGAAGTTCCACGACGGCACCGCCTTCACCGCCGACGACGTGGTCTTCAGCTTCAACCGCATCCGCCAGCCCCAGGGCACGATGCAGATCTACGTCACCGGCGTCAACGAGGTGCGCAAGGTCGACGACCACACCGTCGACATGATCCTGGCCGCGCCCAACCCCACGCTGCTGCGCAACCTGATCGACTTCCGCATCATGAGCCGGGCCTGGGCCGAGAAGAACAACACCGCGCGCGTGCAGGACTACAAGGCCAAGGAGGAGAACTTCGCCTCGCGCAACGTGATGGGCACGGGCCCGTACCGCATCCTCAGCTGGCAGCCCGAGCAGCGCATCATGATGGCGCGCCACGACGGCTGGTGGGACAAGCCCACCAGCAACGTGCAGCAGGTGGTCTACACGCCCATCAAGGCAGAGGCCACCCGCGTGGCCGCGCTGCTGGCCGGCGACGTGGACATGCTCACCGACGTGCCGGTGCAGGACCTCGAGCGCCTGGCCAAGGACACGCGCCTGAAGGTCGTCAACGGCCCCGAGGTGCGGACCATCTTCCTGGCGCCCGACATGGGCAGCCCCGAGCTCAGGCACGCCAGCGTCAAGGGCCGCAACCCCTTCGCCGACAAGCGGGTGCGCCAGGCCCTGAGCCTGGCCATCGACCGTGTGGCCCTCCAGCGCAGCATCATGCGCGGGCAGAGCCTGCCGGCGGCGCTGATCGTGGCGCCGGGCGTCAACGGCTGGTCCAAGGAGCTCGACACGCCCGCGAAGCCCGACCTGGCCCGCGCGCAGGCCCTGCTGAAGGAGGCCGGCTACCCCGACGGCTTCGAGGTGCGGCTGAACTGCCCCAACAACCGCTACGTCAACGACGAGAAGATCTGCCAGGCCGTGGTGGCGATGTGGGCGCGCATCGGCGTGAAGGCGCAGCTGGCCAGCGAGAACATGGCCACGTTCATCCAGAAGGTGCAGAACTTCGACAGCAGCCTGTACCTGCTGGGATGGGGCGTGGCCAACTACGACGCCCAGTACAGCCTTCAGAGCCTGGTGCGCACGCGCACCAGCGGCGCCGACGGCAACTTCAACTTCAGCAGGGTCTCGGACCCGGCGCTCGACCGGCTCATCGACGCCATGAAGAGCGAGACCAACGAGGCCCGGCGCAACGGCCTGCTGCGCGACGCGCTGGTGCGCGTGCGCGACGAGACGCTGCTGATCCCGCTGCACCACCAGATCCGGCCCTGGGTGATGAAGACGGGCGTGACCACCGTCCACCGCTCCGACGACCGGCCGGAGGCGCGTTTCACCACCGTGCGCTGAGGCACGTCCGCGGCGGCGCCGCCGCGCTCAGCGGCGGCGCGCGACGCGGCCGCCCTGCATCAGCAGCCGGATGCCCTTCGCGGGGTCGGCCAGCGGCGAAAGGTCGGCCGTCGGGTCGCCGTCCACCACCAGCAGGTCGGCGAAGGCGCCGGGCACGATCTGCCCGATCTCGCGCTCGCGTCCCATCAGGCGCGCGGCCACGATGGTGGCTGACTGCAGCACCTCCACCGGCGGCTGCACGGCGGCGCGGATCGTGAACTCGCCGCTTTGCCGGTCGTGCATGCGGCCCAGCAGGTCGGTGCCGAAGACCACCGGCACGCCCTCGGCGCGGGCCATCGCCAGCGCCCGCAGCCCCTGGCTCCTGACAGCCTCGAGCTTGTCGAGCATGGCGCGGCTCCAGCCCAGGCGCTCGCCCTCCTCGGCCAGCGCCACGTAGGTGGACAGCGTGGGCACGAGCCAGGCGCCGTGGCGCTTCATCTCGCGCAGCGTGGCCTCGTCGACGAGGTTGCCGTGCTCGATGCTGCGCACGCCGGCCTGCACCGCGCGCGTCACGGC
>JBKDQY010000178.1:0-82828 GCA_046341655.1 Betaproteobacteria bacterium | reverse complement strand
TGCGGCGTTTTGTTTCCCCCTGCCCATTCTTCCGGTCGTGCGTGCTGACCCAGCGCGTGCGGCCACTGTCCAGAGGTGTCTGCATGGCCACGATCCCCTTGACGCGCCGCGGGGCCGAGAAGCTGCGCGGGGAGCTGCACCGGCTCAAGTCGGTGGAGCGCCACGCCGTGATCCAGGCCATCGCCGAGGCGCGCGCGCAGGGCGACCTCTCCGAGAACGCCGAGTACGACGCCGCCAAGGACAAGCAGGGCTTCATCGAGGGACGCATCAAGGAGATCGAAGGCAAGCTCGCGGCGGCCCAGGTCATCGACCCCAGCACGCTGGCGGCCGACGGCAAGGTGGTGTTCGGCGCCACCGTCGACCTGGAAGACGAGGACAGCGGCGCCAAGGTCACCTACCAGATCGTCGGCGACGACGAGGCCGACCTGAAGCAGGGCCTGATCAGCATCTCCAGCCCCATCGCCCGTGCGCTGATCGGCAAGGAGATCGGCGATGTCGCCGAGGTGCAGGCCCCGGGCGGGCTCAGGCACTGGGAGATCGTCGACGTTCGCTACGCCTGAGCGGGCGTCCGATGACGCTGGACCGCTGGCGGCGGCTGCTGCCCGGCCTGTGGCTGGGCTGGCTGCTGTGCGTGGCCATCGTGGCGACGCCGGCGGCCTTCGCGCTGTTGGAGCGCGCCGAGGCAGGCCGCTTGGCGGCCCGCGTGCTGGCCTGGGAGGCCCACAGCGCGCTGCTCTTCGGCGCCGTGCTGCTGGCGCTGGAGCGGGTGCGGGCCAGGCGGCTGGCCGAAGCGGGCTCGTCCAGCCAGTTCAGCCTGGGCCTGGGGCTGGCGGCCGGCGCGCTGTTCTGCACCGTGGCTGGCTATTACGGTCTGCAGCAGCCGATGGCGGCGGCACGGGCCGGGCAGGGGACGCTGAGCTTCGGCCAGCTTCACGCGGTCAGCGCGGGGTTCTACGGCGTGAAGGTCCTGCTCGTGGCCGCGCTGGCCTGGCGGGCCACGGCGGCACCGACCGCGCCGACGGTCAGCCCTGGGCCTTCTTCTTGACGCTGGTGCTGCGCGCCTTCGCCCGCTTGATCTGGCCGCCCGGCGTGACGCGCTCGTTGCCGAAGACCTTGACCTTGCGCACGGTGGCGCGGTGGTTGCCGCTCTTGGAGAAGCTCACCAGCTTCACGGTGCGGGGCCCGGGCATGCGATCCTCGCGCTCGGCCTTGGGCCTGGGCGGGATCGGCCGCCACAGCACCAGCAGCTTGCCGATGTGCTGGATGGCTGCGGCGGACAGCTTGTCGGCCAGCGTGGCCAGCAGCGCCTCCCGCGCGGTGCGGTCGTCGGAGAAGACGCGGACCTTCACCAGGCCGTGGGCATTGAGCGCGGCATCGAGCTCCTTCTCGACCGCAGCGGTGGCGCCGTCGGCGCCGATCATGACCACGGGGTCGAGGTGATGGGCAGCGGCGCGGTGTTCCTTGCGCTGGGCGGGCGTGAGCATGATGGCGGGCATCGCGGGATTATCGGCCGGGCGCAGCCCCGGGGGTGGGCATGAAGCCGAAGAGCAGACGAGTCAACCGCGCGTGGTTGCACGACCACCTGAACGACCCCTACGTCAAGCTCGCCCAGAAGGAGGGCTACCGGGCCCGCGCCGCCTACAAGCTGAAGGAGATCGACGAGGCGCTCAGGCTCGTGAAGCCGGGCCAGGTGGTGGTGGACCTGGGCGCCACGCCCGGGGCGTGGAGCCAGTACCTGCGGCGCCGCTTCGCGCCCGAGGGTGCCGCGGCCGGGGCGCTGGACGGCACGATCATCGCGCTGGACATCCTGCCCTTCGAGCCCATCGAGGGCGTGCAGTTCATCCAGGGCGACTTCCGCGAGGACGCCGTGGCCGCGCAGCTGGCCCAGGCCCTGGGCGGCCGGCCGGTGGACGTGGTGTTGTCGGACATGGCGCCCAACCTCTCGGGCATCGAGTCGGCCGACTCGGCGCGCATTGCGCACCTGGTGGAACTGGCGGTGGAGTTCGCCGAGCGTCACCTCAAGCCCGAGGGTGCGCTGGTGTGCAAGTGTTTCCACGGCAGCGGCTACAGCCAGCTGGTGCGGCTGTTCAAGGACCGCTTCCGCGTCGTCAAGCCCTTCAAGCCCAAGGCCTCGCGCGACAAGTCGGCAGAAACCTTTCTCGTCGGGATGGGTCTGAAGAACCGCTAAGGTCCGCGGCATGCATCTGGCATCTCGCCGGCCTGCCCGGGCGCGGAAGCAGGGCGCGTCAGCCCCGCTTATCGAAGGAACCGTGCCTCGTCGCGACCGGGCCCGCCCCGCCTTGACGGCACTAGAATCGGCCTCATCTGCCGTGGAATCGGGCGCATCCCGCGCGGACGTGCCACCCGCTGAACTGGAAAAGGAGCCGCGGTGAACAACCAATGGTTTTCGAAGGTCGCTGTCTGGCTGGTGATCGCCCTCGTGCTGTTCACCGTCTTCAAGCAGTTCGACCGCGGTGTGGTGCAGGGCAACCAGGTCGCCTACTCCGACTTCCTCGAGGAGGTGAGGGCGCGCCGCATCAAGCAGGTCACCCTGCAGGAGAACCCTGGCGGCGGCACCGAGATCCAGGCCGTACGCGAAGACGGCAGCCGCATCCGCTCGACCGCCACCTTCCTCGACCGTGGCCTGGTTGGTGACCTCATCAACGCCGGCGTCAAGTTCGACGTCAAGCCGCGCGAGGAGCCCAGCCTGCTGATGAGCATCCTCGTCAGCTGGGGCCCGATGCTGCTGCTGATCGGCGTTTGGATCTACTTCATGCGCCAGATGCAGGGCGGCGGCAAGGGCGGCGCCTTCAGCTTCGGCAAGAGCAAGGCGCGCATGCTCGACGAGGCCAACAACTCCACCACCTTCGCCGACGTCGCCGGCTGCGACGAGGCCAAGGAGGAGGTCAAGGAACTGGTCGACTTCCTGAAGGACCCGCAGAAGTTCCAGAAGCTCGGCGGCCGCATCCCGCGAGGCGTGCTGCTGGTGGGCCCCCCGGGCACCGGCAAGACGCTGCTGGCCAAGGCCATCGCCGGCGAGGCCAAGGTGCCGTTCTTCAGCATCAGCGGCTCCGACTTCGTCGAGATGTTCGTCGGCGTGGGCGCCGCGCGCGTGCGCGACATGTTCGAGCAGGCCAAGAAGAGCGCGCCCTGCATCATCTTCATCGACGAGATCGACGCCGTGGGCCGCCACCGCGGTGCCGGCCTGGGCGGCGGCAACGACGAGCGCGAGCAGACGCTGAACCAGATGCTCGTCGAGATGGACGGCTTCGAGACCAACCTCGGCGTCATCGTGATGGCCGCCACCAACCGGCCCGACATCCTCGACCCCGCGCTGCTGCGCCCCGGCCGCTTCGACCGCCAGGTCTACGTGACGCTGCCCGACGTGCGCGGCCGCGAGCAGATCCTGGGCGTGCACATGCGCAAGGTGCCGGTCGGGCAGGACCTCCGCGCCGACATCCTGGCGCGCGGCACGCCGGGCTTCAGCGGCGCCGATCTCGCCAACCTGGTCAACGAGGCGGCCCTGTTCGCCGCGCGGCGCAACGCCCGCGTGGTGGAGATGGTCGACTTCGAGAAGGCCAAGGACAAGATCATGATGGGCCCCGAGCGCAAGTCCATGGTCATGCCCGAGGAGGAGCGGAAGAACACCGCCTACCACGAGGCCGGCCACGCGCTGGTGGCGCGCCTGATGCCCAAGACCGACCCCGTGCACAAGGTCACCGTCATCCCGCGCGGCCGTGCGTTGGGCGTGACCATGCAGTTGCCCGAGGGCGACCGCTACAGCATGGACAAGGAGCGCATGCTCAGCACCATCAGCGTGCTCTTCGGCGGCCGCATCGCCGAGGAGGTGTTCATGAACCAGATGACCACCGGCGCCAGCAACGACTTCGAGCGCGCCACCTCCATCGCCCGCGACATGGTCATGCGCTACGGCATGACCGACGAGCTCGGGCCCATGGTCTATGCCGAGAACGAGGGCGAGGTCTTCCTCGGCCGCAGCGTCACCAAGACCACCAACATGTCCGAGGCGACCATGCAGAAGGTCGACCGCGAGGTGCGCCGCATCATCGACGACCAGTACTCCATCGCCCGCCGCCTGATCGAGGACAACAAGGACAAGATGCACTCGATGGCGCAGGCCCTGCTGGAGTGGGAGACCATCGACAGCGACCAGATCGACGACATCATGGCCGGCAAGCCCCCGCGTGCGCCGAAGGACTGGTCGCCCTCGTCCAACAAGCCCAGCGGCCCGACGCCGCCCGTCAACGCCGACGGCGCGCCCGCTGCGGCCTGAGCGGCGCCATGGTCTTGGCAGACGGGGCCGGGGGCCCCGTTTTTCATGGCGCTGCGCCGGTCTGGCAGGCAGGGCGATTCAGCATCGACCTGGCCGAGCCGCGCGTGATGGGGATCGTCAACGTCACGCCCGACTCGTTCTCGGACGGCGGCCGCTGCGCCGAGGCCGACGCGGCGCGTCGGCACTGCGACGCGCTGCTCGAACAGGGCGCGCACATCCTGGACATCGGCGGCGAGTCCACGCGGCCTGGGGCCTCGGCACCGAGCCCCGAGGAGGAGTGCGCGCGCGTGCTGCCGGCGCTTCGCCACGCGGTGACGCTGGGCGTTCCGGTGTCTGTGGACACCAGCGAGCCGCGAGTGATGCAGGCCGCGCTGGAGGCCGGCGCCGACATCGTCAACGACGTCCGCAGCCTGCGCCGCCCCGGGGCGCTGGCCCTGCTGGCCGCCCATGCGAGTGCCGGCGTGTGCCTGATGCACATGCGCGGCGAGCCCGGCGGCATGGATGCGCAGACCGACTACGCCGACGTCGTGACCGACGTGCGCGACTGGCTGGCCGCCCGAATGGCCGAGGTGGTGGCCGCGGGCGTGGCGCCGCGGCGCGTGGTGCTGGACCCGGGCATCGGATTCGCAAAGACGCGCGAACAGGACCTCGATCTGCTGCGCCGCCAGGGCGAGTTGCTGGCCGTGGGACGGCCGCTGCTGGCGGGGTGGTCGCGCAAGCGCACGGTGGGCATGGTCACCGGGCGGCCGGTGGGCGAGCGGCTGGCCGGCAGCGTGGCCGCGGCCCTGCTGGCCGTGCAGCACGGCGCCCGCATCGTGCGCGTGCACGACGTGGCCGCGACGGTGGATGCCCTGCGCCTGTGGCAGGCCGTGCAACCGGCGCGGGCGGCAGGCGGCAATCTTCACGCCTCTCCACCCCTGGGGGGAGCGGCGGCGCCGGGGCGCGCCACACAATGCGGGCCGACTCAGGAGGACTCCGCCCGATGACCCGCAGACACTTCGGCACCGACGGCATCCGCGGCACGGTGGGCATCGATCCCATCACGCCCGACTTCGTCCTCCGCCTCGGCCACGCCGTGGGCCAGGTGCTTCGCCGCACGACGCCGCACCCGACGGTGCTGATCGGCAAGGACACGCGCATCTCGGGCTACATGCTGGAGTCGGCGCTGGAGGCCGGTTTCGCGTCGGCCGGGGTGGACGTGCTGCTCACCGGCCCCTTACCCACGCCCGGCGTGGCCTACCTCACGCGCGCGCAGCGGCTGGACCTGGGCGTGGTCATCAGCGCCTCGCACAACGCCTTTCCGGACAACGGCATCAAGTTCTTCTCGGAGCGCGGCGAGAAGCTGCCCGACGAGTGGGAACTGGCCGTCGAAGCCGCGCTCGAGCAGCCGCCGCGCTGGGTGCCTTCGGCCGAGCTGGGCCGGGCCCGGCGCCTGGAGGACGCTGGCGGCCGCTACATCGAGTTCTGCAAGAGCACGGTGCCTCATTCGCTGTCGCTGCGCGGCATGAAGCTCGTGATCGATGCCGCCCACGGCGCCGCCTACCACGTGGCACCGGCGGTGTTCCATGAGCTGGGCGCCTCGATCGTGAAGATCGGCTGCAGCCCCGATGGCGTCAACATCAACGAGGGCGTGGGCGCCACGGCGCCCGCGGCGCTTGTGGCGGCGGTGGCCGAACACCGTGCCGACTACGGCATCGCGCTCGACGGCGACGCCGACCGGCTGCAGCTGGTCGACGCCCAGGGCCGCCTGTACAACGGTGACGAGCTGCTGTACGTGATGGCCATGGACCGCATCGCGCAGCAGCGTCCGGTGCCCGGCGTGGTGGGCACCCTGATGACCAACATGGCCGTCGAGCAGGCCCTGGCCCGTCAGGGCGTCGCCATGGTGCGCGCCAAGGTCGGCGACCGCTATGTGCTCGAAGAACTGGTGGCGCGGGGCTGGCAGCTCGGCGGCGAGGGCTCGGGCCACCTTCTGGCGCTGGACCGCCACACCACCGGAGACGGCATCGTCAGCGCGCTGCAGATCCTGCAGGCCGTGCGGCGCCGCGGCCAGACGCTGTCGGCGCTGCTGGAAGGGGTGACGCTGTTCCCGCAGACGCTGATCAACGTCCGCCTGCGCGAGGGCGGAGACTGGAAAGGCGACCCCGGCGTGCGGGACGCCTGGGAAACGGCCGAGCGGGAGCTCGGCGCCGCCGGCCGCGTGCTCGTCCGGCCGTCGGGCACCGAACCGGTCCTCCGCGTGATGGTCGAGGCGCGCGACGCGGCACAAGGCCGCCGCTGCGCCGAGCGCATCGCTGCGGCGGCCGCGGCAGCCTGACCCGATCGTCAGGGGGCGAAGCCGCCGGCGCCGAGGATCAGCGCCGCGGCGGCATCAGCACCTTGTCGATGACGTGCACGACGCCGTTGGTCGCGGCGACGTCGGCCCGCGTCACCACGGCGTCTTCCACCGTGACGAAGGTGCCCGCCTTGGAGACGGCCACGTTCGCGCCCTGCACCGTCTTGACGTTGGCGGTCTTGACGTCGGCCGAGGTCACCTTGCCCGGGATGACGTGGTAGCTCAGCACCGACGCCAGCAGGGCCTTGTCCTTGGCCAGCTGCGCCATGGTGGCCGCCGGAACGGCCTTGAAGGCCTCGTCCGAGGGGGCGAACACGGTGAAGGGGCCGGCGCCGCGCAGCGTGTCGGCCAGTCCGGCGTCGTTCAGCAGCTTGGTGAGGGTCGACAGCTGAGGCGTGCGCGCGGCAGTGTCGGTGATGGTGGTCGGGGCGGGCGTCGTGGCGCAGCCGGCCAGCGCCAGCGCGGCGGAGGCGGCCAAAAGGGCGAAGGCGCGCTTGGTCAGGGTCATGGTCGGAATCTCCGTGGGGGTGCGGTAGCGTTCAGCGCCGGGTGCGGACGCCGACGTCACCTCCCACACGCTAGCGAGGCATCGTGACAGTTCCGTGAAGGCCGTGGCGCCTTTGATGACGGCGCGTCTGGCTGGGGGTTTGTCACCCTTTTGTCACGGGGTCTGCCTATCGTCCCGCGAACGTCTCCGACTGACTCGACAGGAACCAAGCAATGACCTCGATTTCCCTGACCCGTGCCCTGGCGGTTGCCGCGGCCACCACCCTGTTGGCCGCCAGCGCGTTCGCGCAGGACGTCACCGGCGCCGGCGCCACCTTCCCGGCCCCGCTGTACGCCAAGTGGGCCGACGCCTACAACAAGGCCACGGGCGTGAAGATCAATTACCAGAGCGTGGGTTCGGGCGCCGGCATGCGCCAGATCCGCGGCAAGACGGTGGACTTCGGCGCCTCGGACGTACCGTTGACCGACGCCGACCTGTCCAAGGACGGCCTGATCCAGTTCCCCACCGTCATCGGTGGCGTGGTGCCGGTGGTCAACGTCAAGGGCGTCGGCCCGGGCCAGCTGAGGCTGACCGGCCAGGTCCTGGGGGACATTTTCCTGGGCAAGGTCACCAAGTGGAACGATCCGGCCATCAAGGCCCTGAACCCCAACCTGGCGCTCCCCGACACGGCGATCGCGCCGGTGCGCCGGGCCGACGGCTCGGGCACGACTTTCATCTTCACCAACTACCTGTCGAAGGTGAATGCCGAGTGGAAGGCCAAGGTCGGTGAAGCGGCAGCCGTGAACTGGCCCACGGGCGCCGGCGGCAAGGGCAACGAGGGCGTGGCGGCATTCGTGCAACGCCTGCCCAACTCCATTGGCTATGTCGAGTACAGCTATGCGCGCACCAACAAGATGGCCCACGTGCAACTGCGCAACCAGGCCGGCAACTTCGTGAACCCCGACGACACCAGCTTCAAGGCTGCAGCGGCGGGCGCCGAGTGGTCGAAGTCCTTCTACCAGATCCTCACCGAGCAGCCGGGCGCGGGAAGCTGGCCCATCACCGGCGCCACCTTCATCCTGATGCACGCCAAGCAGGACAAGCCGGCGCAGGCCAGCGCGTCGCTGCGCTTCTTCGAGTGGGCGTTCAACAACGGCGACGCGATGGCCACCGAACTGGAGTACGTGCCGCTGCCGGCCAGCGTGAAGGACCTGGTGCGCCGCGAGTGGGCGAAAATCCAGGACGGCACTGGCAAGGCCATCGCCTTCAAGTGATGCCACGGGCGGCGCTGCCCCGGGCCGCCCGCACGATGATTCACCAGCAGGCGCCCGCCCACTCGGCGGGCGCCTGCGCGTGAGAGAACCGACGAACGAGGAGCAGCCGTGTCCGTGACCCTGCCGGCCCAGAACGTCCCGCCCGAGGGGGCCGCCGAGCGCGCGACGCCCGGTAGCGCACCACCCACCCACACGCAGCGCTCGCCCTGGGCAGACAAGGCGTTCGCGATCGCCGCACAGTCGGCGGCCTGGATCACGCTGGCGCTGCTGGCGGGCATCCTCGCGTCGCTGGTGTACGGCGCCTGGCCGGCGATCCGCGAGTTCGGCATCGGCTTCCTGTTCAGCACCGACTGGGACCCCGTCGAGGACAAGTACGGCGGCCTCGTGATGATCTACGGCACGCTGATGACGTCAGCCATCGCGCTGATCATCGCCGTGCCGGTGAGCTTCGGCATTGCGCTGTTCCTCACCGAGCTGGCGCCCAACTGGCTGCGCCGCCCGCTGGGGGTGGCCATCGAGCTGCTGGCCGCGGTACCGTCCATCGTCTACGGCATGTGGGGCCTGCTGGTGTTTGGCCCCATCCTGGCCACCTATGTGCAGCAGCCGCTGCAGTCGGTCTTCGGCGGCGTGCCGTTCCTGGGTACCCTGTTCTCCGGACCGCCCGTGGGCATCGGGCTGCTGTCGGCCGGCATCATCCTGGCGATCATGGTGATCCCGTTCATCGCTTCGGTGATGCGCGACGTGTTCGAGACCACGCCGGCGTTGCTGAAGGAATCCGCCTATGGCCTGGGCTCCACCACCTGGGAGGTGGTCTCCAAGGTGGTGCTGCCCTACACCAAGACCGGCGTCGTGGGCGCCATCATGCTGGGCCTGGGCCGGGCGTTGGGTGAGACCATGGCCGTCACCTTCGTGATCGGCAACTTCAGCCAGGTCTCGTCGCTGTCGCTGTTCGAGGCCGCCAACAGCATCACCGCGGCCATCGCGAACGAGTTCGCCGAGGCCGACACCAAGCTGCACCAGCCGGCCCTGATGTACCTGGGCCTGGTGCTGTTCTTCATCACCTTCTGCGTGCTGGCGCTGAGCAAGCTGCTGCTGATGCGCATGAAGCGCGGCGAGGGGACCCGGACATGAGCCTCTTTGCACTCGACGCCGGCCGCCTGCGGCTGCACCGCCGCCGCAAGACCGTCAATGCCGTGGCGCTGACGCTGTCGCTGGCCGCGATGGCCTTCGGCCTGTTCTGGCTGGCCTGGATCCTGTTCGAGACGATCCGGCTGGGCATCGGCGGCATGGCGCTGTCGGTGTTCACGGAGATGACGCCGCCGCCGCAGGCCGACAGCGGCGGCCTGGCCAATGCGATCTACGGCTCGCTGGTGATGGTGCTGCTGGCGACCGCGCTGGGCACGCCCATCGGCATCCTGTGCGGCATCTACCTGGCCGAGTACGGCAAGCAGAACTGGCTGGGCAGCGTCACGGGCTTCATCAACGACATCCTGCTGTCGGCGCCGTCGATCGTGATCGGCCTGTTCATCTATGCGGTGGTCGTGGCGCAGGTGAAGACCTTCTCGGGCTGGGCCGGCATCCTGGCGCTGGCGCTGATCGTGATCCCGGTGGTGGTGCGCACGACCGAGAACATGCTGAGCCTGATCCCGAACGCGCTGCGCGAGGCGGCCTACGCGCTGGGTGCGCCGAAGTGGAAGGTGATCTCGTCGGTCACGCTGCGTGCGGCCCGGGCCGGCGTCATCACCGGCGTGCTGCTGGCGCTGGCGCGCATCGCCGGCGAGACGGCGCCGCTGCTGTTCACGGCGCTGAACAACCAGTTCTTCACCAGCAACCTCGGCGAGCCCATGGCCAGCCTGCCGGTGACTATCTTCAAGTACGCGATGAGCCCCTACGAGAACTGGCGCGAGCTGGCCTGGGTGGGCGTGTTCCTCATCACCCTGGGCGTGCTGGGCCTGAACATCCTGGCCCGCGTGCTCTTCCGCAAGAAACATTGAACGAGGCACTCCGATGGACACCAAGGTCGACACCGCCGCCGGCGAGAAGATCAAGGTCCAGGTCAAGGACCTGAACTTCTACTACGGCAAGTTCCACGCGCTGAAGCACATCAACCTCGAGATTCCCGAGCGCAAGGTCACGGCCTTCATCGGTCCCTCGGGCTGCGGCAAGAGCACGCTGCTGCGCACCTTCAACCGCATGTTCGAGCTCTACCCCGAGCAGCGCGCCGAGGGCCAGATCCTGGTCGACGGCCAGAACCTGCTGACCACCAAGACCGACGTCTCGCTGATCCGCGCCAAGATCGGCATGGTGTTCCAGAAGCCGACGCCGTTCCCGATGTCGATCTACGACAACATCGCCTTCGGAGTTCGCCTGTTCGAGACGCTGCCGCGCGTGGAGATGGACGAGCGCGTGGAGTGGGCGCTGAAGAAGGCCGCGCTGTGGAACGAGGTCAAGGACAAGCTGCAGCAGAGCGGCGCCAGCCTGTCGGGCGGCCAGCAGCAGCGCCTGTGCATCGCGCGCGGCATCGCCATCAAGCCCGAGGTGCTGCTGCTCGACGAGCCCTGCTCGGCGCTCGACCCCATCTCCACCGGCAAGATCGAGGAACTCATCCACGAGCTCAAGACCGACTACACCGTGATGATCGTCACGCACAACATGCAGCAGGCGGCTCGTTGCAGCGACTACACCGCCTACATGTACCTCGGCGACCTCGTGGAGTTCGGCCCGACCAGCGAACTGTTCATGAAGCCGAAGAAGAAGGACACCGAGGACTACATTACGGGCCGGTTCGGCTGATCCGGCCACCCGCCCCGCCCCCGCTGCAGAGGAAGTACCGATGTCCGACAAGCACATGTCCACCCAGTTCGATGCCGAGCTCTCCGGCATCTCCGGCCGGGTCCTCGAGATGGGTGGCCTGGTCGAGTCCCAGGTCGTCCAGGCCGTGAAGGCGCTGACCGAGTTCAATGGCGAGCTCGCAGACTCGGTGCTGGCGCAGGAGGACCGCGTCAACCAGATGGAGGTGACGATCGACCGCGAGTTGTCGGCCATCATCGCCCGCCGCCAGCCCACTGCACGCGACCTGCGCCTGCTGATTGCGGTGAGCAAGACGATCGCCAACCTCGAGCGCGTCGGCGACGAGGCCGCCCGCATCGCGCGCACGGTGCAGCGGCTCATCAACACCGGCGTGTCGACGCGGCTTCGCCTGCCGGTGTCGGACCTGGGCTTCGAGGCCGAGCTGGCCATCGCGCAGCTGCGCAAGGCGCTCGATGCCTTCGCGCGGCTCGACACCGCGCGCGCACTCGAGGTGCTCAAGCAGGACGACCAGATCGACCAGGAGTTCGACGGCCTGATGCGCAAGCTGATCACCTACATGATGGAAGACCCGCGCACGATCTCCTCGAGCATCGATCTCGTCTTCGTGGCCAAGGCCATCGAGCGGGTGGGCGACCACGGAAAGAACCTCGCCGAGGCCATCATCTACGTCGTCAAGGGCACCGACGTCCGCCACAGTTCGCTGGAAGACGTCGAGAACGTGGTCCGCTGAGCGCGGAGCGCGCCGTCGGACGCTCGCCAACGATGGGCCGCGTGCTGGTCGTCGAGGACGAACCCGCGATCGCCGAGCTGATCGCGCTGAACCTGCGCCACCAGGGCTTCGAAGTCGCGGTGGCGGCCGATGCAGACGCGGCGCAGGCGCAGCTCGACCGCGTGCTGCCCGACCTCGTCGTCCTCGACTGGATGCTGCCGGGCACCAGCGGCGTGCAGCTGGCACGGCGCTGGCGGGCCGACCCGCGCACGCGCGAGGTGCCCGTGATCATGCTCACGGCGCGGGCCGCCGAGGCCGACACCATCGCCGGGCTCGATGCCGGAGCCGACGACTACCTGACCAAGCCGTTCTCGCCGGGTGAGCTGCAGGCGCGCATCCGCGCCGTGTTGCGCCGCCGCGCGCCCACGGCGCTGGACCTGCCGGTCGAGGTGGGCGCGCTGCGGCTGGATCCGGGATCGCGCCGCGTGACGCACGGCAGCGGTGGCTCGCGGGTCGAGCTCAAGGTCGGGCCCACCGAGTTCCGCCTGCTGCACGTGCTGATGAGCCAGCCGGAGCGCGTGCACACGCGGGCCCAGTTGCTCAACCGCGTCTGGGGCGACCACGTCTTCATCGAGGAACGCACGGTCGACGTACACGTCAAGCGGCTGCGCGAGGCGCTGGCGCCGGCTGCCGCCCAGGGCATGGTGGAGACCGTGCGTGGCGTTGGCTACCGGCTCGTCGCGCAGCCCGGCCCGGGCGGGGAGGGTGCGGCATGACGCCGAACTCGATGTCGCGCATGCTCTTCGCATTGGTGCTCGGGGGGCTCCTGGGTGCCGTGGCCGGTGCGCTGCTCGGCCAGCCGCTGGCCGGCGCGGCCACCGGCGCGCTGGCGGGCACGCTGCTGTCGATGACGGTCGACACGCGTCGCGGCCTGCGGCTTCTGGACTGGCTGCGCGGCCCCCAGCACGGCGACGCCCCGCGCGACCAGGGCTACTGGGGCGAGCTGGCCTACCGCATCGAGCGCGCGCTGCGCCAGAAGGACCAGGCCGTCGCGCAGGAGCGCGAGCGCCTGTCGCAGTTCCTGGCGGCCATCGAGGCTTCGCCGAACGGCGTGATGCTGCTCGACGCCAACGACCAGATCGAGTGGTGCAACACCGTGGCCGCGCAGCACTTCGGCCTCGATCCCCAGCGCGACCGCCTGCAGCGCGTGACCAACCTCGTGCGCTCGCCGCTGTTCGTGGCCTACCTGCAGGCCGGCGAGTTCGACGAGCCCGTCACCATTCCGGGGCCGCTGGGGCGCAGCACGGTCTCGCTGATGGTCCGGCCCTACGGCGAGGGCATGAAGCTGCTGCTGTCGCAGGACATCACCGAGCGCGAGCGGGCCGAGGCCATGCGGCGCGACTTCGTGGCCAACGTGTCGCACGAGATCCGCACGCCGCTGACGGTGCTGGCCGGCTTCGTCGAGACGCTGGCGCAGCTGCCCCTGACCGAGCCCGAGCGACAGCGCGTGCTGGGCCTGATGTCGCAGCAGACCGGACGCATGCAGGCGCTGGTGGGCGACCTGCTCACGCTGGCCCAGCTCGAGGGCAGCCCGCATCCGGGCGCGGACCGCTGGCTGGCCCGGACGCCGCTGCTGCAGCGTGCACTGGCCGATGGCCTGGCGCTGTCGGCCGGCCGCCACGCGATCACGCCGCACGGCGGCGCGGAGCTGGAGGTGGCTGCCACCGAGAGCGAACTGCTGAGCGCCGTGGGCAACCTGCTTGGCAACGCCGTTCGCTACACGCCCGAGGGCGGCCGCATCGAGCTCTCTTGGGGCCGTCTGGACGACGGACGCGCCTTCGTCGAAGTGACCGACACCGGCCCGGGCATCGCTCGCGAGCACCTGCCGCGCCTGACCGAGCGCTTCTACCGTGTGGACGGCAGCCGTTCGCGCGACACCGGCGGCACCGGCCTGGGCCTGTCCATCGTCAAGCACGTGGTGCAGCGGCACGGCGGCGAGATCGATATCCACAGCGAGCCCGGCAAGGGCTCGACCTTCCGGCTGCTGCTGCCCGCGCTGCGCGTGCGCAGCGCCGAGCGGCCGCTCAGCGCGCGCGCCGAAGCAGCTGCATGAGCTCGTCGCGGCCGGTGGGCCGCGGCACGACGGCCACCACGTCCCAGCCGGGCGGCGTGGGCGGCAGCGTGAGGTCGCGCGCCACGCGCAACAGGAGCGGACAGGGGCCCTGCGAGGCGGCCGGCGTGGCGTCCACGCGCCAGCGGCCGAAGTGCTCCAGCGCGGCCACGTTGGCCGGCGAGACACCCGGCGCCGCGATGCACGGCGTGCCCGGGGGCACGTGCGGCGCCAGCCGTTGCACCAGCGGCCGCGCACTGCGGGCGTGATCCAGCAGCGGCAGCCACAGCGTCATCAGCAGCAGCCAGCACAGGGCGACGCCGCCGGCGGGCAGCACCAGGCTCTTCCACAGCGCTTCCTGGTGGCGCCCGGTGCGCCAGCGCACGACCGCCACCCAGGCCAGGCTGCCGGCCGCGGCGAAGGCCAGGGCCAGCGCCGAGAAGGGCGCCTCGAAGCCCGGCGCCAGCTTGGCCACGTTGGCCGCCGGCTTGGCCGGCACGCCGGTCTGCATGGCCACGTACATGACCCAGATGAACAGCGCCGTGGCCGTGAAGAAGAACATCGAGAACCAGTCGATCGCCGCCGAGGCGCTGCGCTTGAGCGTGGGCAGCGCGAACGCGGCCAGCACCGCCAGCGCCGGCAGGCCCAGCATCAGCGCTCGGTCCGAGCCGCCCATCGCGACGTTGGCGCCCAGCGCCACGAGCACGAAGACCAGCGGCACCGACAGGTGCCGGTACAGCAACTGCCGCCGCCACCGCCACAGTGTCCACATCGCCAGCGGCCAGGCCGGCCACAGGAACCACAGCCACTGGCGGCCCAGGATCGGCAGCTCGTGCAGCTCCAGGCCCTGCACCCGCCAGCGCCAGGCGCCGAGGATCGTGGCCAGCGTCACGCTGGCGGCCAGGGCCGCCAGCAGCCAGGGCACGAAGCGCCGTACCTCGGGCAGGCGCGAGCGCAGACATACGACGGCCCCGAGCAAGCCGGCCCCTGCGGCCATCGCCGGCGCCCCGCTGGCGGCCATCAGCGGCAGGGCCAGCAGCACCGCCACCCGTGCGCGCCACACGCGGAATGGTGCCGCCGCCAGCGCGTACAGCGCCAACGCCGCGGATGCGAGCTGCGCCAGCTCGGGCGTGGTCTCGTGGCCCAGCTGCAGCAGGCCCAGGGTGGCCATCAGCGCGAGCAGTCCGCCGTCGGCCATGGCGCGCGCATAGGCCACCGGGTCGGCTTCGCCGCCGAAGGCGAAGGCCAGCGGCTGCGCCGCCTCGGTGCGGGCGAGCAGGAAGGTGCTGTACCAGGTCAAGGCCAGCGCCAGCGCCAGCAGCAGCGCGAAGGCCAGACGCGCAGCCAGCTCGGCGCCGAGCCATCCCTGGCCCACCACGATGAAGGCCGCGCCCAGCCAGTGCGGCAGCAGCGCGCCTTCCAGCGGCACGCCGCCGAGCTGCGGCGCGAGCCACGGCGTGCGCCCCTCGGCCATGGCCACCATGGCGCCGAAGGCCGTGACGTCGGCGCTGCGCCAGGGGTCGCGCCCGAACAGCCCCGGCAGCAGGTAGGTCGCGCACAGCAGCAGCAGCGGCAGCCGCGGCAGCCGGCGCGCACCGCGCTGCGTGACGACGGCCGGGGTGACGGTGGGCACGTGGGGGCTCACGGGGCGATGATGGCAAAGAAAAAGGCAGCCTAGGCTGCCTTCGGGGTGGGGCGCCCGGACGGCGCCGCCGTCACTTCTTCAGGCCCACGCGGGCGAACTTGTTGCGGAACTTCTCGACACGGCCACCGAGGTTGTCGACGCTCTTCTGCGTGCCGGTGTAGAAGGGATGCGTCTCGCTCGTGGTCTCGAGCTTGATCAGCGGCAACTCGCGACCGTCGTCGAGCTTGATCATCTCCTTCGTGGGCGCGCACGAGCGCGTGACGAAGGTGAAGCCGTTGGAGAGGTCCTGGAACGCGACCTCGCGGTAGTTCGGGTGAATGCCGTCTTTCATGGCGTGCCTCGTGTGCTTTCGGGGTGTGCTGTCGGGAGCCACGCGCCTGCCGTGGCAGCGCGCACTTTCCGCAAGGTTGAGGGCGGAAAACCCGCGATTCTATGCCGGAACGGGCCTCACCCCCCGCGTCTCATCATGTCGAAGAAGTCGAGGTTGTTCTTGCTCTGCTTCATCTTGTCGAGCACGAACTCCATCGCCTCGATCTCGTCCATGTTGTAGAGCAGCTTGCGCAGGATCCAGGTCTTCTGGAGGATCTCGGGCTTGAGCAGCAGTTCCTCGCGCCGCGTGCCGCTCTTGTTGATGAGGATGGACGGGTACACGCGCTTCTCGGCCATGCGGCGGTCGAGGTGGATCTCGCAGTTGCCGGTGCCCTTGAACTCCTCGTAGATGACCTCGTCCATCTTCGAGCCGGTGTCGATCAGCGCGGTGCCGATGATCGTCAGCGAGCCGCCTTCCTCGACGTTGCGCGCGGCGCCGAAGAAGCGCTTGGGGCGCTGCAGCGCGTTGGCATCGACGCCGCCGGTGAGCACCTTGCCCGAGCTCGGCAGCACGTTGTTGTAGGCCCGCGCCAGCCGCGTGATGCTGTCGAGAAGGATGACGACGTCCTTCTTCAGCTCGACCAGGCGCTTGGCGCGCTCGATCACCATCTCGGCCACCTGCACGTGGCGCGCCGCCGGCTCGTCGAAGGTGGAGCTGATGACCTCGCCGCGCACGCCGCGCACCATCTCGGTCACCTCTTCGGGGCGCTCGTCGACGAGCAGCACGATGAGGTGGATCTCGGGGTGGTTGGCCACCAGCGCGTGGGCGATGTGCTTCATCATCACCGTCTTGCCGGTCTTGGGCTGGGCCACCAGCAGCGCGCGCTGGCCCTTCCCGATGGGCGCGATGAGGTCGATGATGCGGCCGGTGATGTTCTCCTCGAGCTTGATGTCGCGCTCGAGCCTGAATGCCGCCGTCGGGAACAGCGGCGTCAGGTTCTCGAACATGATCTTGTGCTTGCTCTCCTCGGGCGTCAGGCCGTTGACGCGGTCGACCTTCACCAGCGCGAAGTAGCGCTCGCCGTCCTTGGGCACGCGCACCTCGCCCTCGACCATGTCGCCGGTGTGCAGGTTGAAGCGGCGGATCTGGCTCGGCGACAGGTAGATGTCGTCGGTGCTGGCCATGTAGCTGGCCTCGATGCTGCGCAGGAAGCCGAAGCCGTCGGGAAGCACCTCGAGCACGCCGTCGCCGAACACCTGCTCGCCGGCCTTGGCGCGCTTCTTCATGATCGCGAACATCAGCTCCTGCTTGCGCAGGCGCTGCACGTTCTCGATCTCCAGCGCCTCGCCCATCTCGATGAGCTTGGCGACGTGCATGAGCTTGAGTTCGGACAGATGCATGAGGCACCCTGGGGCCCGGCCGGCCAGTACCGGGCAGCACCCAGAGGGCACCCGCGGCTGGCGGCGAAAAGGGCAGTTCGTGGAGTGGCGCCGTGACCCTGCACGGGGCCGGACCGGTGGCCGAGGGTCGCTCGGCAGCGGGTCCGCTTGGCGCTGGCGGCCGGCGGGAAGCCGGCGCGGGCGGTGCAGAGGGGCGGATCAGGCGGCCGGTGCCTCAGGCACCCGCCGCGTGCGCCAGATTATAGATGGCCGTCGAGGAAGGCCGTCAGCTGCGCCTTGGACAGGGCACCCACCTTGGTGGCGGCAACCTTCCCGTCCTTGAACAGCATCAGCGTGGGGATGCCGCGGATATTGTGCTGTCCCGGCACGACGCGGTTCTCGTCGACGTTGATCTTGGCGATCTGCACACGACCCTCGTACGCCTTGGAGACCTCGTCGAGGATGGGCGCGATCATCTTGCAGGGCCCGCACCACTCGGCCCAGTAGTCCACCAGCACCGGCTTGTCCGACTGCAGCACGTCGCTGCTGAAGGAATCGTCGGTGACATGCTTGATCAGTTCACTGCTCATGGTTGCTCGGCTCCGCGTGCCCGGCGCGGCAACGACAGACCGCGGCCTTCCGGGGCACGGCAGGGATTCTGGCACGCCCGCCGGCTGCGGGTTCGGCGCCGGGGTGGGGTGCTGCCGGCCGGAACTGGCAGCGGTTGGAGGCCCTGATCGACGTTTCGACGGCGGTGCAGTCGCGGTGCAATCGCCACACCATGCCCGCCCTGCCCACCTCCGCGCCGGCCGCGCGCAGCGCTGCCGTGCACCGCTTCGGCCGTTGGCAGTTGCTGCGCCTGCTCGGCAAGAGCACGCGCAGCATGGCGTGGCGCGTCGCCGATCCGGGCAGCGGCCAGGAACTGGTGATCGTGCTGCCGCGCGTGCAGCCGGCCGGTGCGGCGGCGCTGGAGCGCTGGCAGCAGCAGGCCCGTCAGGCGGCCAGGTTGTCGCACCCGAGGCTGGCCGCGGTGGTCGACATGGGCGTGCAGGACGGGTGGCCCTACGTGGCCCATGATCCCCGCGACGACGCCACGCTGGCCGAGCGCCTGGGCAGTTCGGGCCTGCCCGGCATGGAGGCGGCCGAGCTGGTGCAGCAGGCCTTGCAGGGCGTGGCCTTCGCGCACGACGCCGGCCTGGCCCACCACGACATGCAGCCCTTCCTGATGCTCGTGAGCGACGACGGCCAGCTGCGCGTGGCCGGGCTCGGGGTGGCCGCCGACACGGCGCAGGCCGATCCGGGTGGCCGCCTGGCCCAGCGTGCAGCCGCCGAACGCGACCTGCTGGCCACAGGCGTGATGCTGCCCGGGCTGCTCGCCGGCACGCCCGCGCTCGACGAGCCGGACGTCGGCCGCGTCGTCGAGCGCCTGCCGCCGCTCGGACGCGACATCGTGCGCCTGCCATGGCAGACCGCGCACCGCATCGCCGAGCCGCTGCGCGTCATCGTCAACCGCGCCACCGACCGCCAGGAGCGTCACCGCTATCGCAGCGCGCGCACCCTGCTGCGGGCGCTGGAGGGTTGGCTGCAGGCCGAGGGCGCCGCAGCCTCCGGCCTGTTGTCCCTGCTGGCCGATCGCCTGCGCACCGGCGGAGTGCTGCCCTCGTCCGAGGGCTCCGCAGCGCGCCTGGCGCGCGTGGCGACGATGGAAAGCGATCGCACCCACGAACTGGCCGAGGTGGTCCTGGAGGACTTCGCGCTGAGCTTCGAGCTGCTGCGCCTGACCAACAGCGCGCAGGCCCGCTCGGCCGGCGGCGGGCCCGTGCTGACCGTGCGCCGGGCCATCGCCCTGCAGGGGCTCGTGGGCGTGCGCCGCGCGGCCCAGGCCCTGCGCGAGTGGCCCGGTCCGCTGGACGATGCCGAGGCCGCCCGCCTGGAGGCGCTGCTGGAGCGCATCCGGCTGGCGGCGCACACCGCGCTGGCTCTGCGTCCCGCCGGCTACGACGGCGAGGTCGTGTACCTGCTGACCGTGCTGCAGAACCTGGGCCGGCTCGTGCTGCACCATCACTTCGCCGACGAGGCGCAGCAGGTCGCCCGCCTCATGCAGCCTGCGCCACCGCCGCGCCCGGGGGAGCCCGAAGATGCGGGCATGAGCGAGCAGGCCGCCGCGTTTGCCGTGCTCGGCTTCGACATCGATGCCCTGGGCCAGGCCGCGGCCCGTCACTGCGGCTTCGACGAGTCCGTGCTCAGGATGATCCAGCCCCTGCCGCTGGCCACGCCGGTGCGCGGGCCCGACGGCGACCACGACCTTCTGCGCGCCACGGCCAGTTGCGCCAACGAGGCCGTGGACGCGCTGATGCAGCCCCCGCCCAAGGTGCCTGCCGCGCTGCAGCGCGTGGTGCAGCGCTATGGCCGGCTTCTGAACTTCGACCTGCGCGGCTTGCAGGGCGCTCTGCGAGGCGATGCCCGTCTCACCGAGCCGATGCCGTTGACGCAGCCAGCGCCCCTGGGCGGGACCGGCGAGGGCCCGACGGCCTCGGCGCGCAGGCCCCCGGCTTGGCGGCAGGGGGCCGCGCCATGAGCCTGCCGCAGGCGCAGCGGGCTGCGCGCGGCATCGACGGCAGGGTCCCGGACGTCGCCAGTGGCCGCGTCCCCGCTTCGCCGCCGCGCCGGGTGGGCCGCTACGAGCTTCGCCGCGAGCTCGGTCGCGGCGCCCAGGCCACGGTGTGGCTGGCGCACGACCCCCGGCTGCAGCGCGACGTGGCGCTCAAGCTGCTGAATGCCGACGCCGAGCCCGCCATGCGCAGCGAGTGGCTCAACGAGGGCCGTGCCTGCAGCACCCTCAAGCACCCGAACGTGGTGCCGGTGTTCGAGGCCGACGAGGACGGCGGGCAGCCCTACCTGGTGTTCGAGCACGTCGAGGGCGTCACCCTCGCAGCACGCCTGAAGGGCCAGCCGAGGCTGCCCGCGCGCGAGGCCGTGGGCCTGATGCTGGGCGTGCTGGACGCACTGGCCGCCGCGCACGACCAGGGCATCGTGCACCGCGACCTCAAGCCCAGCAACATCCTGCTCGGCGGCGACGGCCGGCCGCGCGTCATGGACTTCGGCATCGCCGCGCGCGTGCAGCGCGGCTCCGGCGAGCGTGGGGCCCACGACGGCCGCATCGTCGGCACTTCGGGCTACATATCCCCCGAAGCTGCGCGCGGCGAGCCGCCGCAGCCGGCCATGGACGTGTTCGCCGCTGGCGTGATGCTGGGCGAGATGCTCTCCGGCGCCCCGCTGCTGAAGGAGCGCGACTCCTGGCGCGCGATCCAGCGCGTGCAGTCCGAGGACCTGAGCATCGCTGCCGGCGGCGACGTCGACGAGGGCCTGCGGGCCATCGTGCTGCGGGCGCTGAGCCGCGATGCCGCGCAGCGCTTCGACACCGCGCGCGCCATGCACGAGGCGCTGGCGCACTGGCTGGACCCCGGGCAGCAGACGCTGGACACCAGCCACGCGACACTGGAGTTCCTGCTCAGGCGCATGCGCCACAAGAGCGACTTTCCGGCGCTGTCGTCGTCGGTGCTGCGCATCCAGAGGCTGACGGGCTCGGACACCGAGAGCCTGCGCACGCTGAGCGACGAGATCCTCAAGGACGTTGCGCTCACCAACAAACTGCTGCGGATGGTGAACACCGCTCACTTCACGGCGGTTTCGGGCGAGCAGATCAGCAGCGTCTCGCGCGCCGTGGCACTGGTGGGCCTGGCCGGCATCCGCAACATGGCGCTGTCGGTCGTCCTCCTGGAGCACATGCAGGACAAGGCCCATGCCGCGCTGCTGAAGGAGGAGTTCCTCCGCGCGCTGATGGCCGGCACGCTGGCCAATGACCTGACGCCCCAGGCGCGGCAGGGCGAAGAGGCCTTCCTGAGTGCGATGTTCCAGAACCTCGGGCGGCTGCTGACCGAGTACTACTTTCCCGAAGAGGCGCAGCGCATCCGCCAGCTTGTCGCCGGTCCCCAGGCGGTGACGCGCGACACCGCGGCCCGGAAGCTGCTGGGCCTGAGCCTGGACGACCTCGGTGTGGGCGTGGCCCGCGCCTGGGGGCTGCCCAGGTCGCTGCAGAAGGCGATGCGCCACCCGGAGGGCGAGGTGCCGGCGCGGCGCGTCGATCCCTGGGCCGACGAAGGTTGCGAGCGCATGCGATGGCTGGCGCGCGGCGCCAACGAGCTCACCGACGCCATGCTCGGCCACGAGGGTGCCGCCCAGGCCGAGGCGCTGTCGCGCGTGGCTGACCGCTTCGGCCCGGCGCTGGGCCTGGACACGCGGCAACTGCTGCAGGCGGCCAGCGGCGCGCGCACCCGGCTGTCGCAGCTGGCCCAGGCCATGGGGCTGACGCTGGCCCCGGGCGCCGCGGCGAGGAGGCTGCTGCAGGCCGGGCCCGTCGGTGACGAACCGCGCTCGCGGCCGGGCGCCGCGGGGCCGCCTCCGGTGGCCGCAGCGGCCGCACCGCGGCTGGCCGAGGGCAGCCCGCTCATGCAGCTGTCCAGCGGCCTGGAATCGGTGCGCAGCGCCGTGCAGGGGCGCACGCTGGACGCCGGCGAGGTGCTGACGCTGGTGCTCGATGTCCTGTACGGCGCGCTGGGCCTGCGCTCGGCCGTGCTCTGCGCGCGCGACGCGCAGGCCGGCGCCCTCGTCGGCCGCGCCGCGGTGGGCGCGCGTGCCGCAGAACTGCCGTCGCTGTTCCGCGTGTCGCTGCGCCTGGGCGGCCAGCCCGACCTGTTTGCCGCGATCTGCGCGCGGGGCGCCGATCTGCTCGTGGCCGACAGCACCTCGGTGGCGCCGCGGCTGCCATCGTGGTACCGGCAGAGCGTGTCGGCGCCGACCTTCCTGCTGCTGCCGATCTCGCTGAAGGGCGCGCCGGCGGGGCTGATCTATGCCGACAAGGCCGAGGCGAACACGCTGGTGCTCGGCGACACCGAGCTGCTGCTGGTCAAGGCCCTGCGCGACCAGGCCGCACTGGCACTGGCCAGGGGTGCCGAGCCTTACCCCGGCACTGGTCGCAACGCTTAGGGCTGCTTGGTTCCCCACCTGACCCGGTTGGGCGCGCTTCCATGCGGGGGGGCCCGGCGGTCCGCATTGTAGGGGAGGGCGCTCCGGGATCCGAGGCGCTGACGGTGGCTCAGCGCAGCTGCAGTTCCCCGGCGCCCCAGTGCACGCCCAGCGGCTCGATGAACAGCTGCTTGGGCCCCGCCTCCACGTGCCCGGCCACCCAGGCCGCGATGCCCTGGGCCTGCGCCGCGGCCACGGCCCGCTCGGCGTCGTCGGCATGCACGAACAGGGCGAAGCCCGCGCCCATGTTCAGCGTCCCGTAGGCCTCGGCGTCGTCCATGCCGGCCTGCTGCTGCAGGAAGCGCAGCACCGGCGGCACCGGCGGCAGCGTGTGCACGCGGTAGGTCAGCGCCTTGGGGTGGCGCAGCAGCTTGCGCCAACCGTGGCCGGTGACGTTGGCCGCGTAGTGCACGCGCACGCCGGCCGCCGACAGGGCCTCGGTGACCGGGCTGTAGAGCAGGGTGGGGGCCAGCAGTGCGGGGCCGAAGCGCAGGCCCGGCTCGGCCTCGCTGCCGATCAGCGTCTGGTAGCCCTGAGGCAGCCGCTCGGCCACCTTGCGCGCCAGGCTCAGGCCGTTGGCGTGGATGCCGCTGCTTTCGAGCAGCACGATGGCGTCGCCGGGCCCGAGGTGCTCGCCCAGCGTCAGGCGCGGCCGGGGGTTGACCAGGCCGGTGCAGCTGGCGGCCAGATCGATGCGGCCGGGCTCGACGATGCCCGCCAGGGCCGGCGTCTCGCCCCCGCCCCAGGCAGCGCCGATGCGGTCGCAGGCCGCCTTCCAGCCGGCCACCAGGGCCTGGGCGCGTTCGCCGTCGGCGAACCACTCGCTGCCGCCGGCGGCCCAGTAGGCCTGCACGACCAGCGGCGTGGCGCCCACGGTGACGAGGTCGTTGACGGCCATCGCGATGGTGTCCTGCGCGATGGCTGCGAAGAAGTTCTCGCCGCATCGCCACATCGCGTCGGCCACCAGCGTCTTGGTGCCCAGGCACTCGACGATGCTGGCCAGGTAGAACGGGCCGAGGTCGACGACGTAGGCCGACTCGCCGCGCGAGGCCTCGACCTCGCCGAAGCCGCGCGGCAGCAGGTGCGCGGCGGTGGCCGCAGCGGCGCGCTGCGCAGCCACCTTCAGCGGGTCGATCAGGTCGTAGTTCACCCCGGCCTGCTCGTAGCTGAGGGGGGTGTGGGGCGGGGTCTCGGCCGGGGTCGTCATGGGGCGGCGATTATCCCCGGCCGCCTAGAATGACCGGCATGTCCTACGTCGTCCTGGCCCGCAGATACCGCCCGCGCAGCTTCGCGCAGATGGTCGGCCAGGAGCACGTCGTGCAGGCGCTGACGAACGCCCTCACGCAGGGGCGGCTGCACCACGCCTACCTGTTCACCGGCACGCGCGGCATCGGCAAGACCACGGTCAGCCGCATCCTCGCCAAGAGCCTGAACTGCACCGGCCCCGACGGCCGCGGCGGCATCACCGCCACGCCCTGCGGCGTGTGCCAGGCCTGCACCGAGATCGACGCCGACCGCTACATCGACTACGTCGAGATGGACGCCGCCAGCAACGGCGGCAAGGACGAGATCCGCGATCTCATCGAGCGCGCCGCCTACAAGCCCGGCGTGGGCCGCTTCAAGGTCTTCATGATCGACGAGGCGCATCAGCTGTCGAAGGACGCGTTCAACGCGCTGCTCAAGACGCTCGAGGAGCCGCCGGAGTACCTCAAGTTCGTGCTGGCCACCACCGACCCCGAGAAGGTGCTGCCCACGGTGCTGAGCCGTTGCCTGCAGTTCAACCTGCGGCCGATGGCGCCGGCCACGGTGCGCGAGCACCTGGCGCGCGTGCTCGAGGCCGAGGCCGTGCCGGCCGATCCTGGCGCGCTGCGCCTGCTGTCGCGCGCCGCGCGCGGCTCCATGCGCGACGGCCTGTCGCTCACCGATCAGGCGATCGCCTACGGCGGCGGCCGGCTGGCCGAAGACGTGGTGCGCACCATGCTCGGCGCGGTGGACCGCGGTCACGCCAACGCCGTGGTGGAGGCGCTGGCGCGCCGCGACGCGCCGGCAGTGCTGGCCACGGTGGACGCGCTGCGCGCCGCCGGCCTGAGCGCCGAGGCCACGCTGGAGGAACTGGCGCAGCTGCTGCAGCAGATGGCCATCGAGCAGGCCGTGCCCGGCGCGCTGGACGATGCCGAGCCCGAGACCGCGGCCGTGCGAGCACTGGCGCCGCAGCTGCCGCCCGACGAGACCCAGCTGCTGTACCGCATGGTGCTGCAGGGCCGCGAGGAGCTGGCGCTGATGTCCGACGAGCACGGCGCGCTGGCCATGGTGCTGCTGCGCTTTCTGGCCTTCCCGCCCGCGGGGGGCGCGGCGGCAGCGGCGCCGACGCGGCCGGCGGCGCCGCTGCGCGCCCCGGCCCCGCCGACCCTGGCCGTGGTGCCCGCGGCGCTGGAGCGGCGGCAGGCCGCGACGGCGCCCAGGGCCAGCGTGGCGCCGGGCATGGACGCTGAACAGATGCCGCCGCTGCAGGCGGCCGAGCCCGTGGCACCGCCCTTCGAGGCGCCCGGGGCCGAGCCCGCCGACCGCGAGCTTGCCGACCGCTGGCAAGGCACGGTGCAGGCGCTCATCGAGGCCGGCACCGTGGCGGCGCTGGTGCGCGAGCTGGCCTGGCAGGCCGGCCTCGTGGCCATCGACACCCGCAGCACGCCGCCCGCCTGGCGGCTGGCCGTGGCGCGCGAGCCCCTGCGCAGCGCCGCGCTGGCCGACAGGCTGGCGCTGGCCCTGGCCGCTCACCTGGGCGAGCCCGTGCAGGTGGCTGTCGTGGCCGGCCAGCCCGACGACACGCCCGCGCTGCGCGACGCCGCCGAGCGCGCCCGCCGCCAGGCCGCGGCCGAAGCCACCCTCCAGTCCGACCCCGTCGTGCGCGAATTGCTCCGGCAGTTCAAGACCGCGCGCATCGTGCCGGGCTCGATCAGGCCGGCCTGAACGTCCCCTATCCGTACCCACCAGGAGAACCCGACCATGATGAAGGGCCAGCTTGCCGGCTTGATGAAACAGGCGCAGCAGATGCAGGAGAACATGAAGCGCGCGCAGGACGAGCTCGCGCTGCTCGAGGTCGAGGGCGCCAGCGGCGCCGGTCTCGTGAAGGTGACGATGACCTGCAAGCACGACGTCAAGCGCGTGGTCATCGACCCCAGCCTGCTGGCCGACGACAAGGACATGCTCGAGGACCTCGTGGCCGCCGCCTTCAACGACGCCGTGCGCCGCGCGGAAGAGGTGAGCACCGAGAAGATGGGCAAGCTCACCGCCGGCCTGCCCCTGCCGCCGGGGATGAAGTTCCCCTTCTGATGCCGGCATGGCTGAGCCTGCGCTATCGGGCCTGATCGAGGCGCTGCAGCGCCTGCCCGGCGTGGGCCTGAAGTCGGCGCAGCGCATGGCCTTCCACCTGCTGCAGCACGACCGCGAGGGCGCGCGGCGGCTGGCCGGCGCGCTCACGCACGCGATGACCGCCACGCGCCACTGCACGCGCTGCCACACCTTCACCGAGCACGAGGTCTGCAGCACCTGCACCGACGCCCGGCGCGACCCGCGGCTGCTGTGCGTGGTGGAGACGCCCGCCGACCAGGCGGCGCTCGAGCGCAGCGGCAGCTACAAGGGCCTGTACTTCGTCCTGATGGGCCGGCTGGACCCGCTGCGCGGCGTGGGCGTGGCCGACATCGGTGCCGAGGCGCTGCTGGCGCGCGCTGGCGACGGTGTCGTGCAGGAGGTCATCCTGGCCACCAACTTCACCGCCGAGGGCGAGGTGACGGCGCAGGCCCTGTCGGCGGCGCTGGTGGCGCGCGGCCTGAAGGTCACGCGGCTGGCGCGCGGCGTGCCGGCGGGCAGCGAGCTCGAGTACGTGGACCTGTCCACCATCGCCCACGCCATGGGCGACCGCCGCTGACGCGGGTGTTCAGTCGGCCACCGCCTCGCGATAGGCGTGCCAGCTGGCGTGCCCCACCACCGGCCCAACCACCAGCAGGCCGGCAAACCACGGCAGCAAGGCCAGGGTCACGAGCGCGGCGATCAGGAAGCCCCACCACAGCATCACGCCGGTCTGCGTGAGCACCAGGCGCAGGCTGGTCAGGCCGGCGGTGATGGCGTCGGTCTGGCGGTGCAGGATCATGGGGATGGAGATCACGCTGACGGCGTAGATCAGGCCCGCGAAGACCGCGCCCACCGCGGCCCAGGCGACGATGAAGGGCAGGTTCTCGGGGTCGAGCAGCGCCCGCAGCGAGCCCTTGAAGTCGGGCATGCCGTCGAAGCTGACGGCGAACACCACCAGCGTGGCACGGCCCCAGAGCATCTCCAGCACCAGCAGCACGAAGCCGAAGATGGCGAGCTGGCCGGTGCGCGTGTCCCAGGCCAGCAGCGAGTCGCCGAAGTCGGGCTTCTCGCCGCGCTCCAGGCGCTGGCTGGTGCGGTACAGGCCCAGGCACAGGAACGGCCCCATCAGCAGGAATCCGGCCGACAGCGCCAGCGTGTAGGCCGGGGCGTGCTCGAAAACCTTCAGCAGCGCCCAGCCCATGACCATGAAGCAGCCGCCATAGAACAGGCCGATGCCGGGGGCGCGGCCGAAGTCGCGCACGCCTGCGGCCAACCAGCGAAGCGGTGCGCCCCAGCCCAGCGGCCGCAGCACGATGGCGGGGGGCGGCGCAGGGCCGGGTGGCGGCTCGGCGGTGTCGCTGACGGTCATGCCCGCAAGCCTAGAGCGGCCGCGGCGGCCGTCGCCACCGGGCTTGCCCCGAGGCCGGCTGCGACGCCCTCAGGCGCGGCGCGAGCGCCGCACGCGCAGGATTTCGTCGAGGATGAGGCAGACCGCGCCCAGCGTGATGGCGCTGTCGGCGACGTTGAAGCTCGGGAAGTAGCCGCCACGGAACAGGGGCTCGAGGAAGTCGAAGCGGAACTGCAGGAAGTCGACGACGTAGCCGTGGATCATGCGGTCGATCACGTTGCCCAGGGCGCCGCCCAGGATCATCGTCACCGAGAAGCAGAACAGCCGCTCGTTCGGGTGGCTGCGCAGCATCCACACGATGAAGGCCGAGGCCGCCAGGCCCAGGACGATGAAGAACCAGCGCTGCCAGCCCGAGGCGCCGGCCAGGAACGAGAACGCCGCGCCCGGGTTGTGCGCGCGCACGAGGTTGAAGAAGTCGGTCACCGGACGCACGTCGCCGAGCTGGAAGGCGCCGACGATGGCGACCTTGGTGACCTGGTCGGCCACGATGACGATGGCGGCAACGACGAGCCAGAACAGCAGGCCCGGGCCCGTGGCGCCGCCGCGGGCGGCGGGCCGTGCCTTGGCGGCGCCGGCCATCGTCAGGCCACCGTGCGCGGCTCGCCCGCGCCGTGCAGGTTGCTGGTGCAGCGGCCGCACAACCCGGGGTGGGCCGGGTCGTGGCCGACGTCGTCGCGCCAGTGCCAGCAGCGCTCGCACTTGGTGGCGCTGGAGGGGCGCACCTCGACCTTCAGCGCCTCGCCGGCCTGCAACTCGGCCACCGAGGTGATGAAGACGAACTTCAGGTCCTCGCCCAGGCTGGCGAGCACCGCGTGCTCGGCCGCCGGCGCGGTGATGTGCACGTTGGCCTGCAGCGACGAGCCCACGGCGCCGGTGGTGCGCACGGCCTCGATCTCGCGGTTGACCGCCTCGCGCACGCCGCGGACGGTGGCCCACTTGGCCAGCAGCGCGGCGTCGGGCCTCTCGGTGCCTGCGAAGCGCCAATAGGTGGCCGTGAAGACCGACGGCGAGTCGCCCACCAGGGCCCAGGCCTCCTCGGCCGTGAAGCTGAGGAACGGCGCCATCCAGCGCAGCATGGCCTGCGTGATCTGCCACAGCGCCGTCTGCGCGCTGCGCCGCGCCAGGCTGCCGGGGGCGGTGGTGTAGAGGCGGTCCTTCAGCACGTCGAGGTAGAACGCGCCCAGGTCCTCGGAGCAGTACACCTGCAGCTTGGCCACCACGGGGTGGAACTCGTAGACCTCGTAGTGCGCCAGGATCTGCGCCTGCAGCTCGGCCGCGCGCGCCAGGGCCCAGCGGTCGATCTCCAGCATCCGCGCCGCCGGCACGGCGTGCTGCGCGGGGTCGAAGTCGGCGGTGTTGGCCAGCAGGAAGCGCAGCGTGTTGCGGATGCGGCGGTAGGCGTCGACGACGCGGGCGAGGATCTTGTCGTCGCCGGCGATGTCGCCCGAGTAGTCGGAGGCCGCCACCCACAGGCGGATGATCTCGGCGCCCAGCGTCGAACTCACCTTCTGCGGCTCGATGCCGTTGCCGAGCGACTTGCTCATCTTGCGGCCCTGGCTGTCGACCGTGAAGCCGTGCGTGAGCAGGCCGCGGTAGGGCGCGCGGTCGAAGAGGGCGCAGGCCAGCAGCAGGGAGCTGTGGAACCAGCCGCGGTGCTGGTCGTGGCCTTCCAGGTACAGGTCGGCTTCGGGGCCGCTGGCGTGGTGGCCCTGCGGATGCTGGTTGCGCAGCACGTGCCAGAAGGTGCTGCCGCTGTCGAACCAGACCTCCAGGATGTCGCTGCTCTTGGTGTAGAGCGCGCCATCTTCCGCGCCCAGCACGTCGGCGGCGGTGAGCCGGCTCCAGGCCTCGATGCCGCCGCGCGCGACGACGTCGGCCGCCTGGTCGAGGATCTCCATCGTGCGCGGGTGCAGCTCGCCGCTGTCCTTGTGAAGGAAGAAGGGCAGCGGCACGCCCCAGCTCCGCTGGCGGCTGATGCACCAGTCGGGGCGGTTGGCGATCATGTCGCGCAGCCGGGCACGGCCGTTCTCGGGGTAGAAGCCGGTCTGCTCGATGGCGTCGAGCGCCATCTGGCGCAGCGTCCTCGGCGCCTTGTCCTTGGTGAAGACCCCCTCGCCCTCGTCCATGCGCACGAACCACTGCGCCGCGGCGCGGTAGATCACCGGCGTCTTGTGGCGCCAGCAGTGCGGGTAGCTGTGGGTGATGCCCTCGGTGGCGAACAGGCGCCCGGCCTCGCGCAGGGCCTCGATGATCGCCGGCACCGCCTTCCAGATGTTCTGGCCGCCGAACAGCGGGAAGTCGGCTGCGTAGCTGCCGTGGCCCTGCACGGGATTGAGGATCTCGTCGGTCTTCAGGCCGTGCGCGACGCACGAGTTGAAGTCCTCCAGGCCGTAGGCGGGGCTGCTGTGCACGAGGCCGGTGCCGTCGTCGGCCGTGGCGTAGTCGGCAAGATACACGGGGCTCATCCGGTCGTAGCCCTCGTGCACGTGGGCCAGCGGGTGGCGGAAGGCGATGCCGCCGAGCTTCTCGCCCAGCGTGGTGGCGACCACGTGGCCCTGCAGGCCGAAGCGCGCCAGGCACTGCTCCACCAGCGAGGCCGCCAGCACCAGCTGCCCGCGCTCGGTGTGCACCAGCGCGTACTCCAGCGCCGGGTTCAGGTTGAGCGCCTGGTTGGCCGGGATGGTCCAGGCGGTGGTGGTCCAGATCACCGCGAAGGCCTCGCCGACGATCTCGGGCAGGCCGAAGGCAGCGGCCAGCCGGTCGGGTTCGGCGCACAGGAAGCCGACATCCAGCGTCTGGCTCTTCTTGTCGGCGTACTCGATCTCGAACTCCGCCAGCGAAGAGCCGCAGTCGAAGCACCAGTACACGGGCTTCAGGCCCCGGTAGACGAAGCCGCGCTCGATGACGCGCTTGAAGGCGCGGATCTCGCCGGCCTCGTTGGCCGGGTCCATGGTCGCGTAGCGGTGCTCCCAGTCGCCGAGCACGCCCAGGCGCTGGAAGTCGGCCATCTGCAGCGCGATCTGCTCGGTGGCGTAGGTGCGGCTCCTGGCCTGCATCTCGTCGCGGCCGAGGCTGCGGCCGTGCTTCTTCTCGATGGCGTTCTCGATGGGCAGGCCGTGGCAGTCCCAGCCGGGCACGTACTGCGCGTCGAAGCCGGCGAGCTGCCGCGCCTTGACGATCATGTCCTTCAGCACCTTGTTGACGGCGTGGCCCATGTGGATGGCGCCGTTGGCGTAGGGCGGGCCGTCGTGCAGCACGAAGAGCGGCGCGCCGCGGCGGGCGTCGCGCAGGCGCCGGTACAGGCCCTGCTCCTGCCAGCCCTTGATCCAGCCGGGCTCGCGGCGGGCGTGGTCGCAGCGCATCGGGCAGGGCGTGACGGGCAGGTTCAGCGTGGCGCGGTGGTCGACGGAGGGGGTGTCGCTGCTCATGGCGGGGTCGTGGTCGGGGCGGCCGTTTCGCACCCGGCGGGCGCGACGAGGGCCGGGGGGCGGCGGGGGGCGGGCCGGCAAGGCCCGCGGCTTGCGGGGTCCGCGAGCGCGGCGGGCCGCGCTTCAGACCGCCTTCAGCGGCGAGGCGCAAATTCGATCGCGCGTCGACTGGCGACGCGTCGTCGCATGCCAGCGCCGCGGGGCGCCAGCGGCGCATCGAAGGGATTGATACGTGCCGTTCACGCTCGAGATTCTAGCGAGGCCCTGGTGCGTCGCCGCGTGCGCGCTGTTCGCGTCAGTCGCCTCGGCCGCCCCGGCCGACGACCGCATCGATGCGCCGCCCGCCGAGCCCGCGCCGAGCTGGGAGGGCGCGATCGGCCTGCTGATGTCGCACCGGCCGGCCTTCAGCGGATCCGACGGCGCCGTGACCAAGCTGAACCCCGGTTTCTTCCTGCGCCGCGGCCGCTTCTCGATCACCAACGCCAGCGGCTTCGCGACGCGGCGTGCCGAAGACGTGTCGCGCGGCCTGGGCATCGACCTGTTGCAGAGTGCGCGCGTCAAGGCCAACGTCGGCCTGCGCTGGGACAACGGGCGCCGCGAGAACAGCGCCGATGCGCTGCGCGGGCTCGGCGACATCCGGCCCACCGCAAGGGCGCGATTCTCGATGACGGCGTCTCTGACACCCGCCTGGCGCCTGGGCCTGGCCATGAGCACCGACCTGTTCGGCCGCGGCGGCGGCTACATCGGCGACGTGTCGCTCGCCCGCGAGTGGCGAGTCCTGCCCAAGACCGTGCTGGGGACCGCCGTCAGCCTGAGCTACGCCGGCGACCGTTACCTCCAGACCTGGTACGGCATCACGCCGGAGCAGTCGGCGCGCACCGGTCGGCCGGAGTTCCAGCCCGCCGCCGGCCTTCGCGACGTGTCGGCCAGCGTGGGCTTTCGCTCCGATCTGTCGCGCGACTGGCTGCTGATCGGCGGCATCGGCACGAGCCGCCTGCTCGGCGACGCCGCGCGCAGCCCGCTGACGACCTCCCGCACCGGCTGGGGTGTGAACGCGGGCCTGGCCTGGCGTTTCTGAGCCTCGCGAGGGCTGGCGCCCTCGGCCCGGAGCCGCTTCACGCCGCAGCGCCGTCGAACCAGGCCTGCGCCGCCGCGGTGTCGCGCGCGATGCCTTCTCGCAGCGCCTCGAGCGAGTCGTACTTGAGCTCGTCGTGCAGCTTGTGCAGCAGGTCCACGCGCACGCGGCGGCCATAGCCGCCCTCGGGGCCCAGCGAAGCGGGCCACTCCATGCAGTGCACCTCGAGCAGCACGCGCCCGGCGTCTTCCACGGTGGGCCGCACGCCCAGGCTGGCCACGCCGCGCAGCGGCTCGCCGGCCAGCCCGTGCACGCGCACGACGAAGATGCCCATGGCGGCGGGGCGGCCGTGGCCGAAGCGCAGGTTGAGCGTGCGGAAGCCCAGGTCGCGGCCGAGCTTGCGGCCGTGCTGGACGCGCCCGCTGATGGCGTAGGGCCGGCCCAGAAGCGCTTCGGCGCGTGCCATGTCGCCGCGCGCCAGCGCGTCGCGCACGGCCGAGCTGCTGACGCGCAGGCCGTGCACCTCGTAGCTCATCATGCGCGCCACGTCGAAGCCCCGTGCCGCGCCGGCAGCGTCGAGCATGGCGTAGTTGCCCTGGCGGCGCGCGCCGAAGCTGAAGTCGTCGCCGACGAGCACGTAGCGTGCGCGCAGGCCCTGCTGCAGCACCCCGCTGATGAAGGTCTCTGCGGGCATCGAGGCCAGCCGCTCGTCGAAGCGAGTCACGACCGCGAGCTCGATGCCGCAGCGCTCGAGCTCGGCGAGCTTGTCGCGCAGCGTGGCGATGCGCGCCGGCGCGAGCTCGGGCTTGCCGGCCCGCGCGGCGAAGAAGTCTCGCGGGTGCGGCTCGAAGGTCAGCACGCAACTGGGCACGCCGCGGTGGCGGGCCTCGTTCACCAGCAGCGCCAGCATGGCCTGGTGGCCGCGGTGCACGCCGTCGAAATTGCCGATGGTCAGGGCGCAGCCGCCCGTGCCGGGCAGGCGCGGGTGGCGCAGCACGACGAGGCCGCTCATGCCTGGGCACCCTTGGGTGCATCCGGCGCCAGTCCCAGCAGCCGGCGGTACAGCGCCGCGTAGGCGGCGCCGGCGCGATCCCAGTCGAAGCGCGCGGCGTGCGCGCGCACGGCGTCGGCGCGGCCGGGTTCGGCGGCGTAGCGGGCCAGGCCGCGCTCGACCACGGCGCGCATGGCCGCGGGCTCGAAGCCGTCGAAGTAGTCGGCGCAGTCGCCGCCCACCTCGGGCAGGCTGGTCAGGCGCGACAGGAACACCGGCTTGCCGAAGTGCATGGCCTCGATCGGCGGCAGCCCGAAGCCCTCGGCCCAGGACGGGAACACGAAGCCCGCGCACTGCGCGTAGGCCCAGGCCTTCTGCGCCTCGTCGATGCCGAGGTGGAACTGCACGTTGGCCAGTTGGCAGCCCGCGCGCAGCGCGCGGGCGTCGGCGTTGTCGGGGCCGGCCATCAGCAGCGTCATCTCGGGCCAGGCGGCGGCCAGGCCGAGCAGCGCCTGGGGGTTCTTCACGGGGGCCATGCGGCTGAGGTGGAACAGGAAGGGCCGCTGCGGCTGCGGGTTCCAGCCCTCGAGCGGGCGCTGCGGCAGCCCGACGAAGCTGCGCGCGCCGTTGTGGATGACGTCGATCTCGCCGCGCCAGCCCAGGTGCTGTCGCAGTTCCTGGGCCGTGAAGGCGCTGATGGCGGTCAGGCGGTCGCTGCGCGAGAGCAGCCGCCGCGTGCGGCGCTGGTGGCGCCAGCGGCTGAAGGCGCGCGGGCCGTAGCGGTAGTTCAGGTCGTGCACGGTCACCAGCCGCGTGCCGGCGCCGGCCGGCGGCAGGGTCTTGTTCAGCTGGTGCAGGCTGTGCCACAGCGCATAGGGCTCGTCGCGCACGTGGCGGAAGCGCTGCCAGCGGCTCACGGGCAGGTAGTCGACGCCGTCGCCGAAACAGCCCACCAGCCGCTCCTTCAGGTGGAACACGAGGCCGATGTCGTCGGACTCGCCCAGCGCCCTGCGCAGCCTCGAACCCACCTGCAGGCAGAACTCGCTGAGGCCGCCGCCCTCGAGCGAGGGCACGTCGCCGAGCGAGACGCCGATGCGCTGGCGGCAGGGCCTCATCGCGCCGGGGCCGGCGGGGCGCGGCGAGCAAGGTGGATCAATGGGGGCTCCAGGGGCGGGACGGACCGCCGGTCGGGGGCGGCTTCGACGGCGGCGAGTGTATCGACCGCCCCGTGGACCGCCGACCGCGGTCGCGGCGGTACAGTGCCGCCCGCATGCGCCCTGACCACGTGTCGCCCCAGCCGCCCGCGACGGCGGTTCCCGGCTTCGCCGTCGGGGGGCTCGACCGCCTGCCGTCGCCTGCGGCGGGCGGCCGCATGGCCGAGGGCGGCAGGCGGCTGGCGCAGCCCCCGGGGCCCGTCCGCGAGCCCCTGGTGAGCTACGTGACCGTGGTGCGCAACGCGGTGGCCACGCTGCCGCGCACGCTGGCCAGCGTGCGTGCGCAGCGCGGCGCGGCGGTCGAGCACCTGGTCATCGACGCCTGCTCCACCGACGGCACGCGCGCCCTGATCGAGGCGCACGCCGGGCAGATCGACTACTACGTCTCGGAGCCCGACGGCGGGCTGTACGACGCGCTGAACAAGGCCATGCCGCTGGTGCGGGGCAGCCTGGTGTGCGTGCTCAACGCCGACGACTGGCTCACGCCCGACGCCGCCGCCCTGGCGCTGGCGGCGCTGAGCCGGCACGAGCCGCGGCCGCTGGCGCCGGCGCCGCGGCTCATCCTCAGCGCCGCGTGGCAGCACAACGGCGCGCGGCGGCGGCTGTGGCTGCCCGGTGCGCTCGACGCCGGCTCCTGGCTGCGCTGCCCCAACCTTTGCCACAACGGCGTCTACGCCACGCCGGCGGCACTGCGCGCCGCCGGCCCGTACGACACGCGTCTGCGCATCGTGGCCGACACGCGCTGGCTGCTGGCCATGGTCGACGCCGGCGTGGCCGTCCACCGCATCAGCGCGCCCACGGTGCACTACGTGACCGGTGGCCTGTCGGGCGACGTCACGCGCCACGTGCAGGAGTGCGCGAGGCTGCTGATGCTCGGCTTCCCGGCCCTCGGAGAGGCCGAGGCCTGGACGCTGCTGCACGCCTTCTACCCCTGGGCCGGCAACCTGCGGCCGTTCGCCGACCGCTGCCCGCCGCACCTGGGCCAGGCCTTGCGCGACCTCGCCCTGCGGCACGCCGGCGACCAGCGCCTGCAGGCCGCCCTGGCTGCCGCCGGCGCCGAGGCTCAGCTGGGTCTGCCCCGGCGCGTCGAGCCCGGCCGTCCGCTGGCCGAGCACCTGCGGCGCGGCGCGGCCAAGCTTTGGCAGGCGACGCGCGATCGCCTCTGGGGTGGCGGCTGGCAGAATCCGGGCGAATGAACCGATTGCCGCTGGCCCAGGTGACCCTGTGCGCCGTCGATTGCGAAGTGCCGGCCCTGGCGGCGCTGGCGCTGCTGCAGGCGCAGCGCGACATCGCCTTCGGTCGCGTCGTGCTGTTCTCCCGCGGCTGGCTGCCCACCGTGGTGCTGCCGGAGCTGGAGGTGGTCGAGATCGAGCCGCTCCCGGGCCGTGCCGACCTGGCCGACTTCGTGACGCGGCGCCTGCATGCCCACATCGGCACCTCGCACGCGCTGCTCCTGCGCTGGGATGCCGGCGTCCTCAATCCCGCAGCCTGGACTGACGAGTTCCTGGTGCCCGATTACCTGGCCCCGCCGGGCCCGCCCGCCGATGCGGGGGGCCTGCCCGGGATTTCGATGAGGTCGCGGCGCTGGCTGCGCGCGGGTGCCGATCCGCGCCTGATCGAGCCCAGGCTGGCCGACGCCGACCTCCTCGGCACCCACCGGGGCTTCCTCGAGACCGCGCACGGCGTGCAGTTCGCGCCCGAGGCGCTGCAGCCGCGCTTCGCCGCCACAGACGGCCACGCCGAGGCGTGGCACTTCGGTTTCGTCGGCGCGGCCTACCTGCCCGCGATGCTGGGCGAGGCGGAGACGGTCGAGCTCGTGCGGCGCCTGCCGAGCGGATTCCTGCGCGGGCCGCAAGCGGCCGCCTTCGAGGCGGCACTGCAGGCCCAGGGCATGCGGCGATCCCTCGAGGCCCTGCAGCGACTCCGCGTCCCGGCCGCAGGCCCTGCGCCCCGCTGAACGCCTCGGCGATGGCCATCCCCTCGCTCACCGCCGGGCGCCCGCCGATCTACGACATCGAGCTGCTGAGCGGCCTGCGCGGCTGCCGCATCGGCCGCGACCTCGAAGTGCTGTGCGTCATCGGCGCGCACCGCTTCGACGAGCTGCCGCTCATCGACAAGCTGTTCCCGGCGCTCCGGCACATCTACCTGTTCGAGCCGCAGGCCGGGCCGCTGGCTGCGCTGCAGGCGCTGGCCGCCCGCGACCCGCGCATCCGGGTGTTCCCCGTGGCCATTGCCGACCGCGACGGCACCGCGAGCTTCAACGTGGCCAGCAACGACGGCGAGTCGAGCTCGCTGCTGCAGCTGGGCTCGCACCGCGAGCACTTCCCCGACGTGTCGATGCAGGCCCGCATCGAGGTGCCGACGCGGCGCCTGGAGTCGGTGCTCGCAGAGCACGGCCTGCGGCCGCCCGACGTGATGATCATCGACGTGCAGGGCGCGGAGTACCTGGTGCTGCAGTCACTCGGCCCGGCGGTGCTCGACGGGCTGCGGCTGCTGTACACCGAAGTGAGCCTGGAACCGCTCTACGAGTCGGCGCGGCTGCTGCCCGAGATCGAGGCGCTGCTGGCGCCGCGTTTCGTCAACGTCGGCTACGCCGCCATCAACGCGCAGGTGCCGGTCCACGGCAACGCCGTGTTCGTGCGGCGCGCCGAGGCGGCGACGGCGCTGGACCTGTCGTGGCGCGAGCGGGTGCGCCGCGGCGTGCGGCGCCTTCGCCGGCGCTGGAAGCGGCGGTGAACGCGCCGGCCGCGGCGCGGCCGCTGGTCTCGGTGGTCGTGCCGACCATGAACAGCGAGGCCGTGCTCGGCGGCGCGCTGCAGTCCCTGGCCGCGCAGACCTGGCGCGACTTCGAGCTCGTCGTCAGTGACGGTGCCTCGCGCGACGGCACGCTCGCCCTGGCGCAGGCCGCCATTCCGGCGCTGCCGTCCGTGGTGGTGGATTCACGTCCCGACGGCGGCGTCTACGACGCCATCAACCGCGGCGTGGCGCTGGCGCGCGGGCATTGGTTCCTGGTGCTGGGCAGCGACGACCGCCTGCATGCGCCCGACACCTTGGAGCGGGTGGCGCCGCACCTCCTGGCGGCCGGCGACGCCGGCCTCGTGCACGGCGATGTGCGCATGATGGCGCCCAACCTCTGCCAGGTGCCGCCCGGCGGGCGCTACGCCGGGCCGATGCCGCTGGCGCGGCTGATGGACGTCAACGTGTGCCAGCAGGCCATCTTCTACCGCCGCAGCCTGTTCGACACCCTCGGCGGCTTCGACCCGCGCTACCGCGTGTACGCGGATTGGGCATTCAACCTGCGCGCGGCCTTCCTGGCGCCGCCACGCTGGATGGACGTGGTCGTGAGCGACTACGCCGCCACCGGCCTGAGCGCCAGCGCCAGCGACCCCGTGTTCCTGGCCGAGGTGCGCGAACTGATTCGCGGCGAGTTCGCACGCCGACCGGGCCAGCGCGAGCTGTGGCCCCACCAGAGGCGCCTGCTGCGCGACGCCGACGCACTGCGGCGGCGCGGCGACTGGCGCGGGTGCCTGCGCACCCTGGGCACCTACGTCGGCCTGCAGCTGCGCCGCCTGCCCGGGCTGCGGCCGCGCGCCTGACCGCGCCGCCACTGCGGCAAGGTCAAGCCGGCGGCCGCCGTTGTCGTCTTGCCAGGCGCGCCCGGTTCGCGCGGCGAAGCGCCACCGCCAACCGGTGCCAGGGTGCCAACAGCCGCTGATGCCAGGCACGGCTTCGCCGGCGCACCTGCCCGGCGGCGCGCGCGGCGTCGAGCTCGTCCAGCAGCGCGCGCCAGGCTTCGGTGCAGCGCGCCATCGAGTGACTGGCGAGCACGGATTGCTCGGCCGCATCGGCCACACGCCTGCGCAGCGCGGGGTCGTCCAGCGCGCGGTTGAGCGCCTCGGCCCAGGCGTCGGCGTCATCGGGCAGCAGCCAGCCCGTGCGTCCGTGCTCGACCACGTCGCGGTAGGGCGGGCGATCCGACATGAGGGTGGGGAGGCCGGCGGCTGCGAAGTCGAACCACTTGACCGCGCTCTTGCCCGAAGAGAAGGCGCTGTCGTCCAGCGGGATCACGGCGACGGCGCGGGGCAGGGCGGCGGCGAAGGTCAGGAAGCCCTCGCGCGACATCAGCGGCCGTGAGTCCACGTCGAGCCCGGCGGCGGTGGCCGAGGCCGCCACGGGGCCTACCGCCACGAGGCGCAGGCGCGAGCCCCGTGCCGCCTGCAGCCGGCGCAGGGCCTCGAACGCCGGTCCTGCGGCGACGGCATCGGAGGCCGCCAGCAGCACGCAGGCCGGGGCGCTGTCGTCGTCCGAGGCGGCGGCCGCCGCCAGCCGACGCGCCGACGGCGAGGCGTAGTTGGGCACCACGCGCAGCACCCGACCCGGTGCGGCCAGCGCCTCGGCCAGCCGAGGCGTGCTCGCGCTCACGCGGTCGGCCTCGTCGAGGGCGCGCTCCACCCAGGGCGCCTGCCGCGCCAGCGTGGCGTGTGACAGCAGGTGCGGCGCCGGCTGCGTGAGCAGGTCGTCGATGTCCACCACCACGGCCGCGCCGCGTTCGTGCGCGGCCTGCAGCAGCCGCAGGTGGCGGGCCGAGATCGGGCGCTGGCCGACCAGCAGGTCGATGCCGTCGAGCTCGTCAGGCCCGGCCTCGTGCCAGGCCAGGGTGTGCAGGCTGATGCGGCCGGCCGTGACCAGCGGCGCCAGCGGGCTGGCGATGCGGATCTCGGTGATGGTGGAGGCGGGGTCGGCCGCAAGTGCCAGCACGCGGGTGGCGCGCGGCCGCGCGGGGACGGACGGTGTCATGCGGTGGCCCCGGGCGGCCGCGGGGCAGCGCGTACGATCATGAAGCGCCAGCCCGTCGCTGCCGGCCGTACCCGCTCCCTGATGCCTGCCCCTGCCATCGCCAGCCTCCCTGCGGTCGCAATCCCCGTCTACAGGACCGCATTGTCCGCGGCCGAGCGGCTGTCGATCGAACGCACGGTGGGCGTGCTGGGCCACCACGCCGTGTTCCTGGTGGGGCCCGGGCGTCTGGCGGGCTGGATGCAGGGGCAATGCGCGCCGTTTGGCGGCCGGCTGCGCTGGAAGGCCTTCGACGACCGTTTTTTCGAAGGCATCAAGGGCTACAACCTGCTGATGATGTCGCGCGTGTTCTACGGCGCCTTTGCGGGCTACAGCCACCTGCTCATCGCGCAGACCGACTCCCTGGTGGTGTCCGACCAGCTCGAGGCCTGGTGCGCGAGCGGCTTCTCCTACGTCGGCGCGCCCTGGTTCGAGGGCGGCAGCGAGCCGCGCGAACCGCTTCGCCTGGTGGGTGTGGGCAACGGCGGCTTCTCGCTGCGCAGGCTCGACCACTTCGACAGGGTGCTGGCCACGCCACGGCGCGTGCCCAACACCGTGAAGTCGCGCAGCGGCAGCCCGGCCGCTCTGCCGCGGCTGGTGCGCTGGCTCAAGCACGGCTGGTGGCTGGCCTACAACAGGCCGCCGCTGCTGCCCACCTCCAACGAGGACGTCTTCTGGGGCGTGCTCGTGCCGGCGGTGTGCCCGTTCTTCCGCGTGCCCACGCCGGAGCAGGCGCTGGACTTCGCCTTCGAGGTGGCGCCGCGGCGCATGCTCGAGCTCAACGGCCACCGGCTTCCCTTCGGCTGCCACGCCTGGGAGCGCTGCGACCGCGCTTTCTGGGCCGAGCAGTTGCCCTTCGTGCGCGAGGCCGGCCTCAGCTAGGACCTGGCGTGTCGGCCCAGCGCCAGTGACCCGCCGGCAGATCGGACGGCAGCGTCCAGGACCCGAACGACACGCGGTGCAGCGCCTCGCAGCGGTTGGCCACCGCAGCCACCATGCGCTTGACCTGGTGGTAGCGGCCGTCGGTGAGGGTGATCCGCAGCGTGTGCGCGTCCAGCGCCTCGCAGGCGGCGGCGCGCACGGGCGCGGGGTCGTCGTGCAGCACCACGCCCGCGCACAGCGCGGCGGCGGTGGCCTCGTCCACCGGGTGGCGGGTGGTGGCGACGTAGACCTTGGCCACGTGCCGCTTCGGGTGCGTGAGGCGGTGGATCAACGCGCCGTCGTCGGTGAGCAGCAGCAGCCCGGTGGTGTCGACGTCGAGGCGGCCCACCGGCTGCACGCCACGGCGGCGCAGCGGCGGCGGCAGCAGCGAGAGCACGCCGGGGTGGTCGCGCGGGGCCCGCGAGCACTCCACGCCGGCCGGCTTGTGCAGCAGCACCAGCGCGCGCTCGCGCCAGGGCCAGACAGTACCGTCCACCTCGAAGACCAGGCCGTCGGTCTCGACCTCGGCCGCGGCGTCGGCCACGGGCTCGCCGCCGCAGCGCACCCGGCCGGCGGCCAGCAGTCCCAGGCACTCGTGCCGGCTGCCGAAGCCCTGGTGGAACAGGACGTCGGCCCAGCACCGGCGCGTCGGGCTGCGGCTCACGCGGCCAGGCTGCGCGCCGAAGGCAGCCCGTGTGCCGGCAGCGGCTCGGCGTGCCAGACCGCGTTGCGGATGGCGCGCGCGACGACCTCGGCGCCGAGCGCGCCCAGGGTCGAGAGGTCGGGCGTCGGCGCCGGCGCGCGGCCGGTGGCCAGCGCGAACAGCGTGTCGCCGTCGTGCAGCGTCAGCGGGTCGATGGCGCGGGCCAGGCCGTGGCTGGCCAGCCCTGCCAGCTGGTGCGCCTGCAGCTTGCTCAGCGGCGCATCGGTGGCAACGACGCCGATGGTGGTGGCACTGGCCGCCGGCGGCAGCACCGGCGCGCCGGCACCCTCGCCGCGCTGCAGCGCGGCGGCCGTGCCCAGCAGCGCCCGACCGTCGGGCGTGCGCGCGCCCGCGATCACTCGGCCGTCGCCACCGAGCACGTCGCCGACGGCGTTGACCACCATCAGCGCGGCCACCGTGAAGCCGTCCGCGCGCAGCGAGGCGCAGCCGACGCCGCCCTTCATGGCGCGCGCGATGCCGAACAGCTTGCCGACGCTGGCTCCCAGGCCGGCGCCGTGGCTGCCCTGCGCGGGCGGCGCGGTGTCCGCCGCGTCGCAGGCGGCCTCGCCACTGGCCGCATCGGGATGGATGGCGGGATCGCCCAGCCAGAGGTCGAACAGCACGGCCGCCGGCACGATGGGCACCCGTGCGGGCCCCACGGCCAGACCGTGGCCCCGCCGCGCCAGCCAGCGCACGACGCCGCCGGCGGCGTCGAGCCCGAAGGCGCTGCCGCCCGTCAGCAGCAGCCCGTGCACCACGGCCACGGCGTTCTCGGGGCGCAGCAGGTCGGTCTCGCGCGTGCCGGGGGCGCCGCCGCGCTGCGCTACGCCGGCGGCCGCGCCCTCGGGGCACAGCACCACGCTGCAGCCGGTGGGCCGCCCGGCCATCGCGGCGTGGCCCACGGCCAGGCCGGCGACGTCAGTCAGGGTTCCGGGGTAGGGCAGGGTGTCGGCCGGGGTCATCCGGCCGATTGTCCGCCGGCCTGGGCCGCCACCGGCGGCAGATGCGGGCGCAGCGCCTCGGCGAGCTCGCGCACCCGGAAGGGCTTGGGCAGGAAGCCGTTCATGCCGCATTCCAGGCAGTGGCGCCGGTCGGCCTCGCTGACGTTGGCCGTGACGCCAAGGATCGGCAGCGGACGCCCGTTGCCGGCCAGGCCTTCCTGACGGCGCCAGCGGCGCGTGGCCTCCCAGCCGTCGAGCACCGGCATGCGGCAGTCCATCAGCACCGCGTCGTGCTGCCGGCGGGTCATCTGCGCCAGCGCCTGCTCGCCGTCGGTGGCGATGTCGCTGGCCAGCCCCAGGCGCAGCAGCATCGCCTGCGCGACGAGGGCGTTGACCTCGTTGTCGTCCACGACCAGCACGCGGCCGCTGAAGCGCGGCGGCGGAGCCTCGTCGCCAGGCGGCGCTGGTGGCTCGGTGACCACCGGGGCCTGGAGGGTGAAGCTGAAGCGGCTGCCGCGGCCCGGCGCGCACTCGCAGACCAGGTCGCCGTTCATGGCCCGCGCCAGCCGGCGCGAGATGGTGAGCCCCAGCCCCACGCCCTGCCGCCGGCGATCGGCGTCGGTGCCGGCGTCGTCGAAGGGATCGAACAGGGTGGCCAGGCGCTCGGGCGCGATGCCGGGCCCGGTGTCCACGACGGTGTAGCGCAGGCCCTGCGGCGAGGGCGCCAGCGTCAACTCGATGCGACCGACCACGGTGAAGCGCAGCGCGTTGGACAGGAGGTTGTGCAACACCTGCTTCACGCGCGCGGCGTCGCCCGACACCAGTCGCGGCACGGCGGCGTCGATCTCGAGGTCGAGCACCAGCCCGCGCCGGGCCGCCTCGGGTGCGGCCAGCGCGGCGATTTCGCGCAGCGCCTGCGCGGGGTCGAAGGGTGCGGGCTGCAGGCCCAGGCGGCCGAATTCCAGGTGGGACAGGTCGAGCAGGTCGCCGATCACGCGGTTCAACTGCTCGGCCGAGCGCAGCACGAAGTCGGCCTGCCGGCGCACCTGCTCGTCGGTGTTGCCGTCGCGCAGCAGTTCGCTGATCCCCACGATGCCGTTCAGCGGCGTGCGCATCTCGTGGCTCACGGTCGCCAGGAAACGCGTCTTGGCGCGGCTGCTCTGCTCGGCCAGCGCCAGGGCGCGTGCGTGGTCGTCGGCAATGGCGGCGTTGTGCAGCCGAAGGCGAAGCATCTCCGCATGCTGTCGGCTGCTGCGGCGCGCCTCGTTCAGCATCGCGGCACCGAAGAGCACGGTTCCGCCGGCCAGGATGGCGCCTTCCAGGTCGGCCCGCCACAGGCACCACGCGGCCACCGGCACGGCGATGGACCCCAGCCACAGTGCCGCGACCCGGAAGACGCCATGCACGGTGTAGACGCCGACGCTGGCCACCCCCAGCAGGCCAACGATGACGAAGTTGGAGCTGAAGCCGTCCATCGCGGGGCCCGCCAGCAGCAGCAGCGCGCCCCAGGCCAGGCCGTAGGGCAGCACCAGCATCAGGTAGGCGCGTTCCCAGTGCGCCGCTCGGACGCGGCGCTGCGGATCGGCCAGGAAGCGTCGGGTCTGCCACAGTCGCAGGGCCGTCATGACGGCCAGCGAGCCGAACCAGCCGGCGACCAGCACCGGCGTCGCGGTGCGCAGCAGCACGGCGCCGCAGGCCGCGGCGAATAGCAGTCCGAGCAGGATCGGGAACGGCGTGGCACGGAACATCGCCGCCACGCTTTCGTAGGCGATGCGCTCGCGGATGACCCAGTCGGATCGGGCGGGGGTGGACCAGTCGGACGGCGAGGCAGTGATCATGCAGTGGCCGGACGCCGCAGGTTCAAGACCCGGGAGCCCGCGCGATGCTCGCGGCCGAGCCGTGGCCCCGGATCCGGGTCAACCCTGAGCAGCCCGCCATCCGGGGGGGTCGGTGCGGCGCCCACCCCCGCGGATGCGGGGCCGCACGGTCAGGCGAAGACGCCGGCCGTGTCCCGCATGCGCGCCGAGACCTCGCCCAGGTGGTGAAGCGTGTCGCCGAGGGTCATCTCGAGCATGGTCAGGCGCTTGAAGCAATGGCTGGCCACGTACTCGTCGGTGCAGCCGATGCCGCCATGCAGCTGGATGCACTGCTGGCCCACGAAGCGCGCGCTGTGGCCCAGCTGAACGCGGGCCTGCGCCACGGCGCGCTGCCGTTGTGCGGGCGGCTCGCCGAGCTTGAGCGTGGCGTAGTAGCTCATCGAGCGGCCGAGCTCCAGCTGCATCTTCACGTCGGCGATGCGGTGGCGCAGCGCCTGGAAGCTGGCCAGGGTGGTGCCGAACTGCCGGCGCGTGTTCATGTAGTCCACCGTGATGGCCACCAGCCGGTCCATCAGGCCCACGCCTTCTGCACAGACCGCGGCGCTGCCGACGTCGACGGCGCGCGCCAGCGTGGCATGGCCTTCGGCCTGCAGCAGCACCGCCGGGGTGGCCGCCAGGTGCAGGTCGGCAGCGCGCGCGCCGTCCTGGGTGGGGTAGCCCACGACGCGGGCGTCGGCGCGCCGCACCAGGAACAGGCCAATGCCGGCCTCGGCGTCTTCGGCCCCGGCGTGGCGCGCCGTCACGATGAAGGCATCGGCCTCGTCCCCGGCCGGCACCACGCACTTGGCGCCGTCGAGCACCCAGCCGCCGCCGGCCCGTGCGGCCGCGGTCGCGCGCACGCCGACGCGTTGCCAGCGGTGGCGGCTGGCACGCTCGTGCAGGGCCGGCACCACCAGGGCCTCGCCGCTGGCGATGGCGGGCAGCCACTCGGCCTGCACGGCATCGGGTGCCTCGGCCAGCAACGCGGGCGTCATCAGCGCCGCCGCCGCGTAGGGGGCGTTGACGATGCCCCGGCCCAGTTCCTCGGCCACGACCATGGCCTCGACGGGCCCGAAGCCCATGCCGCCGTGCGCCTCGGGCACCACCAGGCCCGCCAGGCCCAGCTCGGCCAGCTCGCCCCAGACGGCCCGCGTGTGCCCCCCGGCCCGGGCCAGCGCGTGCCGGCGCTCGAAGCCGAAGCCCTTGTCGACCCAGCGGCGCACGGCGTCGCGCAGGGATTCCTGGTCGTCGGTGAAGTCGAAGTCCATGTCCTCAGCTCCCCAGCACGGTCTGCGCCACGATGTTGCGCTGCACCTCGTTGCTGCCGCCGTAGATGGTGGTCTTGCGCATGTTGAAGAAGGTGCCGGCCAGCGGCAGCAGCGACACCGGGAAGGCCAGGTCGCCCTGCCAGCCGGCCTCCATGGCCTCGGAGACGTGGGCGCGGGCCAGCGGGCCGGCGGCCTGCATCATCAGCTCGCTGTAGCGCTGCTGGATCTCGCTGCCGCGGATCTTCAGCAGACCGGCGATGTCCAGGCTCTGCTTGCCCGACTTCTCGGCCTTGCTTTCGGCGGACAGCACGCGCAGCACCAGCATCTCCAGCGCCACGATGTCCACCTCGAGCAGCGCGATCTGGTCGCGGAAGCGGGCGTCGTCGTACACCCCCTCGGCCTTGGCGATGCGCTTCAGGCGCTCGAGCTCGCGCTTGGCGCGGTTGACGTCGGCGATGTTGGTGCGCTCGTGCGCCAGCAGGTGCTTGGCGTAGGTCCAGCCCTTGTTCTCTTCGCCGATCAGGTTGTCGGCCGGCACCACGACGTCGTCGAACCAGACCTCGTTGACCTCGTGCTCGCCGTCCATCAGGATGATCGGGCGCACGGTGATGCCGGGCGACTTCATGTCGATGAGCAGGAAGCTGATGCCGGTCTGCGGCTTGCCCTCGGTGCTGGTGCGCACGAGGCAGAAGATCCAGTCGCCGTACTGGCCGAGAGTCGTCCAGGTCTTCTGGCCGTTGACGACGTAGGTGTTGCCCTGGCGCTCGGCGCGGCACTTCAGGCTGGCCAGGTCGGAGCCCGATCCGGGCTCGCTGTAGCCCTGGCTCCACCAGACCTCGCCGCTCGCGATGCCGGGCAGGAAGCGCTGCTGCTGCTCCGGCGTGCCGAAGGCCATGATCACCGGCGCCACCATCACCGGGCCGAAGGGGATGACCCGGGGCGCGCAGGCCAGGGCCAGTTCCTCCTCGAACAGGTGCTTCTGCACGCCGTTCCAGCCCGGGCCGCCGAACTGCTTCGGCCAGCCCCAGCCCAGCCAGCCCCGGGCGCCCAGGATGCGGGCCCAGCGCTGGTGGTCTTCCTTTGACAGCCGCAGGGCGTGGCGCACCTTGTGCGCGATGTCCTCGGGAAGGTTCTGGTGCACCCAGTCGCGCACCTCGTGACGGAACGCCAGTTCCTCGGGCGTGAAGTTCAGGTCCATGGGGTCTCCGGCAATGCGCCGCGTTTTAGCACGCTCGTTCGATTCGGCGCTGTTCCGCTGGCGACAAGCCCGCGGCGCAGCGGCGGCGGCTCAGCGCAGCTGCAGCCGCATGACGTCGTTGTCGCGCCGCATCTGGAAGCGCGCCAGGAAGCTGTTGCCCAGCAGCACGTAGGGCATGGGCTGCGGCATGACCACCGCGCCGACCTGCGTGACCTCGACCTCGCCGACGCGCACGCGGTCGAGCACGACCACCTGCACCGGGACCGGGCCGTTGGCCGTCTGGCTGATGCCCGCGCGGGCGCCGGAGAGGTCCAGCCCGAGGCGGATGGCCTCGTCGCGGCCCAGGGCCACGAGGGTGGCGCCGGTGTCCACCATGAAGCGCACCGGGCGGCCGTTGATGGCGCCGCCGGGCGTGAAGTGCCCGCCGGGGCCGGCGCTGAGCACGATCTCGCGCGAGGCGGCCGGCGGCGGCCCCGCGCCCAGCCGCACCGGGGCACCGCCCACGCGCAGCCGCAGGCGCTGGCCGCCGAACTCGACCTCGGCGTCGTCGCCGTCCCAGCCCAGCAGGGCCAGGCCGGCGCGCCGCTCGCCAGGCCGCAGCGTCAGCGCCTGCCCATCGACGACGAACAGCGCCCGCTCGCCCATGCGGCCCGACAGTGCCACGCCCGGGGCCTGCGCGGCGGCCGGGCCGGACAGCAGCAGCGCCCCCAGCGAGGCCACGAGCAGCGTAAGGGCCCAGGCACTCAACTTCTGAAGTTGTCGAAGGACAGGGGCAACTCGGCCAGCTCCTTGCGCAGCAGCGCGATGGCGGCCTGCAGGTCGTCTTTCTTGGCGCCGCTGACGCGCACGGTGTCGCCCTGGATGGCGCCCTGAACCTTGAGCTTGCTGGCCTTCAGCGCCTGCTGCACCTTCTTGGCCGCCTCGGCGTCGATGCCGCTCTTCACGGGCACGGGCAGCTTGAGCTTGTCGCCGCCGAGCTTGACCGGCTTGCCCGCCAGGTCGAGGAAGCGGATGTCGACGCCGCGCTTGGCCAGGCGCGCCAGCAGCACGTCGCGCACCTGCTCGAGCTGGAAGTCGCTGTCGCCGAACAGGGTGATCTCGCGCTCCTTGGCGCTCTTCTCGGCGAACTCCACCTTGGCGCTGGAGCCCTTGAAGTCGAAGCGGGTGCCGATCTCCTTGTTCGCCTGGTCGACGGCGTTCTTCAGCTCGACGAGATCGGGCTCGATGACGGTGTCGAAGCTGGGCATGGGAGGACGGCTGGACAGGCGGCGGGATGCGCCAAAATTCTCTCATGACCGACCCCTCCGGCACCCTGCAGGTGCAGCACCGCGCGAGCCTGCGCGACCACAACAGCTTCGGTCTGCCCGCCCTGGCCCGCACGCTGGTGCGCATCACCTCGGACGCCGACGTGCGCCGCGTCGTCGACCACCCCGAGTGGGGCCGCGCGCCGCGCTTCGTGCTCGGCGGCGGCAGCAACCTGGTGCTGACCAAGGACCTCGACGCCGTGGTGCTGAAGGTCGAGGTGCGCGGCCTGCGCCTGGTGGCCGAGCTGCCCGACGCCTGGATCGTCGAGGCCGGCGCCGGCGAGCGCTGGCACGACACCGTAGCCTGGACCCTGGCCCACGGCTGGCCGGGCCTGGAGAACCTGGCGCTGATCCCTGGAAGCGTGGGCGCGGCACCGGTGCAGAACATCGGCGCCTACGGCGTGGAGCTGAAGGACCGCTTCCACTCGCTCGACGCGGTCGACCTGGTCACGGGCCGCAGCGTCACGCTCGACGCCGCCGCCTGCCGCTTCGGCTACCGCGACAGCGTGTTCAAGCACGAGGGCTTCGGCGGCCTGGCCGGCAAGTCGGTGATCACGCGCGTGCGCTTCCGCCTGCCGCGGCCCTGGCAGCCGGTGCTGGGCTACCTGGACCTCGACCGCAAGCGCACCGAGACCGGCATCGCTGAGCCCGACGCGCAGACCATCTTCGACTGGGTCTGCGCCATCCGCCGCGCCAAGCTGCCCGATCCGGCGGTCATCGGCAACGCCGGCAGCTTCTTCAAGAACCCCGTGGTCAGCGCCGAGCAGTGCCGCGACATCATCGGCCGCGACCCCGAGATCGTGCACTACCCGATGCCCGACGGCAGCTGCAAGCTGGCCGCCGGCTGGCTGATCGACGCCTGCGGCTGGAAGGGCAAGACCGTGGGCCGCGCCGGCGTCTACGAGAAGCAGGCGCTGGTGCTGGTCAACCGCGGCGGCGCCAGCGGCGCCGAGGTGGTGACGCTGGCCCGCGCGATCCAGGAAAGCGTCTACGGCCGCTTCGGCATCCGCCTGGAGCCCGAGCCCGTCATCGTGTAGCGGGGCGGCGGGGTTTCAGCCCTGGTGCAGCATGTCGCCCATGTCCAGCCCGGTCAGCGCCCGGGCCTGGCGGGCCAGCCACCACAGCAGCGCCATCATCATCAGCGTCGACGGGATGGCAATCACGGGGTAGCTCAGCAGCGTGAGACGGCCGAGCTCCTGGTTGAAGGCCTCGGTGCCGGCCGGGCTGGTGACGACCCAGCGCGCCAGCAGGTAGTTGGCCACCGCCGAGAAGAAGAAGGTGCCGGCCAGCATCACCGTGCCCTGGCGCAGGCAGGTCGCGAAGGCCCGTTCGTTGCCGCGGGCCTGCAGCGCGGACGTCACGCGCTCGACGTCGAACAGCGTGGCGTTGAACACCAGAAGGTGGATCAGCGGCCTCTTCGCCCACACCGAGCCCAGGATGACCAGGCCGATGAGGCCCGGCACGGCGGCCTCCTTGACGGCGAGCCAGCCGGCGTCGAGCTCGAGCAGGCCGATGCCGCCCGTGAGCAGCGTGCTGACGACGCCCAGCACGGCCATCCAGCTGAGCTTGCGGCGCTTGAGCGCGTCCCACAGGCCCCAGGCCAGCGGGAAGGCCAGCGCCAGCAGCAGGGCGCGCAATGGGCCCAGGCGCTCGGCGCCGCTCAGCTGCATCAGCACGATGGCCGGCAGCAGGATGGTGATGCCGATCTCGAGCAGCGGGTTGGGCTTGGCGGCGGGGGCTTGCGACACGGCGGTGCGGGGCAGGGACGGACGCCCGGATTGTGGCGCGGCGTCGGCACCGCCGGACACGCCTGGGGCCGGGACGGGGCGGAAACGGAGCCAGGGCGGAGACGCCAGCGTTGCCGCCCCGCGGCGGGCTTGCGGGGCCCTGTTGAGCGTCCCCCAGAATCCTGGCTTGCCTTTGCACCGCCGAGCCCCCATGCATCCGCCGCCGCCGCTCACCGCCTTGCCCGACCTGGGCGCCCAACTCGCCAGTGCCGGCTGGGCCGTGCTCGATCGCGCCTCGCTGAAGCGGCTGGCCGGCCTCGGCGAAGCGGCCCTGGCCCGCTGGCAACCGGACTGGGACGGCCTGCCGCCCGATCGCTACCTGCGCGATGGCGGTCGCTACCGGCGCCGGCGCCACGGCTGCTTCGTCGTCGACGGCACCCGCGTCGAACCCGCGCCCCACCGCCCACACTGGCAGCCGCTGGACTACAACGCGCTGCACGGCGGCATCGAGCGCCACTTCGAGCCGCTGCCGGCTGCCTGGGCCACCGATGCCGACTGGCTGCGGCTGCTCGGCGCGCTGGGCGGCGTCGCCAGCGAGTTGCGGGGCGCGCGCCCCTGGTACGTGGAGGCCCACCCCTTCCGCATCGACGCCGACGACGGCATCGGCCGCCCCACGCCCGAGGGCGCGCACCGCGACGGCGTCGATCTCGTGGCCGTGCTGCTGGTGGCCCGTGCCAACGTGCGCGGCGGCGAGACCCGCGTGTTCGACGCCCGCGGCCCGCAGGGCGTGCGCTTCCAGCTGGCCGAGCCCTGGAGCGTGCTGCTGCTCGACGACGAGCGCGTGATCCACGAGTCCACGCCTATCCAGCCGCTGCGGCCGGGCACGCCGAGCTTCCGCGACACCCTGGTGCTCACTTTCCGCCGCGGGGGCTTCCAGGGCCCCGACACCACGCCATGACCGAACTCGCCATCTCCGCCGCCGACGTCGAGGCCGCCGCGGCCCGCCTGCAGGGCCACGCCGTCCGCACGCCCGTGCTCACCAGCCGCACCGCCGACGAGCGCAGCGGCGCGAAGGTGTTCTTCAAGTGCGAGAACTTCCAGCGCATGGGCGCCTTCAAGTTCCGCGGCGCCTTCAACGCGCTGGCGCAGTTCACGCCCGAGCAGCGACGGCGCGGCGTGATTGCCTTCTCGTCCGGCAACCACGCGCAGGCCATCGCGCTGTCGGCGCGGATGCTGGGCATGCCCTCGGTCATCGTGATGCCGCACGACTCGCCGGCGGCCAAGCTGGCCGCCACGCGCGGCTACCAGCAGGGCCAGGCCGGCAGCGAGGTCGTGCTCTACGACCGCTACACCGAGGACCGCGAAGCCATCGGCCGCCGCCTGGCCGCCGAGCGCGGCATGACGCTGATCCCGCCCTACGACCACCCGCACGTGATGGCCGGGCAGGGCACGGCGGCGCTGGAGCTGCTGCAGGACACCGGTCCGCTGGACCTGCTGCTGGTGTGCGTGGGCGGCGGCGGCCTGATCGCGGGCTGCGCGGTGGCTGCGCATGACCTGAGCCCGGGCATCGAGGTGATCGGCGTCGAGCCCGAGGCCGGCAACGACACGCAGCAGAGCCTGGCGCTGGGCCGCATCGTGCACATCGACACCCCGAAGACCATCGCCGACGGCGCGCAGACGCAGCACAGCGGCACGCTGACCTTCCCGGTGATCCAGCGGCTGGCCCGCGGCATCGTCACCGTCAGCGACGAGCAGCTGGTGCGGACGATGCGCTTCTTCGCCGAGCGCATGAAGCTGGTGGTGGAGCCCACGGGCTGCCTGGCGGCGGCGGCGCTGCTGGAGGGCGTGGTGGCCGCACGCGGCCGGCGCGTGGGCGTGATCGTCAGCGGCGGCAACGTCGACCTGGCACGCTACGCTGGCTTCCTGGGCGGCACGGCGGCGGCCTGAGGCCCGCCCGGGCCGCGCCGCTGCGTTATGGTCCGGTCCTTCGAGCCCCGACCCGACCAGCCCATGCCCGAGAACACCGCTCCTGCCGCCCCTGCGGCGACCCCGCCCGCCGACACCGCGCAGCGCCAGAGGGCGCGCTTCGACGATCTGCTGAAGACCCCCGCCGCCCGCAGCACCGGGCGCGTGATGCTGGCCGGCGGCACGGCACTGGACTACGCCGTGACGGCCGAGTTCCTGCCCGTCGTGCTGGGGGGCAAGGAGCCCGGCGCGCAGGACCCCAAGGCCGCGGTGCTGACCACCGCCTACACGGTGGCCGGCGTCGCGCCGCGGCCCGTGTGCTTCGCGTTCAACGGCGGGCCGGGATCGGCCTCGATCTGGCTGCACCTGGGCGCGCTCGGCCCGAAGCGCGTGGTCGTGCCCGACGACGCCAGCATGCCGGCCGCGCCCTACGCCGTGTCGGACAACCCGCACACCTGGCTCGAGCACTTCGACCTCGTCTTCATCGACCCGCCGCACACCGGCTGGTCGATCAGCGCCGACGACGACGCGCGCAAGAAGCTGCTGTCCACCGACGGCGACATCGAGTGCTTCGCCGAGGTCATCCGCCTGTGGCTGACACGGCACGGGCGCTGGGGCACGCCGGTCTACCTGTGCGGCGAGAGCTACGGCACCACGCGCGGCGCCGGCATCGCCAACCACCTGCACGAGCTGGGCGTGGCGGTCAGCGGCGCCATCCTCGTGTCGCTGGCGATGGACCTGCAGAGCATCGTCTTCGCGCCAGGCAACGACCTGCCGCACGCGCTGTTCCTGCCGGCCTTCGCCAACGTCTCGCAGTACCACGGGCTGCTGAAGGGGCCGCAGGCCGCGTCGCCGGCGGCGGCGCGCGCGGCTGCCGAGGCCTTCGTGCACGACGACTACGCCGCCGCGCTGCTGGCCGGCGCGCGGCTGTCGGAGCGCGGTCGCTCGCGCATCGCGCGCCGCGTGGCCGAGCTGACTGGCCTGCCGCGCGCGCTGGTGGAGGAGAAGAACCTGCGCATCTCCGACCAGACCTACTTCTTCGAGGCACTGCGCCACCGCGGCCTGATCGTCGGCCGGCTCGAGGCGCGCGGCACCGGCCCGATGGCCGCCAGCCGCACGCGCGACTGGGAGTTCGACCCCGGCATCGAGGCCATCGCTGCGCCGTACACGACGGCCGCGATGGCCTACTTCGGCCAGGTGCTGGGGCTGGCCTTCGAGCAGCGCTACATGGTGATCAACCCCGAGGTCGGCCGTGGCTGGAACTGGATCCGGGGGGGCGAGAGCGAGGCCCGCCGCATGGGCTATACCTGCACCAGCACCGACCTGGCCCAGGCGCTGCGCCGCAACCCGCACTTCAAGGTGCTGGCCGCCAGCGGCCGCTACGACCTGGGCACGCCCTACAGCGCCAGCGACTGGAGCCTGGCGCAGCTCGACGCGCCGCCCGAGGTGCTGAAGCGGGTGACGCACCGCCACTACGACGCCGGCCACATGATGTACACGCGGCAGGCCGACCTGCTGCAGCTCAAGGCCGACCTCGCGGCCTGGCTCGCGGGCTGAGGGGGCGCCCAGCGGCATGAAGATCGGCGTGCTCACCGGCGGCGGCGACTGCCCGGGCCTGAACGCGGTGATCCGCGCCGTGACGCTGGCTCTGCAGCAGCACGGCGCCAGGGTGTGGGGCATCGAGCAGGGCTTCCGCGGCCTGCTCGAGGGCCGCGGGCGCGAGCTGCACCCGGCCGACGTGGCCGGCATCCTGGCCGAGGGCGGCACCATCCTGGGCACCGACAACCGCTGCGACCCGTTCGCCATACGGCCCGATGCCGGCGGCGAGCCGGCGGACCGATCGGCCCAGGCGCTGGGCCAGGCCCGCGACTGGGGGCTCGACGCGCTGGTGGCCATCGGCGGCGACGGCAGCATGGCCATCGCCAACCGCTTCCACGAGGCCGGGCTCCCGGTGGTGGGCGTGCCCAAGACCATCGACAACGACCTCGCCCTCACCGACCGCACCTTCGGCTTCGACAGCGCCGTGGCCGTGGTGGCCGAGGCGCTGGACCGCCTGGCCACCACGGCGCGCAGCCACCGCCGCGTGATGCTGTGCGAGACCATGGGGCGCTACGCCGGCTGGATCGCGCTGGAGGGCGGCCTGGCCGGCGCGGCCGACGCCATCCTGCTGCCCGAGCGGCCCTACGAGGTGGCCGCGGTGGCGGCCTTCTGCGCCGCGCGCGAGGCGCGCGGCCTGTCGACGCTGATCTGCATCGCCGAGGGCGCGCACGCCGCCGGCGACGGCCTGGCCGTGCGCGCGCGGCTGCCCGGCAGCCCCGACCCGCTGCGCCTGGGCGGCGCGGCCGAGCGTCTGCAGCAGGCCCTGCAGCCGCAGCTGGCCAGCGAGGTGCGCAGCGCCGTGCTCGGCCATACGCAGCGCGGCGGCACGCCCACCGCCTACGACCGCGTGCTGGCCACGCGCTTCGGCGTCGCGGCGGCCGAGCTGGTGCGGCAACGGCGCTTCGGCCGCATGGTGGCGCTGCAGGGCGACGCCTGCGGCGACGTGGCGCTGGCCGACGTGGCCGGCCGCAGCCGCAACGTGCCCGCGGGCCACGCGCTGCTGCACGCGGCGCAGGCGCTGGGCCTTTGCCTGGGGTAGCGGGCTACAGCAGCCGCGCGAGACCGGGCGCCAGCCGCCGCAGCGCCGCAGGCAGGGCCGTGTCGTCGCGGCCGAAGGCGAAGTCGGCGAACGCGAAGCCCGGGCCCACGGTGGCGCCGACGTAGGCGAAGGGCCCCTCGGGCTCCGCGGCCTGCCACCAGTCGGCCGGCACCACGTGGCGCGGGCGGCGGCCGGCAGCCACCGGGCCCAGCGCCACCCGCTCGACGCGCGATAGGTCGGGCGGCAGCAGCCACAGCACCAGGCCCTCGCCCTCGAGCAGGTGCCAGACCTCGTCGGAGCGCACGCGGTGCCAGGCGCTGGCCTGGCCGCGCTCGAGCAGGAAGTCGATGGTGGTCAGCGCCACGCGGCCCTGGCGGCCGTCGCCCGGGTCGGCCGGCCGCGTGGAGCGGAAGACCTCGGCGTACCAGCCGCCCTCGGGGTGGGGCCGCAGGCCCAGTTCGCGCACGAGCAGGCGCGCACGGTCACTCACGCCAAGCCCTCGCCGCGGAACCGGCTCAGCCGGGCCGCTGGCGAGCGGCCCCCTCGGGGGGTAGCGAGCGACAGCGAGCTTGGGGGCACCATTTCATGCATCGCGCACGTCCCCCACCGGGTTGCTGCCGAAATCGGGCCGGTCCAGGTAGCGCAGCAGCTTGGCCGCGGCCGCGGTCGGGCTGTCGAGCTGCCCCGCGGTCTTGAAGCCGAGGAAGCGGTCGCGCTCGGGGAAGCGCGCCGGGTCGGCCGTGCGCAGCGTGACCTGCATGTCGGTGTCGATGATGCCGGGCGCCAGCGAGACGATGCGCGCGCCGTTCGGCCGCCCGGCCTCTTCCAGCGCCACGGCCCTGGCCAGGTGGTCCATGCCGGCCTTGGCGGCGCAGTAGCTGGCGCTGCCGGCCATGGCGCGGCGGCCCAGGCCCGAGGACACCAGCACCACCTTGCGCGGCACCGGCCAGGCCGACGTGGCCCGCAGGAACGCCGCGGTCGTCAGGAGCGCCGCTTCCAGCCCCACGCGCACGGCCGCCGAGAGCTCGGCCAGGTCGGCGTCGGCCAGCGGCCCGGGCGTGCTCACCACCCCGGCGTTGTTGACGAGCGTGGCCGATGCGGGCGCGGGCTGCCCGGCCAGCCACTGCTGCAGCCGCGCTGCAACGGGCACGGGGTCGGCGAGGTCGACGCGCCAGGCGATCAGCTCGCCGCCGGCAGGCACCGGCAGCGCCGTCTCGCCGCGTGCGATGCCCAGCACGCGATGACCGCGCTGCAGCAACTGCTCCGTGAGGGCGAGGCCCAGGCCGCGCGACGAGCCGGTGACGATGCTCAGGTGCATGGAGGGCCTTCCGTGTCGTGATGGGGGTGTCGTTCGATCAGATGGCCCTGCACCGCGTCCTGCGGCAGCACGAAGTGCCCGCCGGCCACGTGATGCAGCGTCCGCAGCCCGGGGTGGCCGTCGAAGTGCCAGCGGCCCTGCGAGAACACGCGCTCGTCGGCCTGGGCCGACACCACCTCGCCGAGGAACAGGTCGTAGGCCTGCTGCACGTGCGGCTCGGGCAGCAGCAGGCACTCCAGCCAGGCCACGCAGCCGACCACCAGCGGCAGGCCGGGGACCGAGCCCTCGAAGGCGTCGATGCCGTACTGCGCGAACTTGTCGCCCACGCCCTCGGGGCCGCCGTGGGTGTTGCCCACGGTGTAGGCGAGGTCGGCCTGCGCGGCGCAGGGCAGGTTCAGCGCGAAGCGCCCGCTGGCCTCCACCAGGCCGCGTGTGTACGTGCTCTTGTCGATGACCACCGCCACCTTGGGCGGCTCGAAGTCCAGCGGCATGGCCCAGGCCGCCGCCATCAGGTTGCGCCGGCCGCCGTGGCCGGCGCTCACCAGCACCGTGGGGCCGTGGTTGAGCAGGCGGTAGGCGTGCCTCGGCGGCACAGGGGCGCGGTGGTCGTGCGGGGCCGGCATGGCAGACATTGTGTCTCGCGCGCGCGCAGCGGCAGCGGCTTCACGGACGGGGCTGCGGGCGGCCCGCGGTCAGGCCGTTCGCGCCTCCAGGGCCGCGCGGTCGAGGATGCGGATGGCGCCGTACTCCAGAGACAGCACGCCTTCGCGGGCCAGTGCCGCGAGCGACTGGTTGCACTTCTGGCGCGAGACCGTCGCCAGGTTGGCGAGCTCCTCCTGCGAGAGCTGGAGGTGGTGCTCGCCCAGCGGATTGAGCAGCGGGTGCACCAGGCCCAGCAATGCGCGGCAGACCAGGCGGTCGGCGTCGAGCAGCTTGTGCGCCGCGAAGTTGCCCATGAACCAGTGCAGGCGCTCGTTGATCTGGTTGAGCAGGAACCGGTCGAACGAAGGTTCGTGGCGACGCAGCGCCTCGAAGGTGCCGAAGGGCATCAGCGCCACGCGGCTAGGGCGCAGCGCGACGAGATCCGAGCGTCGCGGCCTGTCGCGCAGCAGCGTGCCCTCGCCGAACCAGCTGCCGACCGACTGCCCCCCAGCGTGACGGTGCGACCGTCGTGCGCGTGAATGGACCACTTCAGCAGGCCCTCGGCGACGCCGAACCAGTGCAGCTGCCGCTCGCCGTCGTGCCCCAGCAGCTCGCCGGCCTCGAGCCGGCGTTCGATCAGCGTTGCCCGCACCTCGGTCTGCGCGGTCCCCGACAGGTCGGGGAACCACGTCGACTGGTTCAGCAACTCGTCGGGGCCGAGTTGCGGTGACGGCTTGCGCAGGATCCTGACCATGGCTCATCCGCGGCTGTCGCCGACGGCCCCATGGCACCCGGCGCGCGGCCGGAATCTACCCTGATCATCCGCGAGGCGGAGCGGGGGATTGCGCGCCCCGCAACCGTGCAAGCCTCAGTCGTCGGACGAGAAGCCGGACCCACGGACGATCGGGCCCCAGCGCAGCAGTTCGGCGTGGACGATGCGTCGGAACTCCTCGGGCGACTCGCCGGCGACATCGAACGCCAGCTTCTCCAGGCCCTCGATCACGGGCCTGGTCTTCAGCGCGGCGCGGATGGCGAGGTTCAGGTTCGCGATCACCGCGGGCGGCGTCTTCGACGGCGCGAACACCGCGAAGTACTCGTCGGCCTCGACATCCTTGAAGCCGGCTTCGGCGAAGGTCGGCACCTGCGGCAGGAATCGCGAGCGCTTGGTGCCGCTGACCGCCAGCACCCTGATCTTGCCGCCGGCCGCATGGGGTACGACATCGGTCAGCACGTTGACGCCGGACTGGATCTGGCCGCCCAGGAGGTCGGTGACCAGGGGCGCGCCGCCCTTAAACGGCACGTGGTTCAGCGGTGCCCCGCTGGCCCGGCCGAGCATCGTGCCCACGAAGTGCGGCGTAGCGCCGGCCGCGGCGGAGCCGAAGTTCGCGTCCTTCGGGTTGGCCTTGGCCCACGAGACGTAGTCGGCCACGGACATCACGCTCACCGGCACCGCCGCGCTGACGCTCAACGCGAAGCTGACCTTGCCGACGGAGCTGACAGGGGTGAAGTCGGCCAGCGCGTCGTAGCCAAGCTTCCTGTAGACGTGCGGATAGATCGTGAGGATGGACGCCGGCGTGACGAGGATCGTGCTGCCGTCGGCATCCGCCGCCTTGACCGCCTGGGCACCGAGCCGGCCGCCGGCGCCCGCGCGGTTGTCGACGATCACGCTGGGGGCATAGCTGCCGCGCAACTGGTCGGCGATCAGCCGTGCCACCGCATCGGAGGCCCCGCCCGCGGGGAAGCCCACGATGATCCTCAAGGGCTTGTCGATGGTGGTCTGGGCCCGTGCGAGCGGTGCAAGCACGGTGCCGGCACCGGCTGCAAGCGCGGACAGCAGCAGGGTCGAGATACGGCGGCGGGTGGTCATGTCGGTCTCCGATGGGTTGGTTTGCGAAAGGGGATTCAGCGCAGCGGCCGCAGGCCGATGATTTCGCGGGCTTCTGCCGGCGTCGCAGGCTCGTAGCCCATCTCGCGGAGCATGCGGACAAGCCGCTCGACGAGCTGCACGTTGGTGGCGAGCCGGCCGTGCCCGTAATAGAGGTTGTCCTCGAGGCCCACGCGCACGTGGCCGCCGAGCAGCAGCGAGTGCATGGACGCCGGCAGCTGTGCCGCACCGATGGCGCTGACGTTGAACACCGCATGGCGCGGCAGGTGGTCCACCAGGGTCTGCAGCAGCTTCGGCGTGTAGGGCAGTCCGCCCTGGAAGGCGTTGGCGCCAATGACGATGTTGACGAACGGGCGCCCTTCGTCGAGGCCCTGGTCGAGGGCTCGCGGCACGTCCTGCACGATGTCGTGCAGGCTGAACACCTCCCACTCGGGCTTGATGCCACGCTCCTTCATCAGCTGCGCGATCTGCCGGATCCGGCTTGGTGGCGTGGCCACCAGGATCTCCTTGCCGCCGAAGCTGGCGACCACCGTCTGCGCGTCGAGGGTGCACATCTCGACGCCTTCGCCCTGCAGGCCCTTGAGGCGCTGCTCCCACTGGATCTCCCACAGCCCGTTGGGCAGCTCACGCACCATGTCGCCGTCGATGCCGCCGCCGGTGGAGTTGTTCAGGACGATGTCGCACTTGTCCCGGATCAGCCGGTTGATGCGCGTGTACACGCCGGGGTCGCAGGTGGCCTGGTCGTCGGCGCGGCGCGCATGCACCGCAACGACGCTGGCGCCGGCGTTGTAGCAGCGGTAGGTGTCGTCGGCGATCTCCTGCGGCTGCGTCGGCAGGTTCGGATTCATCTTCTTGCTGGCCATGCCGCCGGTGGGCGCGATGGTCACGATGACACGGGGCCTGGAGCCGGAGGAGGCTGTTTGGGGCGCCGTGGCTTGCGGGGGAGCGGCGGTCGACATCGGCATGTCCGTCGGAAGTTCGCTGGGATGGCCCGGCATGATTCCGGGGTGGGTCGTTCGCTTCAGTCCACGGCCCGACAATTCGGCTCAGGGCTAACCCTGGGGTGGAATGCCGGCGGCGGGACGGTCTGCCGCGGCCGCCTGGCGAAGAATCGGACCGGTGACCATCGCGCCCCCCGCCCCATGAGCCGGACCACCGTCTACGGCATCGACGTGCAGTTTGGCGACTGCGATCCCGCCGGGATCGTCTTCTTCCCGAACTTCTCGCGCTGGATGGATGCGGCGTCGCACCACCACTTCGTGGCCTGCGGCCTGCCGCGCTGGCGCGACATGGCAGAGCTGCCTGGCTGCGTCGGCGCGCCGCTGCTGGAGATCCACACCCGATTCGTCGCGCCGGTCACCTGGGGCGAGCGCATCGAGATCCACACCCGCGTCGACGAGTGGCGCGGCAAGGTCTTCGTGCAGGACCACCGCGTGGTGCGCGGCGACACGCTGATTTGCGAGGGCCGCGAGACGCGCGCCCTTTGCGTGCGCGAGGGTGGCCGCATCAAGGCCGTGCCCGTGCCCGACTTCATCGTTGCGGCCTGCGCCTGAGCCGCCTGCCCGCTCATCACCCACGCGGACGAGTCATGACCCAAAGAGTGCTGATCACCGCCGGCGCATCCGGCATCGGGCGCGCCATCGCGCAGTCCGTCCTGGACGCCGGAGCGGCCGTCCACGTCGGCGACATCGATGCCCCGGCTCTGGCCGGGCTGCGCGAGCGGGAGCCGCGCATCGGCACCAGCCTGTGCGACGTGGCCGACGCGGCCGCGGTGCAGCGCATGGTGGCTGAGGCCGGGCAGGCGCTGGGCGGCCTGGACGTTCTCGTCAACAACGCAGGAATTGCAGGGCCCGCGGCACCGGTGGAGAGCCTGGACCCCGCTGCCTGGGACTCGGTGCTGCGGGTCAACCTCACCGGCACCTTTCTCGTCACGCAGGCCGCGATCCCGCTGCTCAGGCGTTCGGGTGCCGCCTCTGTGATCGTGATGTCGTCGCTGGCCGGCCGTTTCGGCTACCCCAACCGCAGCCCTTACTCGACGACGAAATGGGGCCTGATCGGCTTCACCAAGACGCTGTCGCGCGAGTTGGGCCCGGACGGCATCCGCGTGAACGCGATCCTGCCCGGCGCGGTCGAGGGCCCGCGCCTGCAGCAGGTGTTCGCCGGGCGCGCATCGCTGTCGGGCCGCAGTGCAGCCCACGAGGCAGCCGCAGCCTTGGCGAACCAGTCGATCAAGCGCTTCGTCGACCCGGCGGACATCGGCGCGCTGGCTGTGTTCCTGGCGTCGCCGGCGGGCCGCTCGATCTCCGGGCAGATCTTGCCGATCGACGGCGACTCGCAGAGCGCGTCCTAGGCGGCCCGGGCGGGCGGCCTGCGCCCGCCGGGGTGGTCACTCCAGCGTCAGCTTCTGCTCGCGCACCACGCGCCGGAAGACCTCGAGCTCGGCGCGGATCTGCGCCGCGAACTCCGCCGGCGAGTTGGCCAGGATTACCGAACCCGTGTCCTCGATGCGCCGGCGCACGCCGGCGTCCTGCACGATGGTGCGGGTGGCGGCGTGGATGCGGTCGACCACCTCGCGGGGCAGGCCCTTGGGGCCGACGAAGCCGTAGAAGGCGAGGCGGTTGACGGGCTCCAGCCCCACCTCCTTGAAGGTCGGCACGTTGGGCAGCACGGCCAGGCGCTCCGGCGCGGCCACCACGATGGGGACCATGCGGCCTTCGCGGATGAACGGCAATGACGAAGGCAGGTTGTCGAACAGCACCTGCACCTGGCCGGCGACGGTGTCGTTGATGGCCGGCCCGGAGCCGCGGTACGGGATGTGCAGCACGAAGGTCTTGGTGAGGACCTTGAACAGCTCCATCAGCAGGTGGTTGTTGCCGCCGGTGCCCGAGCTGGCGTAGCTGTAGCGGCCTGGGTTGCGGCGCAGCGCCTCGACGAAGCCCTTGAAGTCCTTGGCCGGGAACGACGGATGCACCGCGATCACATTGGGCGTGGCCGCGATGTTGCTGATGGGGGTGAGGTCCACCAGCGGGTCGTACTGGATGCGCGGGTTGATGGCCGGGTTGGCCGCCGTGCTCGAGACGGTGCCCATGCCCAGCACGTAGCCGTCGGGGGCGGCCCGCACCACCTCGAGCGTGCCCACGGTGCCGCCGCCGCCGGCGCGGTTCTCGACGACCATGTTCTGGCCGATGGTGGCCTGCATGCGCTCGGCCACGATGCGGGCGATGATGTCCGTCGTGCCGCCGGGCGCGAAGGGCACGATCAGGCGGACGGCCTTGTTGGGGTAGGCCTGCGCACGGGCGGCCAGGGGCAGCGCGCCGCCGGCCGCGGCGGCCAGCAACGCACCGAGGTGCTGTCGACGATCCATGTTGACGGGTCTTTCCGGGGGTGGACGTGGGCGCAGCGCCCGCCGCGCCCTCGCCCGTCACGGTAAGCGTCCGGCGCTGATTTGGCCAGCCAGCCCGTTTGTCCCCATGACCTGTCGGGCCCTTCCTGGGGCGGGCTAGAAGGGCGTGGCGCTCGCGAAGCGGCAGGCGCCGCCGTGCAGCGGGTGCTCGAAGCCCAGCTCGGCCGCGTGCAGCAGCAGGCGCGGCGCGCGCGACGGCAGCGGTGCGTAGAGGTCGTCGCCCAGGATCGGGTGGCCGATGAAGGCCATGTGCACGCGCAGCTGGTGCGAGCGGCCGGTGACCGGATACAGCGCCATGCGCGTGGCCGAGCCATCGCCCCGCGGCACCGGGCCCAGCGCGCGCCAGCGCGTGAGCGCGGGCTTGCCGGCGAAGACGTCGGTCACCTGACGAGGGCGCTGCGGCCAGTCCAGGCGCAGCGGCATGTCCACCTCGCCTTCGGCGGCTTCGGGCGTGCCCGCCACCACCGCCTCGTAGCGCTTGTGCACGCGCCTCTGCTCGAAGGCCAGCGACAGCGCGCGCTGCATCGCCGCGCCGCGGGCGAACAGCATCAGGCCCGAGGTGGCCTGGTCGAGCCGGTGCACCACGAGCGCGTCGGCGAATGCCGCCGTCACACGCGTGACGAGGTTGTCGGCCACCCCCGCGCCGCGGCCCGGCACCGACAGCATGCCGGGCGGCTTGTCCACCACGAGCAAGGTGTCGTCGACGAAAACCAGGCCGATGGCGTCGGGCAGCGTCTGGCAGTCGATCGGGTCGGGGGCGGTTGGCATCGGGCACGCAGTCTCGCTCATCGCCGCGGTGTGGGCGCGGGGCCACGCCGTGCTTGACGAGGCCGTGCCGCGCAGCGCACAGTTCGCGACCTTTTCGCGCCACCGCACCTGCCGTGCACTGCGCACCCACCCACAGGAGGCCCGCATGACCACCATCGCCACGCTGGATGCCCGCCGCCTGTCGGCCGCGACCGCCGGAAGCCCGTTCCGCCGCTGATCGCTCACCCGGCCTGAGGCCCGTCGCGGGTCACGGCCGACACCCGGTCCCCACCGCCAGTGGCCCCTGCCGCGGCCGGGCCCTGCCCGCCGCGCGACGCGGCCGCCACCCGCCCCATGCGGCCCGTGCCCTGCGCACGGGGCGCCGGCCCGGCCACGCGCCCGCGCACCCCGCGGTGCCGCGGGGCCACCGAACGAATGCCTTGCCCGACATGACCATGATCGAGTTCGATCCCCTGGAGTTGTACACACGCCTGCGCCGCTGGGGTCTGAAGCCCGTGCAGATGCAGGCCGCCGCGGCCGCGATGGCCGCCGATCCCCGAATCGTGCTGCTGCGCGTGACGCAGGTGCAGCGCGAGGGCCTCGTCGTGCACGACGGCCACGGCGAACGCCCGGCACGCCTGCTGCCGGGGCTGCGCCACGCGCTGCACGACGAGGCCGACGCCATCGCCTGCGGCGACTGGGTGCTCGCCCGCGACGACGGCCACGGCACCCTGTGGGCGCACGCGCGGCTGTCGCCGCTGACGCAGCTGGCGCGCCGGCTGCACGACGGGCGCGACAAGGTCGAGCGCGTCGTGATCGTCAGCAACGTCGACACCGCGCTGCTGGTGATGGGCCTGGACGGCGACTTCAGCCTTCGCCGCCTCGAGCGTTTCATCGCGCTGGTGCGGATGGCGGGGGTGGAGCCCGTGGTGGCGCTGACCAAGGCCGATCTGTGTACCGATGCCGCGGCACGCCGGCAGGCCGTGGTGGCGCTGGTGGGGCCTGCCGTTCCCGTGCTGGCGCTCGACGCGCGCACGCCGGCGGCGGCTGCGGCGCTGGCGCCCTGGCTGCTGGAGGGTCACACGCTGGTGCTGGCCGGCAGCAGCGGCGCCGGCAAGAGCACGCTGACCAACACGCTCACCGGCGAGGCCGTGGCCGACACCGGCGGCCAGCGCCGGGGCGACGGTCGCGGCCGCCACACGACCACGGTGCGCACGTTGCACGGCACCCCGCAGGGCGCCTGCGTGATCGACACGCCGGGCCTGCGCACGCTGCGCCTGGACGGCGACGCCGGGGCGCTGCAGGCCGTGTTCGACGACATCGCCACGCTGGCCCCGCACTGCCGCGTCCGCGACTGCCGGCACGAGGAGGAGCCCGGCTGCGCGGTGCGCGAGGCCGTGCCCGCGGCGCGGCTGAAGAACTTCCACAAGCTGCAGCGCGAGGCCCGGCGCGACCAGGCCACGGCGCTGGAACGCAAGGCGGAGGTCGCGCAGTGGAAGACCCGCGCACGCAGTGCCCGCGCCCGCATGGCCGCCAAGCGCGGCTGAGGGCCGGCGGTTGCCCTCGAAGTGTTCCCGCCCCGGTGCCGCGCCCGTGCCCACGCCGCGCAGCCGAGCCGTGCCCCCGAGCGCCCTCAGCGCCCGGGCGTGCCCTCGGGCAGCAGCGTGTCGCGCCGCGCCAGTGCCGGGAACCAGCGGGGCCATGCCGCCGCCACCGCGAGCACCCCCGCGCCGCCCAGCACCACCGAGCCCACGGGGCCCAGCAGGGCCGCGGTGGCGCCGCTCTCGAACTCGCCGAGCTGGTTGGACGCGCCGATGAACAGCGAGTTGACGGCGCTGACGCGGCCGCGCATGGCGTCGGGCGTCTCCAGCTGCACCAGGGTCTGGCGGATGACGACGCTGATCATGTCGGCCGCGCCGGTGACGGCCAGCGCCGCCAGCGACAGCACGAAGTCGGTGGACACGCCGAACACCAGCGTCGCCGCGCCGTACACCGCCACCGCCTGCAGCAGCCGCCGGCCCACCCGCTGCCGCAGCGGCCGCCGCGTGAGCCACAGCGACATCGCCAGCGCGCCCACCGCCGGCGCGGCGCGCAGCAGGCCCAGCCCCCAGGGCCCGACCTGCAGGATGTCCTTGGCGTAGATCGGCAGCAGCGCCACCGCGCCGCCCAGGATGACGGCCACCATGTCCAGCAGCATCGCGCCCAGCACCACCGGTTGCGCGCGCACGAAGCGCAGGCCGGCCGTGAGCGTGGCCCAGCTGACCGGCTCGGCCGGCGGCGGGCGGTGCTCGTAGCGCAGCCGCGCCACCAGCGCCGTGCCCACCGCGAACAGCAGCGCGCAGCTGCCGTAGGTGGCCGCCGGCCCGGCCATGTAGACGAAGCCCCCCAGCGCCGGCCCGGCGATGATGGCCGCCTGCAGCCCGGCCGAGCTGAAGGCCAGCGCGCGCGGCAGCGCGGCCGCGGGCACCAGCAGCGGCGTCAGCGCCTGCTGCGTGGGCATCTGCACCGCGCGCAGCGCACCCAGCACCGCGCTCACCCCGAGCAGGGCCTCGCGGCTCATCCAGCCCGCAGTGCTGCCCCAGGCCAGCGCCGCGGCGCAGGCCACCTGCACGGCCAGGCAGCCGGCGAGGATGCGGCCGCGGTGGTGGCGGTCGATCCACTGCCCCGCCGGCAGCGTCAGCAGCAGCGCGGGCACGAACTGCGCCAGGCCCACCAGGCCCAGGTCCCAGGCCGAGCCGGTGAGCTCGTACATCTGCCAGCCCAGCGCCACCAGCAGCATCTGGCTGGCCGACACCGAGACGATTCGCGCCAGCCACAGCCGCATGAAGGCGCGGTGCTGCGTGAGCGGTACCTCCTCGGGGCTCATCGCGGCGCGTCAGGGGCCGTGGGCAGCCACGTGCGGGCGGCCAGGCCCGGGCCGGGTTGGCGCTCGTCCAGCGCCAGCCGGCCACCGGCCGCGGCCACGATCTCGCGGCAGATCGCCAGCCCCAGGCCCGAGCCGGCCTGCGGCCCCGCCGCCGCGAAGGGCTGGTACAGGCGCTCGCGCTGCGCCGGCACCAGGCCCGGGCCACCGTCGAGCACCTCGAGCAGCGCCTCGCCGGGCAAGGCCACGAGCCGCATCTCCAGGCTGCCGCCGGCCGGCGTGTGCTTGATGGCGTTGTGCAGCAGGTTGCGCGTGAGCTCGCGCAGCGCCCAGGCGTGCGCGGGCACGGCCACGGGCTCGGTGTGCAGCTCGAAGTCGATGCCGCCAGCGGCGATGAGCGGCGCCAGGTCGAGCGCCACGCCGCGCACCACGGCTTCCCAGTCCTGCGGCGGCTGCCCGCCCTGCAGGCCTTGCTGGCGCAGCTGCTCCACCTTGGCCAGCGCCAGCAGCTGGTTGGCCAGCTCGGTGGCGCCGCGCACGGTGGCGTCGATCTCGGCCAGGGCCTGCGCGGGCTCGACGTCGCCGCGGCGCGCCGACTGCACCTGGGCCTGCAGCACCGCCAGCGGCGTGCGCAGCTGGTGCGAGGCGTCGCGCACGAAGCGCTTCTGGTGCGCCAGCAGCTGCGCCAGCCGCGCCATCACGGCGTTGGTGGCGTCGACCACCGGGCGCAGCTCGTGCGGTGCGCCGGCGGCGGGCAGCGGCGACAGGTCGGCCTCGTCGCGATCGACCAACGCCTGCGACAGCCGGCGCACCGGCCGCGTGGCGCGCTGCACCGCCCACAGCACCACGCCGGCAATCAGCGCCAGCAGCAGCCCCTGCTGCCACAGCGTCTGCACGAGCAGCTCGCGCGCCAGCGCGCGCCGCAGCTCCAGCGTCTCGGCCACCTGGATGGTGGCCATGCCCTGGCCGGCGTTGCCGGCCACGGGCTGCAGCAGCACGGCCATGCGCACGGGCTCGCCGCGGTAGCGCTCATCGTAGAAGCGCACCAGCGCGGCGTACACCGGCGGCGCGTCGCGGCCGGCGTCGGGCGGGCGCGGCGGCGGCAGGTCGTCGAAGCCCGAGACCAGCTCGCCGTCGAAGCCGCCGATGCGGTAGGCGATGCGGCTGCGGTTGTCGGCCTCGAAGGCCTCGAGTGCGGAGTAGGGCAGGTCGGCCACCACGCGCGCCCGGCCGTCGCTGCCGTCCACGCGCAGCAGCTCGCCGATGGCCTTGGCGCTGGCCAGCAGCGTGCGGTCGTAGGCGGTGTCGGCGCTGGTCAGCGCCTGGCGGTACAGCGCCACCGCGCCCAGCGCCACCACCGCTGCCACCGGCAGCAGGATGCCCAGCAGCAACTGCCGGCGCAGCGACGGCGGCGACCGCCCGGTGCTCAAGGCGGCCCCGCCTGCACCGCCTGTCCGGCCGGGGGCCCGGGCAGGCGCAGCAGGTAGCCCAGCCCGCGCAGAGTGACGAGCTCCACCGCCGTGCCGGCGAGCTTCTTGCGCAGGCGGTACACCACCACCTCGATGGCGTCGGCCTGCACCGCGCCCTCGCCGGCAAACACCAGCTCGCTCAGCCGCTCGCGCGCCACCGCGTGGCCGGGGCGCGCCAGCAGCGCGCGCAGCAGCGCGGTCTCGCGCACGGTCAGCTCCAGCGGCTGACCCTCGTGCATCACGGCGCCGCTGTCGGCATCGACCTGCAGCCCGCCCCAGGCCGGGGCCTCGGCGGCGCGCCCGCTGCCGCGGCGCCGCGACAGCGCGCGCACGCGGGCCTCGAGCTCGTCGAGGTCGAAGGGCTTGGCCAGGTAGTCGTCGGCGCCGGTGTTCAGGCCCAGCACGCGGTCGCCCACGGTACCGCGCGCGGTGACGATGAGCACCGGCGTGTCCAGCCCCTCGGCTCGCGCCGCGGCCAGCACCTGCAGGCCGTCGGCGCCGGGCAGCGAGAGGTCGAGCAGCACCACGTCGGGCACCGCGGCGCGCCAGCGGTCCAGCGCGCGGCTGCCGTCGCCACACACCACCACCTGCATGCCGCGGCGCCCGAAGCTGCGCGACAGCGTGGTCTGCAGGGCGGCGTTGTCCTCGACGAGCAGCAGCTTCATGACCGCGTCGATTATCGGCAGCGCTCCGGCAGCGCTCCGGTCACGCCCAGCCCATCCGGGCTAACCCCGATGGGCACGACAGCCGTTTGACAGCGCCGCTGGCCATCATCGCCGCAACAACCACCCGCAGGAGACCCCGATGCGCCGCGACACCTTCCTGAAGTCTGCCTTCGCCACCGCCGCCCTGGGCGCGCTGCCGCTGTCGGCCTGGGCCACGGCCAACCTGAAGATGATGATCCCCGCCAACCCCGGCGGTGGCTGGGACAGCACCGGCCGCGCCCTGGGCAAGGCGCTGCAGGACGCCGGCGTGGCCTCGACGGTCAGCTTCGAGAACAAGGGCGGCGCGGCCGGCGCCATCGGCCTGGCGCAGTTCGTCAACGCCAGCAAGGGCGACCCGAACGCACTGATGGTGATGGGCGCCGTCATGCTCGGCGGCATCATCACCGGCAAGCCGCCGGTCAGCGTGACGCAGGCCACCCCGATCGCCCGCCTGACGAGCGAGTTCAACGTCTTCGTCGTGCCCGCGGCCAGCCCCTTCCAGACGATGAAGGACGTCGTCGAGGCGCTGAAGAAGGACCCGGCCAGCGTCAAGTGGGGCGGCGGCTCGCGCGGCTCCACTGAGCACATCGCAGCGGCCATGCTGGCGCGCGACGTCGGCGTCGATGCCAGCAGGATCAACTACGTGCCCTTCCGCGGCGGCGGCGAGGCGGTGGCGGCCATCCTGGGCAACAACGTCAGCGTCGGCGGCAGCGGCTACAGCGAGTTCCAGCAGTACATCGAGAGCGGCAAGATGCGGCCCATCGCCGTGACCTCGCCACAGCGCCTGAAGGGCATCAACGTGCCCACCATGAAGGAGCTGGGCTACAACGTCGAGATCGGCAACTGGCGCGGCGTCTACGGCGCCCCCGGCATCACCCCGGCGCAGCGCGATGCGCTGGTCGACCGCGTGGTCAAGGCCACGCGCAGCAAGGCCTGGGCCGAGGCGATGGAGAAGAACCAGTGGACGCCCGCGCTGCTCACCGGCAAGGCCTTCGAGGACTTCGTCGAGCGCGAGTTCGCGAGCCTGCGCGTCACCATGGTCAAGGCCGGGATGATCTGAGGACGGCATGGGCCTGGACTCCGCGGCGCAGCGCCGGCAGGCGCTGATCGGCGCTGGCGCGCTGGCACTCGGCGGTCTCATGGCCTGGGGCGCCACCGGCATCTCGTCGGTGGCCGGCTATGGCGGGGTGGGGCCCAACTTCGTGCCCTGGGTGGTGTCGCTGGCCCTGCTGGCTTGCGGCGCCGGCCTGCTGTGGGAGGCCTTCAGCGGCGGCTGGCGCTCGCTGGAAGAACCCTCGGGCGCCGCGCGCGGCGACTGGCGCGCGCTGGCCTGGGTGATGGGCGGCCTCGCGGCCAACGCGCTGCTGCTGGAGCGCCTGGGCTTCATCATCGCCTGCACCGCCTGCTTCGTGCTGGCGGTGCGCGGCCTGCGCGCCAGCGAGGGCAAGCCGCACGGCGGTGCGCGGGGCCTGGCGATCGACGCCGTGACCGGCATGCTGATCGCGGCACCGGCCTACTGGCTGTTCACGCAGCTGCTGGGCATCTCGCTGCCCGGCCTGACCGGCACGGGGTGGCTGTAGATGGACATCTGGAGCCAGCTGCTCGGCGGCTTTGCCACCGCGGCGTCGCCGGTCAACCTGCTGTGGGCCTTCGTGGGCTGCGCGCTGGGCACCGCCATCGGCGTGCTGCCGGGCCTGGGGCCGGCGGTGACCGTGGCCATGCTGCTGCCCATCACCACGCAGGTGGAGCCCACGGCGAGCATGATCTTCTTCGCCGGCATCTACTACGGCGCGATGTACGGCGGCTCGACGACCTCGATCCTGCTCAACACCCCCGGCGAGACCGGCACCATGGTGACGGCGCTCGAGGGCTTCAAGATGGCCAAGAACGGCCGCGCCGGTGCCGCGCTGGCCACGGCGGCCATCGGCAGCTTCGTGGCCGGCACCATCGCCACCGTGCTGGTGACGGTGTTCGCCCCGTTCATCGCCGAGCACGCGGTCAAGCTCGGCCCGCCCGAGTACTTCATGCTGATGCTGCTGGCCTTCACCACCGTGAGCGCGGTGCTGGGCAAGAGCACGCTGCGCGGGCTGACGGCGCTGTTCGTGGGCCTGGCGGTGGGCTGCGTGGGCATCGACCAGGTCACGGCGCAGGTGCGCTACACCGGCGGCGTGCCGGAGTTCATGGACGGCATCGAGGTGGTGCTGGTGGCGGTGGGCCTGTTCGCGGTGGGCGAGTGCCTCTACACCGCGCTGTACGAGGGCCGCACGCAGGCCACGATGAACGCCATGGGCAACGTGCACATGAACCGCAGCGAGTGGCGGCGCTCGTGGCCGGCCTGGCTGCGCGGCACGGCAGTGGGCTTCCCGTTCGGCACCATCCCGGCCGGTGGCAGCGAGATCCCCACGTTCCTGAGCTACGGCGTGGAGCGCAAGCTCAGCAAGCACCCCGAGGAGTTCGGCACCACTGGCGCCATCGAGGGTGTGGCCGGGCCCGAGGCCGCCAACAACGCGGCCGTCACCGCCACGCTGGTGCCGCTGCTGACGCTGGGCATCCCCACCAGCGTGACCGCCGCCATCCTGTTGAGCGCGCTGCAGGGCTACGGCATCAACGCCGGGCCGCAGCTGTTCCAGACCAGCAGCAACCTGGTGTGGGCGCTGATCGCCAGCCTGTACATCGGCAACGTGATGCTGCTGGTGCTGAACCTGCCGCTGGTGGGCCTGTGGGTGAAGCTGCTGGAGATCCCGCGCGCGCCGCTCTACGCCGGCATCCTGATCTTCGCCACCATCGGCGTGTACGGCATGCGCCAGAGCAGCTTCGACCTCTGGCTGATGGCCGGCGTGGGCCTGCTGGGCGTGCTGATGCGGCGCTACGACTTCCCGACCGCGCCGGTGATCGTGGGCATGATCCTGGGCCCGCTGGCCGAGGCGCAGATGCGCAACGCCGTGGCCATCGGCGAGGGCAACTTCCGCGTGTTCATCGAGCGGCCGATGTCGGCCGCGCTGCTGGGCCTGGTGCTGGCGGTGCTGGTGCTGCCGCAGCTGTGGCGGCTGCTGGGGCGTCGGCCGGCTTGAGGGTCACTCCTTCGCGCCGAGCGCCAGCGCGCGCTGGCGCTGCGCCTCCAGCGCTGCCGCGTCGGGGGCGGCGCGCGTGTCCCAGCCGCCCAGGTGGCGTTCGGCCAGCGCGGCCAGAGCCTCGATCCACGCCGGCTCGGCGTTGAGGCAGGGCACGTAGTCGAAGCGCTCGCCGCCGGCGGCCAGGAAGGCATCGCGCGCCTCCTGGGCGATCTCTTCCAGCGTCTCCAGGCAGTCGGCCGTGAAGCCGGGGCACATGACGTCGACGCGCCGCGTGCCTTCGGCGGCCAGCTTCTCGAGCGTGGGCTCGGTATAGGGCTCCAGCCACTTGGCCTTGCCGAACCGGCTCTGGAACGTGACCACCACCTGCTCGCGCGGCAGACCCAGCGCTTCGGCCAGCAGGCGGGCCGTCTTGTGGCACTGGCAGTGGTAGGGGTCGCCCAGCAAAAGGCTGCGCTCGGGCACGCCGTGGAAGCTCAGCACGAGCTTGTCGCCGCGGCCGTGCCCGGTCCAGTGAGCGCGCAGGCGCGCGGCCAGCGCACCGATGTAGCCGGCGTCGTCGTGGTACTCGTTGATGAAGCGCAACTCGGGCATGCGGCGCGCCTGCGTGCTCCAGGCCAGCAGCTTGTCGGCCACGCTGGCGGTGGTGGCCGCCGCGTACTGCGGGTAGGCCGGCAGCACGAGGACGCGCGTGACCCCTTCGGTGCGCAGGGCGTCCATCACGCTGGCGATCGAGGGGTTGCCGTAGCGCATGGCGTGGCGCACCAGCACGTCGTGGCCGCGCGCGGCCAGGGCCTGCGACAGGGCGGCGCTCTGTCGCTGCGTCCACACCGCCAGCGGCGAGCCTTCGGGCATCCAGACGCTGGCGTACTTCGCCGCCGACTGACGGGGCCGCGTGCGCAGGATCACGCCGTGCAGGATCGGCCACCACACGAGCCGAGGGATCTCGACGACGCGCGGGTCGCTCAGGAACTCGGCCAGGTAGCGGCGCAGCGCGGGCGCGGTGGGCTCGTCGGGCGTGCCCAGGTTGACCAGCAACACCGCCGTGCGCGCGCGCTGACCGTGGCGGAAGGCAGGCTCGGCGCGAAAGTTCATGGGCGCGCAGCCCCGTCGCTGCGGCGCTTGAGCTCGTCGATCACCGTGCCCAGGTCCACCGGCTTGGACCACAGGCCGGCGTAGCCGGCAGCCCGCGCCTCGCGCGCGCGCTCGGGAGCGTCGTCGGCGGTGCACAGGTAGGCCGGCAGGTCGGCACGGCCGGCAGCCTTGCGCAGCTGCGACAGCAGCACCAGGCCGTTGGTGTCGGGCAGGTGCAGGTCCACCACGAGCAGGTCGGGCTGCCAGCGCCGGGCCAGCTCGACGGCCTCGGCGCCGTTGGCGGCGACCTCGATCTCGACGCCCGGGGCCAGGCGCACCGTCTCCTCGAAGAGCAGGGCGTTGATGCGGTCGTCGTCGACGTATAGCAGGCGCATGAAGGGGGGTCGGGGTTCAGCGCAGCTCGAGTGGCACCTGGGGCTGGGTGTCGGCGAAGCGCAGCACGTCGAAGGCGACGCAGGCCGAACCCGGGTCGGTCGGCGAGCCGCCGAGGCCGATGGTGCCGCTGCCGTGCAGGGTGCAGCTGCCGCGGCGCAGGCTGACAATCTCGCCGTCGGCGAAGCGCACGAAGGTGCCGTTATAGGACAGGTCGGTGATCTGGAAGCTGCCGCTGTGCCAGTCCACGCGCGCGTGCGATCGCGAGACGCGGCTGTCGTCGACGCAGAAGGTCGCCTGCGGACTGCGGCCCAGCACCAGCGGTGCCTGCTGGCTGGCGAACACGTGGTTCGTGGCCGCCCACATGAGGCGCAGGCCGTCGGGCTCGTCGACGCTGCCGCTGAAGTCGCCGCTGAACTGCGTGACGGGCACGTCGCCCAAGCCACCGCGGCGGCCGCCCATCACGTGCACCTGCACCGGCTCGGCGCGGCCGCGCAGCACCAGCCGGTCGAGGCTGCGGAAGCGCCCGCGCAGGTCCAGCGGCAGACCCTGCAGCACCTCCACCGTGATCAGCGTCTCGTTGTCGCCGGCGTGGTCCAGCAGCCGTGCGGCCACGTTGACGGCGTCGCCGAAGCAGTCGCCCCGCATCTCGACGACCTCGCCGCGCGCCACGCCCACCTGAAGGCGCAGCGCGCGCAGGCCCGGCGAGGCGCCGCGCTCGCTGGCGCGGTGCACCATGCCGTCGAGCACGTCGTGCATCAGCATGGCCGCCTGCACCGCGGGCAGCGGCTCGTCAAAGACGGCCATCAGGCCGTCGCCCAGCGTCTTGACGAGCTGGCCCTCGTAGCTGCTCACGGGGCCGGCGAGCGCGTTGATCACGTGCGTGACCACCGAGGTGGCCTCGGCGTTGCCCAGCGTCTCGAAGAGTGCCGTGCTGCCGCGCAGGTCGGCGAACAGCACGGTGCGGTCGGCGATGCGGGTCATGCCGCCAGTGTACTCAGCCGCCCGTGACAAGCGTCACGGATCAGAGGTTGTCGAGGTAGGTGCGCAGCTTGTCGGAACGGCTGGGGTGCTTGAGCTTGCGGATGGCCTTGGCCTCGATCTGGCGGATGCGCTCGCGCGTGACGTCGAACTGCTTGCCCACCTCCTCGAGGGTGTGGTCGGTGCTCATCTCGATGCCGAAGCGCATGCGCAGCACCTTGGCCTCGCGCGGGGTGAGCGAGTCCAGGATGTCCTTGACCACGTCGCGCAGGCCGGCCTGCATGGCGGCGTCGACCGGGGCGACGTTGTTGGTGTCCTCGATGAAGTCGCCGAGGTGGCTGTCGTCGTCGTCGCCGATCGGCGTTTCCATGGAGATCGGCTCCTTGGCGATCTTCATGATCTTGCGGATCTTGTCCTCGGGGATCTCCATCTTCTCGGCCAGCGTCGGCGCGTCGGGCTCGTAGCCGAACTCCTGCAGGTGCTGCCGCGAGATGCGGTTCATCTTGTTGATCGTCTCGATCATGTGCACCGGGATGCGGATGGTGCGCGCCTGGTCGGCGATCGAGCGCGTGATGGCCTGGCGGATCCACCACGTGGCGTAGGTGCTGAACTTGTAGCCGCGGCGGTACTCGAACTTGTCCACCGCCTTCATCAGGCCGATGTTGCCCTCCTGGATCAGGTCCAGGAACTGCAGGCCGCGGTTGGTGTACTTCTTGGCGATGGAGATCACGAGGCGCAGGTTGGCCTCGATCATCTCCTTCTTGGCGTCGCGAGAGGCCTTTTCGCCCTCGTTCATCTTCTTGTTGATTTCCTTCAGGTCCTCCAGCGGCACGACGGCGCGGGCCTGCAGGTCGACGAGCTTCTGCTGCAGTTCCTGCACCGCGGGCAGGTTGCGCGCCAGCACGGGGCTGTAGGCGCGGCTGGCCGCGGCCTCCTTCTCGGCCCACTTGAGGTTCAGGATGTTGGGCGGGAAGGTCCTGATGAAGTGGTCCTGCGGCATGCCGCACTTGTCGACCACGATGCGGCGGATCTCGCGCTCGTAGCGGCGCACGTCGTCGACCTGGCTGCGCAGGATCTGGCACAGGCGCTCGATGGTCTTGACCGTGAAACGGATGGTCATCAGGTCGTCGCTGATGCTCTGCTGGGCCTTGTCGTAGGCGGCGCTGCGGTAGCCGTCCTTCTCGTAGGCCTTGCGCATGCGGTCGAAGTGCTCGCGCAGCACCGCGAACTTCTCGAGCGCGGCCTTCTTCAGTTCCTCGAGCTTCTTCGTCAGCGCCTTGCTGCCGCCCTGGCCATCGTCGTCGTCCTCCTCGTCGAACTCGTCGTAGTCCTCCTCGGCGACGTAGTCGTCGGCCTCGTCGTCGGAGATGAAGCCGTCCACCACCTCGGAGATCTGCATCGTCCCGGCGGCGATCTTGTCGGCGTAGGCCAGGATCTCGGCGATCGTGGTGGGGCTGGCGCTGATCGCCAGCATCATGGCCTGCAGGCCGCCCTCGATGCGCTTGGCGATCTCGATCTCGCCCTCGCGCGTGAGCAGCTCCACCGTGCCCATCTCGCGCATGTACATGCGCACCGGGTCGGTGGTGCGGCCGAACTCGCTGTCCACCGTGGACAGCGCGGCCGCGGCGGCCGCCTCGGCCTCTTCCTCGGTGGCGGTGGTGGTGCCGCCGCCGGCCACCAGCAGCGTGGCGGCGTCGGGCGCCTGCTCGTACACCGCGATGCCCATGTCGTTGAGCATGCTGATGATGGCCTCGAGGATCTCCTCGTTGATCAGCTTCTCGGGCAGGTGGTCGTTGATCTCCTGGTGCGTCAGGAAGCCCCGCGTCTTGCCCATCTTGATGAGCGTCTTCAGCTCCTGGCGGCGCTTGGTGGCCTCCTCCTCGCTGAGCGTGGTCTCCTCGAGGCCGAACTCGCGCATCAGCGCGCGCTCCTTGGCGCGCGACACCTTCATGCGCAGCGGCTTTGCCTTCTCGGCCTTGTCGTCGGCCTTGTCTTCGGCAGGCTCGACCTCGCCCTCGGCCTCGTCTTCGATCTCCTCCTCGAGATCAACGAGGTCGTCGTCCTCCTCGGCAGCGGGCTGCGGGGCCTCGGGGCCCTTCTTGGCGGCCTTGCCCTTGGCGGGCTCGGGCTTGGCGGGCACCCTGGCCGCCGGCTTGGCGGCCTTGGGGTCGATGCGTGCCTCGGCCTTGGCCGGCTTGGCCTCGGACTTTGCCGGCGCCGCCTTGGCCGGGGCTTTGGCCGCCGACTTGGCCGCCGACTTGGCCGGAGCGGGCTTCTTCTCCGCCTTCGGATCGGCCTTGGCAGGGGCTGCCTTGGCGGCGGGCTTGGCGGCGGGCGCGGTCTTCTTGGCGGTCATGCGGGTCCTTGGCGAGGCGTGGGAACGTACGGCACGGCAGCGCCGGCTCGAGGCCGGGCCGCCGGGCGGGGTGCGGGGGCTGCAGGGTGGGCGCCGACCGGGGCCCGCAACCGAACCGGAGCCCGGAGGGCCCCAGGCCGGGTGCAAACGGGCACCTGGTCAGGCGTCGCCGCGGGCAAGCTGGCGTGGACGTGGGGGTTTGCAGCCCTTGCGGGGGAGGGTGACCGTTTCAACCCTTTTCGAGGGTGGTCGGGGCCCGGAGGTGCTGCCGTCACTCTTGCCGTCGCGATAACCGCCGGATTATACCGGCGCTCACACCGATCCTGCAGGCGGGCGGGGCCGGCTCAGGCCGAGGTCGGGGAGCTCCGGGCCGCCTTCAATTCGGCGATGCGCGCGAGGATCTCGCGGTAGCGCGACAGCTCCTCGGGGCCGGGCGATCCGGCCACGATGGCCTCAGCCTCCTGCCGCAACAGCGTCTGCCACAGCAGGCCCAGGCAATGCCCCAGCGCCTCGAAGCTGTGCTGCTCGTCGCCGAGGCCGGCGCGCACCCAGGCGCGGGCGCGCTCGGCCCAGGGCTCGGCCGAAAGGGCTTCGTTCAGGTGCGACCAGGTCTGCGGCCCGTGTTCCACCACCTGCCTCTCCAGCCAGCGGACGACGTCGCCGTAGGGTGGGTCGAGCTCGTGCAACAGCTGCTGGTCGTCGGGCGGGAGGCGCTCCCACCAGTCGCTGTGCTGGAGCAGCAGGCGCAGGGCGACGTCGGCCGGGCCCGCCGGTGCAACCCGGAGTGCACCCGGGCGCAAGAGCCGCACGGGGCCGCTGCGCTCGGTGGCGGGGCGCGCGGCGGTCGGCCGCCCGGTGGCCCACAGCTGGGCCAGGTCGGCCGACTCCAGGCGCGCTTGCGTGGCCAGCTCGGGCAGCAACTGGCGCTTGAGCGCGCCGTCGGGCAGCGCCTGCCACAGCGGCCGGGCCTGCGCCAGCATGCGCGAGCGTCCCTCCGCGCTGGCGAGCTCGCAGCCTTCGGCGGCCTGGGCCAGCAACTGGCGCGACAGTGGCACTGCCTCGGCCAGTGCGCGCTCGAAGGCATCGGCCCCGAGCTCGCGCACGTAGCTGTCGGGATCGTGCTCCGGGGGCAGGAACAGGAAGCGCACGCTGCGCAGGTCGGTGGCGTGCGGCAGCGCGGCCTCCAGGGCGCGGCCCGCGGCACGGCGGCCGGCGGCATCGCCATCGAAGGCGAAGACCACGTGATCGGTGAAGCGGAAGAGCTTCTGCACGTGATCGGCGGTGCAGGCCGTTCCCAGCGTCGCCACCGCGTTGCCGAAGCCCGATTGCGCCAGCGCCACGACGTCCATGTAGCCCTCGACGACCAGCACGAAGCCCTTGTCTCGCAGGGCCTGCCGCGCCTCGAACAGGCCATACAGCTCGCGGCCCTTGCTGAACACCGGCGTCTCCGGCGAGTTCATGTACTTCGGGCGGCTGTCGTCGAGCACGCGCCCGCCGAAGCCGATCACCTGCCCGTCGGCGCCGCGGATGGGGAACATGACGCGGTGGCGGAACCAGTCATAGCGACCGCGGTCCGGCGCGGCGGGTGCCGGCTCGCCCTCGCCCTCGACATCGGTCGAGGCCTCGCGCTGCCGCACCAGGCCCGCCTCCTCAAGCAGGGGGTCGTCGTAGCTCGGGAACACCCCGGCCAGCGTCTTCCATCCCGGTGGCGCGTAGCCCAGGCCGAAGCGGGCCGCGACGGCCCCGGTCAGGCCTCGCCGCTTCAGGTAGTCGATGGCCTGCGGACTGCTCTTGAGCTGGGCCCGGTAGAAGGCCGCGGCGCGCTCCAGCACCTCGGTGATGGAAAGCCGGCGCTGGCGCAGCGTGTCGCGGCGCTCGCGCTCCTCGGGGCTGACCTGCTCCTCCGGCACGCTCAGGCCCACGCGGCCGGCCAGGTCGCGCACGGCCTCGACGAAGCTCATCCCGAGGTGCTCGGTGAGGAAGCGGATGGCGTCGCCGCCCGCGCCGCAGCCGAAGCAGTAGTAGAACTGCTTGGCCGGCACCACCGAGAAGCTCGGCGACTTCTCGCCGTGGAAGGGGCACAAGCCCATCCAGCTGCTGCCGCTGCGCTTGAGCTCGACGTGCGGGCCGATCACGTCGACGATGTCGACGCGCGACAGCAGTTCCTGCAGGAAGCCCGGCGGGATCACCGCCCCAGCCTGCCCACGCCCGGATCGATAACGGGCTTGCCCGGCGCGGGGGTGATCGCGAACACGCCCCGGTACTGCTGGATCCAGTCGCCGACCTGCGCCGCCTGCATGGGCGCGGCGATGCCGTTGCCCTGGCCCAGGGCGCAGCCCATGTCGAGCAGCGCGCGGGCCTGGGCCGGGCTCTCGACGCCCTCGGCCACCACCGTGCAGCCGAAGGTGCCGGCCAGGCCGATGACGCCCTCCACGATGGCGCGGTCCTGCGGGTCTTCGAGCATCTGGTGCACGAAGCTGCGGTCGATCTTCAGCACGTCCACCGGCAGCCGCTTCAGGTAGGTGAGCGTGGAGTAGCCGGTGCCGAAGTCGTCGAGCGCGAAGCGCACGCCCAGCGTGCGGCAGCGCGCCAGCAGCGCCGAGGTGGCCTCGATGTCGGCATGGGCCGCGCTCTCGGTGATCTCGATCTCCAGCCAGGAGGCCAGCGGCTGGGCGTGGCGCGCCAGCAGCTCGGCCAGGCGCTGCGAGAAATCGGGCTCCTGCAGGTGCCGCGCCGAGACGTTGACGCTGACCGAGAACTCCAGCCCCTTGCGCCGCCACGAGCTGAGGTGGTCCAGCGCCTGCGCGATGACCCAGTCGCCGATGCGGCTGGACAGGCCCGTGTGCTCGATCAGCGGCAGGAACTGCGAGGGCGCGATCAGGCCCTGGCTGGGGTGGTCCCAGCGCAGCAGCGCCTCGAAGCCGTGCACGCGGCCGCTGCGCATGTCCACCTTGGGCTGGTAGTGCAGCACCAGCTCCTGCTGGTCCAGCGCCTCCTGGATGCGGCCGATGGCCAGCGCGCGCTCCTCGGTGCGGCGGCGCTGCTCGGGGTCGAAGAACTCGTAGCCGTTGCGGCCGCGCTGCTTGGCGCCGTACATCGCGTGGTCGGCGTGCCGCAGCAGCGTGTCGGCGTCGCTGCGGTCGATGGGGTAGATGGTCAGGCCCATGCTGGCCGTGACCTGCACCGGGTCCTGCGCCGGGTCCACGACGTAGGGCTGCGACACGACGCGCAGCACGCGCTCCACCGCGAGCCGGGCCTCCTCCAGCGTGCCGGCGCGCAGCAGCAGCACGAATTCGTCGCCGCCCAGGCGCGCCGCGCTGTCGTTCCATTGCTCGCGGCTGCGCAGCGCGCTGCGCAGGCGTCCGGCCAGCTCGACGAGCAGGCGGTCGCCGGCCTCGTGGCCGAAGCGGTCGTTGACGGGCTTGAAGCGGTCGAGGTCGAGGTAGCACACCAGCAGCAGGCAGCCGTCGCGGTCGGCGGCTCGCATGGCGTCGTCGAGCAGTTCCGACAGCCGGGCGCGGTTGGGCAGCCGCGTGAGCTCGTCGGAGTGCGCCTGGCGCTGCAACTGCTCGCGCTGCGCGCGCTGCTCAGTGGTGTCGCTGATGACGAGCACGTGGTAGCGCAGCTCGCCGTCGGGCCCGAACACGGTGGACACGGTGGCCTGCAGCGCGCACTCGGTGCCGTCGCGCCGCCGCTCCAGCAACTCGCCTCGCCAGCGGCCGTGGTCGCGCAGGCCTGCCCACATGGCGGCGCGCTGCTGCCGCGCCACCGGGTCGGCCGGTGCGGGCCGCAGCAGCGAGGGCACGGTGCCCAGCACCTCCTCCCGGCTGACGCCCAGGATCTGCCCGTAGGCCGGGTTGACGTCGAGCGCGCGCAGTTCGGGGTCGGTGATCAGCAGGCCCTCGTGCAGGTGCTGGAACAGGCTCACGCTCATCAGCTGGCGTTCCTGGGCCTGGCGCCTGTCGTGCACGTCGGCCAGCGTGGCCATCAGGCGCAGCGGGCGCCCGACGCCGTCGCGCTCGACCACCAGCAGCGTCACCTCGAGCCACCGCCAGTCGCCGTCGGACACCTGTCGCAGTTCGAGCTGGCGCCGGCCGGCGTGACCGGTACCCACGGCCGTGATGGCCTCGATCAGCTGCGGACGGTCTTCGGGCAGCACCTGCTGCAGCCAGGCGTCGACGTTCCAGCGCCGCTCGGTGTGGCCCGTGAGCGTGCGCCAAGCCACCGACGCGAAGCCGTCGGGGCGGTCGAGCAGCCAGTCGGCCACGCCCAGCCGCGAGCCGTCGAGCGCCCACTCCCAGCGCTGCGAGCGGCCCCGCCACTCCACGTGCGCGGCATGCGCGACGAGCAGCAGGGCCAGCGCCGAACCCACCCAGGCCGCGATCCCGGCCTGCAGGCCGCCGGGGCCGCCCCAGGGCACCAGGCCCTTGGCCGCCGAGCCCGCGACCAGCAAGGAGGCCAGCAGCAGGAAGCTCGAGCCGATCGCCAGCCGCCCGTGCATGGCCAGCGTGGCCACCAGCACGTGCGGCAGGAACAGCGCCACCGCACCCCAGGCCGTGCGCTCGCCCGGCGACGCCCACAGCAGCAGCAGCACGGCCAGTGCCGCCACGCCTGCCATCGCGGGCCCCGCCCAGCCCGGGGCGCGGTCGGCGGCAGGCTGCAGCGCGTGCATCACGCCGCGGTCGAAACTCAGCACCGCCGTGGCGGTGGCCAGCATGCCCAGGCCCAGCACCACCCAGCCCACGCCGAGCGCGTCGAGGCCGGTCTGCTCCGCGCCGCCCGGGGACCAGACCGCCAGGCCCAGCGTGGCCGGCAGCGCAGCCCCGACCGCCACGCCCAGCACGAGCACGGCGACGTCGATCGCGCGCTCCAGGCGGGGATCGAAGTCCAGTCGCTGCATCAACGCGTGCGCCAGCAGGGCCGACAGTCCCATGGCCAGCGCGCCCACGACCGCGTCCATCGGTCCCAGGCCGCTGGCCAGCAGGGCGACCGCCGTGCCCACCACGGCGCCCACCAGCACCCCCGGACCCCAGCGCGTGAGAGCAGCCAGTGCCAGGCCCGCCGGCAGCGCGAGGGCACCCCAGGGCTTGAGAGCCACGCTCAGCGATCCCGCATACGACAGCAGCAAGGCCGCCAGGCCGATGCTGAGCGCCGACAACGCGGCGGCCAGCGATGCGCTCAGCCGCGGCGGCGGGTTCTGCGGGGCTGCCGGGACGTCCATGCGGGGCCGGTCGGGGCCTAGATCGAGAAGTCCGACAGGCTGCGCCCGCTGGCCAGCGCCGCCTTCAGCCACTTCGGCTGCAGGCCGCGGCCCGACCAGGTCTGGCCCGTTTCGGCGTCGCGGTACTTGGGCGCCACCTTGGCCGCGGGGGGACGGTCGGCAGCCCCGCGCGGGCTGCGCGGTGGCTGCGGGCGGGCGCCGCCACCGACGTCGGCCAGCGTCAGGCCGTGCTGCGCCATCAGCTGCCGCACCTGCGCGATGGCCTGCTCGCGCTCGGCGCGCGCCTGCTCGGCAATGCGGCGTTCCAGTTCGGCCTTCTGGGCCAGCAGTTCGGCCAGGGTGGGCATGCGGTGCTCCTCGACGGGGCTCAGGCCGACGGCGGCACGTAGCCCACCGGCTTGTCCGCCCCGTTGCCGAAAAAGAACTGCTCCATCTGCCGCGCCAGGTACTGCCGCGCGCGGGCATCGGCCAGATTGAGGCGGTTCTCGTTGACGAGCATGGTCTGGTGCTTCTTCCAGAGCTCGAACGCCTCCTGGCTGACGTTGTCGTAGATGCGCTTGCCGAGCTCGCCCGGGTAGGGCGGGAAGGCGACACCCGGCGCCTCCTTCTTCAGGTACACGCACTGAACCATCCGTGCCATCGTGTTGCGTCCTCAGTTGAGTTTCTTGACCAGCACCTGCGAGCGCCGGTCCCAGTTGTACTTGCGCTTGCGCGCCTCGGGCAGCCATTCGGGGTCGACCTGCACGAAGCCGCGCTTGATGAACCAGTGCATCGTGCGCGTGGTCAGCACGAAGATGCTCTGCAGCCCGGCGGCCCGTGCGCGCTGCTCGATGCGCTTGAGCAGCCGCTCGCCGTCGCCCTGGCCCTGGCTGAGCGGGCTCACGGTGAGCGCGGCCATCTCGCCCGTGCGGGCCTCGGGGTAAGGGTACAGGGCGGCGCAGCCGAAGATGATGCCGTCGTGCTCGACCACGCTGTAGAAGGCGATGTCGCGCTCGATCTCGTGGCGGTCGCGGCGAACCAGGGTGCCGTCCTTCTCGAAGGGCTCGATCAGCTGGATGATGCCGCCGACGTCGTCGGCCGTGGCCTCGCGCAGGCTCTCGAGCTTCTCGTCGACGACCATGGTGCCGACGCCGTCGTGCGTGAACACCTCCAGCAGCAGCGCGCCGTCGGTGGCGAAGGGCAGGATGTGGCTGCGCTCGACGCCGCCCTCGCAGGCCTTGACGCAATGCTGCAGGTAGAACGCCGGGTCGGCCGGCTGGGCCGGCGGCGGCAGCGCGGCGAGCACGCGGCGCGCGTCGGCCAGCGCCAGTTCGGTGTCGATGGCGTCCTCGCCGTCCTCTGGCGCGCGGCCCTGCGTGACGCTCTCGTGCAGGCCGGGCACCTCGGTCATGAACACCAGCTTGTCGGCCTGCAGTGCGACGGCCGTGCTGGTGGCCACGTCTTCCATGGTGAGGTTGAAGGCCTCGCCGGTGGGCGAGAAGCCGAAGGGGCTGAGCAGCACGATGGCCCCGCCGTCGATGGCGCGGCGGATGGCCACCGAGTCGACCCGGCGCACCAGGCCGCTGTGCATGAAGTCGATGCCGTCGACGATGCCCACCGGGCGTGCGGTGAGGAAGTTGCCGGAGACCACGCGCACCGTGCTGTTGGCCATCGGCGTGTTGGGCAGGCCCTGGCTGAAGGCGGCCTCGATCTCGAAGCGCAGCTGACCGGCGGCCTCCTGGGCGGCGTCCAGCGCCACGGGGTCGGTGATGCGCACGCCGCGGTGGTAGCGGCTGACGTGGCCCTTGAGCGCGAGCTGCTCATTGACCTGCGGGCGGAAACCGTGCACCAGCACCAGCTTCAGCCCCATGGCGTGCAGGATGGCGAGGTCCTGCGCGAACACCGTGAGCTTGCCGGCGGCGATCGCCTCGCCCGCGAGGCCGACGACAAAGGTCTTGCCGCGGTAAGCGTGGATGTAAGGCGCCACGGCCCTGAACCAGGGCACGAACGTGTGGGGGAAGACGAGGCTCATGGAGGCGGGCGCAGGCGAAGAACGATTGTGCCGCAGCAGGCGTTGACAGCAGGGCTGCGCGGCCGCAGCATCCCCCTGCGTCGGTGGCCTCAGGAGCTTGGCGATGGATCCCTACAAGACCCACGGTGCGTTCAGCTGGAACGAACTGGCCACGACCGACCCCGAGGCAGCCGGCCGCTTCTACGGCGCGCTGTTCGGCTGGGCCATCCGGAACGTGGACATGGGCACGGGCCCCTACCACGTCGCCAGCATCGGCGACACGCAGGTGGGCGGCATCATGGGCCTGCCGCCCGGTGCCGGGCCGCTGCCGCCGGCCTGGGGCTGCTACATCACGGTCGACAGCGTCGAGGACACGATGGCGCAGTGCGCGGCACTCGGCGGCAAGACGCTGACGCCGCCGATGGACGTGCCCGGCGTCGGCCGCATGGCCGTGCTGCAGGATCCCCAGGGCGCCGTCTTCAGCGTGATGGCCTACGCGGGCTGACGCGGCGCCGGCCGCGGGGCGGGCTGGCGATAATCCGCCCCCCGTGAACACCCCTCCCGGCCGCCGGGCCCGCGTTGCCGTGCCGCCCGCCCCGGCCGCGGCCGCCCGCCCGGTCCCTCCGATCACCTTCCCCGAGTCGCTGCCGGTTTCCGGCCGGCGCGACGAGATCGCGCGCGCGATCCGCCAGCACCCGGTGGTCATCGTCTGCGGCGAGACCGGCTCGGGCAAAACCACCCAGTTGCCCAAGATCTGCCTGCAACTCGGCCGCGGCCTGGGGGCCGGCGGCCGCGGGCTGATCGGCCACACGCAGCCGCGGCGCATCGCCGCCAGCAGCGTGGCCAAGCGCATCGCCGAGGAGCTGGGCTCGCCGCTGGGCGAGGTGGTGGGCTACAAGGTGCGCTTCCAGGACCGGCTGCAGCCCGGCGCCAGCGTCAAGCTGATGACCGACGGCATCCTGCTCGCCGAGACCGAGGGCGACCCGCTGCTGAAGGCCTACGACACGCTGATCATCGACGAGGCCCACGAACGCAGCCTGAACATCGACTTCCTGCTCGGCTACCTCAAGGAGGTGCTGGCGCGGCGGCCCGACCTGAAGCTGATCGTCACCTCGGCCACCATCGACGCCGAGCGCTTTGCCAACCACTTCGCCAGCCGGCACGGGCCGGCGCCGGTGATCCAGGTCTCGGGGCGCCTGTTCCCGGTGGAGCAGCGCTGGCGCCCCTTCGAGGAAAGCCGCGACCACGACTTGAACGACGCCATCGCCGACGCGGTGGACGTGCTGTGGCGCGAAGGGCCGGGCGACATCCTGGTCTTCCTGCCCGGCGAGCGCGAGATCCGCGAAGCTGCCGACCACCTGCGCCGGCACCTGGCCCAGGCGCAGAAGGGCGGGCCGCCGGTGGAGATCCTGCCCCTGTTCGCGCGCCTGAGCCAGGCCGAGCAGGACCGCGTG